>DAHXOX010000176.1 GCA_027364655.1 Paludibacter sp. | reverse complement strand
TATACTTTTCAATTAATATATGCAGCCTATTCTTGATGAATGACAAAGATAATATTTCTTTAGGTATCCAAACGGATACTCACAAAATAAAATATATCTCTTTTCGGCTTTTGCCCAAATCCCATTTATGAAATGTATATTATACCACACTTAACATCTTATCCGCTTTTCGCTGTACTGTAACGATATCGGTCATGGTAGCCACTACACCAACTTTCACCTTATCTAATAAAGAAAAATAAGTCAGACAGGTTTTACAAAGTAACAAAACAGATCCTTTCTCTTGAAGTTGCTGTAATTCATGCAACACAGCTGAATTCTCACACGCTAGCTTTACACCATCGGCATATAAAGTAATAAAGGAAGGATAAAACGCTTCGGCAAGCAACGCCGACAAATAATTTTTCAACAAGAGCGTCCCCAATTCTTCAGGAGCGGTTCCCATTGTCGTTTTCGACAACTGCAAAACAACATTTTCCATTGTCGTCCTATTTTGTTGCATCTGGAATAAAATGCCGTTCCTGCAGCCAATTCAGCAACAAAGCCCGCCAATCCTGCCAAAAAGAAATATTCGTATGCATCCCCCAACCATGACCTCCCGATGGAAATATATAAAGAGAAGCAGGAACTTTATTGGCATGCAACGCCTGATAAAATTGAATGCTATTAATCTGCGGCACCGTCGTATCATCGTCACTTAACATTAAAATAGCAGGAGGAGTATCTTTGGTCACATGCAGTTCATTGGAATAATAATCAACTTGCTGTTCTGTGGGATGCATTCCTAATAAATTCTGCCGCGAACCAAGATGCGTCTCTCCGAGCTTCATGGTAATAACGGGATAGAACAAGATCATCAGATCAGGCCGGGTTGAATATCGCATCAAAGGATCTGCCGCTGTCGAATCGCCCAAATCGTAATGAACTCCAAGTGTTGAAGCCAGATGACCACCTGCCGAAAAACCGGCAATAGCCACTTTGTTCGGATCAATGTGCCATTCAGTGGCATGGGCACGAATAATACGCATAGCCTGCTTGGCATCTGTAATCGGAATATCGGCATGTCCATTGGGCAAACGATATTTCAATACAATGCCGGCAATGCCATGATCATTAAGCCAATCAGCAAATTCAAATCCTTCGTAATAAATGGCCTCATACAGATAAGCTCCGCCCGGGCATATCAAGACGGCAGCTCCGTTTGCCTTGCTTGCTTCAGGTAGTTGCACCGAAATGCCTCCTTCCGAAATATTGGCCATCATCTGATGATTCTCAATGACTTCTTTTGCCGTGATGCCATTGCTTTCTGCCGCTCCGTTAGGCCAAAGAGGCAACGTAAACTTCGTCTGTCCCTTTACAGGGAATGCCAAACTACTCATAATCAATAATAAATAAAATAGAATCTTCATAGAGTGTTTTTAATTAATGCTGTTCAAACAATGTCTCCACAAACTTATCTTTATCAAATAGTTGTAAATCTTCCATCCGTTCACCCAAACCAATATACCGCACCGGAATATGAAACTGATCGGAGATGCCAATCACAACGCCACCTTTAGCCGTACCATCCAATTTTGTGATTGCCAGGGCAGTGACTTGTGTGGTTTTCGTGAATTGCAGTGCTTGTTCAAATGCATTCTGACCGGTCGATCCATCAAGCACTAACAACACTTCGTGCGGCGCATTAGGCACTACCTTTTGCATTACGTTTTTTATCTTGGTCAATTCGTTCATCAGATTGACCTTGTTGTGCAACCTTCCGGCAGTATCAATGATAATCACATCCGCATTATTCGCTTTGGCTGATGTCAAGGTATCGAATGCTACCGAAGCCGGATCAGAACCCATTTGTTGTTTAATCACAGGCACCCCTACACGTTCGCCCCAAATCACCAATTGTTCTACCGCAGCAGCTCGAAAGGTATCGGCAGCTCCAAGATAAACCGTTTTGCCGGCCTTTTTAAATTGATAGGCCAGCTTGCCAATGGTTGTTGTCTTCCCTACCCCATTGACGCCAACCACCATGATGACGTATGGTTTATGTTCAATCTCGGCTTCAAAATCCATTGCCGTCTCTTGATTGGTCTCCGACAATAAGGCTGCAATTTCCTCTTTCAGGATGGTATTCAATTCGGCAGTGCCGATATATTTATCGCGAGCTACCCGTTTCTCAATCCGTTCTATAATGCGCAATGTCGTTTCTATGCCGACATCCGAAGTGACCAACACCTCTTCTAAGTTATCAAGCACTTCCTCATCCACCTTCGATTTGCCGGCAACCGCCCTCGAAAGTTTTGCAAAGACACTGGTTTTGGTTCTTTCCAAGCCTTTGTCAAGCGTCTCTTGTTTGTCTTTTGAAAATAGTTGAAAAATTCCCATGCAATCTATAGGTTTTAGCAAACGCTCCTTATCTCAATTTTTGGAACATACAAAGGTATAAAAAATCGGGCACTATTACACAGATGGCTGCCTATCGTAAGCGTTGGTAGATTCAAGTATCATTTGCAAACATAAAAGCGAATACACAAACCGAAATGAACAATATTCTTCTGTACAATTCAGAAAAGATTGCCATTAAAGCTAAGAAATTTCAAGATACAGTAGTATAATTCAATAGCCTTTCCCTTTCAATTGTCTTCGGATTTATATAGAGGATAACCAAATTCATCTTCTATATTGGGTTAGCCAAACATGCAAAATTTTGTCATATACTTTCTGAAACCAGCACAATCATCCAGTAAATCTGGAGGCAATTCAAAATATGAACATTACTCCGATTGAAATGAAATTCAACCTATAGAAACAGATTTATGAATAGGATTGGGCTTTAGCCCATTCATCAAATAGCATCATTAATCAATGGCTTTAGCCAAAACAGTTTGTTAGCCTAATTATTTAGCACGCATTTGGCTGAAGCCATGAGGAAATTTTCATTTTTAGCAAATGAGATAAAGCCCATTCCTACTCATGCTGATTAAATGGAACATGCTATTATAACATCTTGTTTAAAAAGCATATATACCTATTATATCCCGCAACTTACTGTCTACAACGTCTCCACTTCGCCTGTCACCCGATCGGTGGTTGATACTGCATACGCCATAATGCCCCTGAGATGTGTTCGCATAATGTCGACAGCAGCATCAGCATCTTGGCGTTTAATAGCTTCCACCAATAAGATATGTTCTTTTACGGCCATATTATCAATGGTTTGACACACACGAAAAGCATGATAATCGCGCATAAGGTCAGGCGTAATGATAAGCATCAGCGATTTGATCACTTTGTTGTGACTGCCGTCGGCAATGGTACGATGCAACATTAAATCTTCTTCCACAGCCGAAGGCCCTTCATCCGCTTTTTTCAAATAGGCTTGTAAAGCACTATCCAACTTCTCAAGATCAACCTCTGTGCGTCGCATGGCACATAGCCGCACCGCATTGATTTCGAGAATTAATCGTGTTTCGGCCAAAGAGAAGAAATCATAATCATCCAATTTCATCACTTCAGAAATCAAGCCTTCTAATGCCGATATTTCTAATCCCGCAATATACGTTCCACTTTGCGGTAACGTTTTCAGAATACCATACAACTCCAACTTTTGAAAAGCCTCACGCACGTAGGCACGCCCCACGTTGAACTGTTCGGCCAATTTACGTTCTGCCGGCAAGCGGTCGCCCGGCTTCAGCTCTCCTGAATTTAATAATCGCTTAATGTGACCGATAATCGCATCGGCAGGAGTTTCCAACGTCACTTCCTGAATCTGATTCAAAAAACTACTATCTTCCATAAATAACTATATTACAAATAGATATATCAACAACACAACTACTGATTAAGCGCTTGCCACACAACAAAACAGCAATGCAAAACAACAAAACAGTAAAAAACAAAATTAGCGATAATTATCGAAGTAACATGCAACGGTTTGCGCTTTGCGGCATTTTTTGGGCGCAAGTCGTTTTCTCAACAAGACAATTACTGGGCGAAATCAAGGATATACTTTGCAGGAACAAACAGGCAATTCATTCGTAGTTTATTCGCAGTTGATTCGTAGCTTATTCTAAGATAATACATACATAACACTTATATAAAACAGGTACAATACAATCATAATACTTATTTAAATAGATATGTTTTATCTTTGTGTTAACCCTGTTTTATAGCTAATGTAATTACGTTTGTACCTAAAATAAAATTAGAATAAAGAGCGAATAAACATAAACACACTAAAGTAGAGTAACTATGGCCATCGTAAAAGGAGCTTTTCAATTGAGCGGCAGTATCAAAGGCATGTCGTTCTACACGGTTCGAGGTAGTGATCAAGTCATTATGCGAACAAAAGGAGGTGCAACCAAGAATAAAATAGCAAAAGCACCTGAGTTTGAAGGGTTGCGTAAACAACAAAAAGAGTGGAGCGGATGCACGAAGTTTGGATCAGTTGTTCGGTATGC
>DAHXOX010000152.1 GCA_027364655.1 Paludibacter sp. | reverse complement strand
ATTGGCTAATCTACCTGCTGCTGTAAGTTATATTAGTCATGCTGAAATAAACGATTTTCAAATTAACACGTTACGCAATATTACGTCCATTGTTCCTAACCTGTTTATGCCTTCGTACGGATCGAAACTGACGGATCCTGTTTATATTCGTGGCGTTGGTTCGCGCATCAACGATCCTTCTGTGGGTTTGTATGTCGATAATGTGCCCTATTTTAATAAATCAACCTTTGTTTTTGATTTTAATGATGTGGAACGCGTGGAAATTTTACGTGGCCCTCAAGGTACTTTGTACGGACGGAATACGATGGGCGGATTAATCAACGTCATCACCCGCATGCCTTCGTTTCAACCTTCGACCGACTTTACAATCGATGCCGGCAATTATAATCTTCAACGTTACAGTCTTTCCATTGATCAGCCACTGATTGATCATAAATTAACGATGCTGGCGTCGGGAGATTACACAAATCACAACGGATATTACATCAATCATTTCAACAACTCGAAAGTGGGCAGTGACGAAACCATGAACGGGATGCTCAAATTGCGCTATACGCCAACGGAAAATCTTTCGCTTTTGTATAAATTGAGTGGTGATAAAAGTGATGAGAATGGTTATCCCTATGGCGTGATTGATTCCACCGGCAAGGCGTATGTCAACTATAATCACCCAAGTTTCTACCGCAGGAAGTTCTTTGATAATAGTTTGACTGCCACATATAGTAAAAACAACGTAGTATTGACTTCTGCTACCAGTTTTCAGTACATGAACGATGACCAAAACATTGATCAGGATTTCTCACCGGCTGATATTTATACGGTTACTCAATTGACCACTCAACATTCGTATTCGCAAGAATTTAGGGCAGATGTAACCAAATGGAAGAACTGGACGTTAACCGGTGGCGTTTTTGGATTCAGACAAAGCGTCGATGGTACCATCAATTTGCGAAGCGGTTTAATGCCTTCTATTAACTATGACAAAATGAGCACGCAAACCAACGAAGGTGTTGCCGGATATGGACAAGCAACGCTTAATTCGTTGCTTCATTTTATCGATGTGACGTTTGGGCTTCGTTATGATTATGAACATAATGGGGTTGATTATCTCTATGTTTTGCGGGGGAAATCGACGCCAGTTGTAGCAATGGATACATTGTATAAAGGCAACTTCTCGCAATGGACTCCTAAAATTGCCTTGCGTTTTAAAACAGGACGTGAGACGTCTATCTATGCCACATGGTCAAAGGGTTATCGTGGCGGTGGATTTAACTTTGGTGCAGCACGTCCTCAAGACCTTTATTACAAACCAGAATATTCGTACAATTACGAAGTGGGATTCAAAGGCTCGTTTTGGGATGGAAAGCTGACTACCAATGCCGACTTGTTTTACATCGACTGGCGTTCGCAACAAGTAAGCGAACGGGCCGTTGTAGGCAATGGAAATATTTATCAAAATGCAGGAAAGACTTTCTCAAAAGGTGCTGAAGCGGAAGTTGTTTATCACCCGATTGATGAAATCACGTTTGGTGGAAGTGCCGGAATAACGCAAGCTAAATATCTGTTTTTTCAACCCAACCCTGCACAATCGCTTAATTATGGCGGAAACCACTTGCCGTTTGTGCCGCTCTCAACATACAGCATTTATACTCAACTTCGTTTGCCGATTCACGACTCTTTTGTGAACGCGATCAGCTTAAATGCGTCTTATAATGGCGTTGGGAAAATTTATTGGGACGATGCTAATACACATGCTGATCCTGCCTATCAGTTGCTCGACGGTTCCATCTCTTTTGAAGGCGTTTGGGGCGATATTTCGATTTGGAGTAAGAATCTTGCTAGCACGTCCTACCATGCTTATGTGTTTCAGTTTGGAAGCAATTGGTATGGTCAACAAGGAACGCCAACCACTTTTGGCATTTCGTATCATAAACGTTTCTAAAGGCATGGCATAATCGACACACGAGCGCAAATCGAATATTCGTTGATTTTTTATACCTTTATACACCTTTTCAAACAAGGAGAATATTCTATCAACTAATTGATAAGCATTCATTAAACTCGATTTGATTTCCTCATTTTTGTTGTATACATGACACCGATCAAGAAATATTCAACGTTATTTTCGCTTTATATTGCGCAATCGGTGCCGATGAGCTTTTTTTCAACGGTTTTGCCCATCATTATGCGGATGGAGCATTTCTCGTTGACCAATATTGCTTTGCTGCAATTGATGAAACTTCCTTGGATACTGAAATTCTTCTGGGCGCCTTTGGTTGACAAGCATAGTTCGTCGCATTTGCACTACAAGCGATGGATCATCGGCTCGGAACTTATGTATGCCGTGACGATTTTTGTCCTTGCTTTTTTCAACCTTCATTTCGACTTTCACCTCATGGTCATCCTCATGGTTTTGGCAATTGCCTTTTCGGCGACACAAGACATTGCTTCGGATGCGTTGGCCATTCGGATGTTGAAAAAAGAAGAGCGTGCTTACGGCAACAGCATGCAATCGTTTGGTAATTTTGGTGGTACTTTATTGGGTAGTGGCGTGTTGTTGTTGCTCTATGCTGTAACCGGATGGTCGTGGGTAATGATTGCATTGGGTGGCTTTGTTTTGATTGCGCTCATTCCGCTATCGCTCTTTGTCAATAAAAGGAATGCCGCTGAAATAGTTCCTGTGCAAGCCGGCATTAAATACAGCGATTTGTTTCGTTTCTTCAAACTGCCGGGTATTGGCAAACAAACCCTTTTACTTGTAGTCTATTATGGTGGAATTCTCGGAATTCTTTCTTTGTTAAAGCCATATTTGGTCGATTTGGGATATGGGTTAAAAGAGATTGCGTTCATGGTCGGTATTTTTGGCACCGCTTGTGGCGCCGCAGGAGCTTTGCTGGGTGGTTTTATCTTAAAAAGGATTGGAAACAAGCGTGGTCTTCGTCTCTTTGCATTGATCAATGTTGTAGCTGCTGCATTTTTTATTTTGATTGGGCATAACGCTTCCATATATTTGCTTTATGTCGGTATTGCGCTCTTATGGATTGCATACGCGCTATCGTCCGTCGTCATTTATACCATTTCTATGGAAAAAGTACGGTCAGGGAAAGAAGGCACGGACTATACTCTTCAGATCGTCATCACGCACCTAATGGGAATTATTTTTGCAATTGTTTTTGGTAAATTAGCCGACTTGTTGGGCTTTTCTTCTCTTTTCTATATTGAAACTGCAATCGGGTTTGTTGTTTTTGGAGCTGTCTTCTTTTTGTATAATGGCACACAGAAACAATTGGAACCTTTTCATTTAAAGAAAGAATTATGAGTAAACTCCTTTTAGATCATGATTTGATAAAAAAATACGATCGTCCCGGGCCTCGTTATACAAGTTATCCTCCTGCTAATTTCTTTCAGTCGGGGTTTAAGGTGGAATCATTCATTGATTTACTGCAACAATCCAATCAACAGCAGCCGAACAATCTTTCGTTCTATTTTCACGTTCCTTTTTGTCCTCAGTTGTGTAACTTTTGCGGTTGCAACAGCGAAATAATGCGTGACAAATCGACTACGGAGCGTTATTTTGAAATGTTGAAAAAGGAATTCGTGACCATAGCTTCGCATCTCGACACAACGCGTCGTGTTTCGCAAGTGCATTGGGGTGGTGGAACACCGAACGCAGTACCGATGCGTTATATTGCCGGCGTGATGGAACTTATTCGCGCTCATTTTGCCTTTACGCCTGATGCTGAGGTTGCGATGGAATGTAATCCGGCTTATATGATGCTTGAGCAAATTGATCAATTAGCTGAAATGGGTTTTAACCGCATCAGCCTTGGGATACAAGATTTTGATCTGAATGTGCTTTCCATCATTCATCGAAAACCCTCGAAATTGGCCATTGAAACGGTGGTGGAAGCATTGCATAAACATAAAATGGAGGTAAATCTTGATTTCGTGTATGGATTACCTACTCAAACTGCCGAAAAGTTTCAGCAAACCATCGATCAGGCCATTGCGCTAAATCCTGAACGCATCGTCACTTTCTCGTATGCGCATGTTCCATGGATTAAATCGGCACAAAAAGTGTTAGAACAACACGTTTTGCCATCAGCCGAAGAGAAGTTGTCTCTTTTTCGTGTTGCTTACGAGCGCATGACGAACGCCGGTTATGATGCCATCGGTCTTGATCATTTCGCGCGTCCGCACGATGAAATGGCACAAGCGCTTCATACGCGTACCTTGCATCGCAACTTCATGGGGTATTGTACCCGAAGCCATTTGGGACAGGTTTATGCGTTTGGCGCTTCGTCGATAACGCAATTAGAGAATGCCTACGTTCAGAACAATAAAAACACGGATGCGTACATGGAAATTATTTCTCAACAAGGTGTTGCTCCCGATAAAGGATATGTACTGACAGAGAATGATAAAGTGTGTCGCTTAGTCATCGAAGGGTTGATGTGCAACCAATATATTGATTTGGATCAAATCGCGTTACAATGTGGCTTGACATACGAACAATTGCTTGCCATCACCACCTTTTCACCTGACAGCTTGCACCCGATGATTAACGATCATTTAGTAGAATGGTCAAATCACCAACTTACGGTTTCGCCGGCTGGCAGAATGATTCTACGTAATGTAGCCATGTTGTTCGATCCGTTATTAGATAACAATTCCACGATGCGCTATTCACGCACCGTCTAATCAATCAAACGTTTCATTTAAAAAACAGACGCAATGGAACTTCAAACTGATATTTTAGTGGTTGGAGCCGGACTTACCGGACTTACCACAGCTCATTATTTACAAAAAAACAGTCGTTCCTTTTTGGTTGTTGAGCAAGCAACGCAGGTTGGCGGCGCTATTCAAACCGGCGAAGAGAATGGATTCGTCTTTGAAAAAGGTCCCAGTACCGGCGTGATGAATAATGAAATTGTGCGAGAGGTTTTCGACGACTTATCTTCTTTGTGTACGTTAGAATGGGCGGAAAACAGCGTCAATAAACGGTTTATTCTAAAAAATAATCGTTGGCAATCACTTCCAAACGGAGTATTAGGGGGCATAACGACACCATTGTTCAAGTTCTCAGATAAACTCCGTCTGTTGATGGAGCCATTTCGCAAACCGGGAACAAATCCCAACGAAACACTCGATCAATTGGTAAAGCGCCGTATGGGTAAAAGTTTTTTAGATTATGCCGTCGATCCGTTTATTCTCGGTGTTTATGCAGGCGATCCATCATATTTAGTGCCACGTTTTGCTTTGCCTAAATTGTATCAGTTGGAACAAAACTATGGCAGTTTTATCGGTGGTTCTGTAAAGATGCAATTGGTAAAACGGAAACTGAAAGAGAAAAAGCCGACTAAACAACCTCATCGTATCTTTTCGGCGCAGGGTGGCCTTCATAACTTGACGCACGCATTGATGAAATCGGCCGGTGAAGAGAAATTTTTATTAGGGATTCTGCAATTATCACTTAACCCAACCGATAATAACCATTTCACAGCGGAAGGCATATTGCCAAATGGCGAAAAAATTCTCATTCAGGCAAATCAAATCATTACCACAACCGGTGCATCATCGCTGCATTC
>DAHXOX010000151.1 GCA_027364655.1 Paludibacter sp. | reverse complement strand
CAACAACGTAAAATAGTGTCCTTTGAACTCATTGCTGACAGTTGGCAAATATATTCTCAGCAATACAGTGATGATAAGCGTCATCATGGTTGAAAACCCATAAACATAACGCCAACCCAACCATTCGGCAATGAACCCACTCAACACTCTTGCCGCTAAAATGCCGATAAAAATGCCCGAAAAGATAGTGCCTACTGTTTTTCCTCTGTTCTCCGAATCTAAACCGGCTGCCATAGGCAGAATAACCTGAACTGACACAGAAAGAATTCCTATTAGAAGGCTTAATGCCCAAACTACATGCAGATTACCGGCTACAGTCATAAAAAAAAGAGCCACAGTCAACAGAGATAGCAATGTTAGAATTAAATTCTTCTTATTGATTTTATCTCCGAGCGGGATAATAAAAAAAAGTCCCATCCCATAACCAATTTGGGAAAGCATGGAAATCGTTCCGGCTTGGTTTTCGGTCACATGAAATGACGAAGCAATTTCTTTAAGAATTGGCTGGTTGTAGTAGATGTTAGCCACTGAAACGCCCGCTGCAACGGCCATCAGAATAATCTGAAATTTAGATAAGGATTTTTTCTCCGGCATTAAGTCAGAATGGTTTTTAATTCGTTGAAAATTAAATTTCTTTATTTCAATGGTTTAGCTTTTATCTACTAATTTGTAGTTTGATGGACTGTAACGATCGCCGATGTTTGGATATGTCGCCAGCAAAACTTCGATTTCTGCCAAGTCTTGAGGGTCTAACGTCACTTCAATGGCGCCTGCATTTTCAAGCAAGTACTTTCTCCTTTTTGTGCCTGGTATCGGTATGATGTTAGTTCCTTGAGCCAACACCCATGCCAAAGCCAACTGCGATGGAGTGCATCCTTTCTTTTGAGCAATACGGGCAAATCCTGCTGCAAGCATTGTGTTATTTTCGATATGTTCCTGTTGATAACGAGGTAAAGTTTTACGGAAATCGTTATCTTTCAGTTCGTTTAAATTTAAAGTGTTTGTCATCAGCCCTCTTGCTAACGGGCTGAAGGGAACGAACGTTAAGCCTAATTCTTTGCAAGTAGGGAGTATCTCTTTTTCTGCCTCGCGTGTCAATATGGAGAACTCGCTTTGCAAAGCGCTGATTGGATGTACAGAATATGCTTTTCGTAACGATGTGGCTGAGGCTTCAGATAATCCTAAGAAACGCACTTTGCCTTCCTGAACCAAGTCAGCCATAGCGCCAACCATTTCCTCGACAGGAATAGTTGGGTCAATGCGATGAGCATAGTATAAATCGATCACGTCAGTTTTCAGTCGTCTCAAACTTTGTTCAATGGCAGTCTTCAAATATTTTGGAGATGCGTCAAAGTCATTACCGAGTTTTCCGTCAGGGTTGGCGCGAAACCCAAACTTGGTTGCAATGAAAATCTTTTCGCGGTTGGGTTTGAGTACTTTTGAAATTAACTCTTCATTTTTTCCGTTACCATAAATATCTGCTGTATCCCAGAACGTGATTCCGATTTCGATAGCCTTTTCTAAAGTGGCAATCGATTCTTCATCATTGGGTTCGCCATAGGCGTGGCTCATTCCCATACATCCCAGTCCGATAGCCGGGAGCTGAATTGCTGTTTTGCCAAAATTTCTGTATTTCATATGAATTTGTTTTATTTTTTACACTATGGACATATGGAACTCGCTTACTCATTCATTGTCATTGGCGAATTGTTTATACATGCTCGTTTCATAATAAACTATTTTTAGAGTTCGATTGATTTTGTGGCATCTTGATGTAATAATAAAGCCTGTAAATCTTCCGATCCACAGGCTTTATTATGTCGGGGTGAGAAGACTCGAACTTCCGACCTCCACGTCCCGAACGTGGCGCGCTAGCCAACTGTGCTACACCCCGATTGTTTGCGATGCAAAGATAAAACGATTTTCTGAAATCACTTTATGACTATCACAACGACAGCTATTTTTTCAAATTACTGTGCCGGAGTCGTAGGTTTTTGTGGCTGCTGCTGTTGGGGTTTTGACGTTTCGTTAAAATTCGGAATAGCCGTTTTGGAAGCTTCTTGTTGTTGTGCAGCCGCTGCTCCTTCAGGAATTGGAGATGTTGTTTGTGATGATTGTTTTTCTACACTTCCAGTTGAAATGATGGCGAATAAAACAATGACACCGGCAAGTGTCCAAGTCGATTTTTCCAAGAAATCGGTTGTTTTGCGAACCCCCATAATTTGATTGGATGATGAAAAACCGGAGACTAAACCGCCTCCTTTGGAGTTTTGGACTAACACTACCAGCACTAAAAGGATTGAAGCCAAGACAATCAAAATGATTGCTAACGTGTACATAGGTCTATGATTTATGAATAATTGCTATAATTTTTTCAAGGAAACGAATTTGGTCTGCAAAGTAAACACTTTTTTCCGGAATATTCAAACGTATGGCATGTAATATTTCTAAGGCTTCTTCATAGTGTTTTTGTTTGATCAGGGCAATGGCCATTTCTTCCGTGTATAGGGTTGTTTTGTTTGTCGGTGTCGTCAGGTTGGCTATTTCTGTAGAGCTGGAATTTGA
>DAHXOX010000131.1 GCA_027364655.1 Paludibacter sp. | reverse complement strand
GAGTATTAATAAACAATTATTTGAATAATGGAGACTTTTTGGATTAAAGCGGCCCAGTTAATTTTGAGTTTGTCAATTTTGGTGTTCCTTCACGAGTTGGGACATTTTACTTTTGCACGTATTTTCAAGACACGAGTCGATAAATTTTACCTATTCTTCAATCCTTATTTTTCGCTGTTACGTTGCAAAAAGATCAACGGGAAATGGCAGTTTCGGCTTTTTGCACCGAACGTTCCCGATATGTATCGCAAAATGGTGGATTCGGATGGCAATGAGGTGAAAGATGAAAAGGGAAAAGCAAAGATGGAAGAGATTCCCATTAGTGATTTACCAAAGGATGATTGGCGACGTTTCAATGAAACTACTGAATGGGGAATTGGGTGGTTGCCTTTAGGTGGCTATTGCAAGATAGCCGGTATGATTGATGAATCGATGGATACCGAAGCCCTGAAAAAACCGGCTCAACCTTGGGAATTTCGTAGTAAAACAGCTTTACAGCGGTTATTGATCATGGTGGGTGGTGTAACGGTTAATTTTTTTACCGCCTTAGTAATTTATGCCATGATTCTATTTGTTTGGGGACAAGAATATCTCCCCTTACAAAATGCACGTTTAGGAATGCAATTTTCTGAAGTTGCTCTGAAGAATGGGTTTCATAATGGAGATATTTTACTGTCGGTCAATAATAAGC
Organism: Paludibacter sp.; assembly: GCA_027364655.1. Lineage (GTDB taxonomy): Bacteria > Bacteroidota > Bacteroidia > Bacteroidales > Paludibacteraceae > Microbacter. Next base: position 17,230 of record DAHXOX010000131.1, on the reverse strand, counting down.
CTGTCGATGAGCCAAACGATGCCGTGGGAAAAATTCTGATTGATGGCGCCTCGACTGTAACGGTACTACGAGATGGGAAGACGGTGCAAATGAAGTTACCGACTAACTTCGCAGAACAAGTTATCGGTGCTCATGAAAAACAGTTTATGGCGCCTCTGGTTCCCTTTGTGATCGATCAGGTAGTAAATGGTTCGCCTGCTCAAACCGCAGGGCTGGAGAAAGGCGATAGCGTGGTGGCGGTGAATGGGAAACCTATGTTTGCGGCACAAGACATCATGCCTTTCTTGTCGGATAACAAAGGTAAAATGATATCACTGACGTTTGTGAGAGCAGGAAAGCCCATGACTAAACAGGTGACACTCGATCCTTCAGGAAAATTGGGAGTAGGCTTGGCGCCATTCACGCAATTTTTTAAGACAAAAAGCATACGGTATGGTTTGTTAGCTTCCATTCCTGCCGGTATTAGTATGGGTGTTGATAAGCTGTCGTCGTACGTCAAGCAGCTTAAATTTGTGTTTACCAAAGAAGGTGCAAAACAAATTGGAGGTTTTGGCACCATTGGTTCTCTTTTCCCCAGCGTATGGGATTGGCAAAGTTTTTGGGCATTGACGGCATTTTTGTCGATCATCCTTGCCTTTATGAATATTCTTCCCATTCCGGCTTTGGATGGCGGTCACACTCTCTTTTTGCTTTATGAAATGGTCACGGGACGAAAGCCAAGCGATAAGTTTCTCGAGTATGCACAAATGGTAGGTATTGCTCTTTTGTTTGCTTTGCTCCTTTATGCAAATGGGAACGATCTGTTTCGTCTTTTCAAGTAGAAGGGTTTTATGACTGCATAAGTTATTGAGCATTCAAATTTTAATCGACGTGTGATATGAAACGATTTTGGGTAAAACTGAGCAAACCTTTCATTCATTTACACCATTATAAATATTGGTTGGTGGCTGGGTTTTTCTTGATTCTCATGTCGTTTTTTGACGAAAACAACTTTGTTAAACGTATTGAGAATGAGCAGGAAATCCATCGATTACAAGATCAGATTGATACTTATAATCAAACCATTCAACGCAATCTTGAACAAATTAATGAATTGAAGACGAGTAATGCGAATTTGGAGAAATTTGCGAGAGAGACTTACGGAATGAAACGGGCGAATGAAGATGTCTATATAATTAAAGAAAAATAAAGCAGATGCAGTGGAATGAATCGAAAAGAATGCTGATTTTGAAGGGGATTTACGGGGCTGGCTATATTCTGTTGATGTTGGGCACCATTTTCTATTTTGGGAAAATGGCTATAGCTCCTTTTCTGTTTTCGTTGGGCGCCGTGTTTTTGATTGTAGTTCGTGTGGTGTTACCTATCGATTCTGCAAACTATAAAACCAAACGGTTGAATATGATTCATGCTTTTTCCACCTTGGTGTTATTGGCATCAGCCTATGGCATGTTTGTACACTATTATTTGTGGATAGCAGGCTTACTTTTATCGACCCTGATCGATTTATACGTAAGTTTTCGCCTACCTAAAAAGGAAGAAAACTAAAGAGCGGAAACCAAAAGAAAAAAAGCAACGGTGAAATATTCAACCGTTGCTTTTTTTAGGCTTAATGATGAGAGAGGTGTGCCAGCTCCATGTGTTCGTCAATGATGCGTAATGCAGCGTCTAAAATGGTAGTGTCGTCTAACATTACTAATCCACCATCAGGCCCTGGTTCAATATGAATGCCGCAACTTTTTCCATCTTTAAAATTATGGCCTCCAAAATAGTTTCGTACTGTTTCATCAGTAAGGCCTAATTCTTGAGCAATTTTGCTCACACTCCCCGATGGTAGGCTATCCTTAACTCTTCTCAATTCGTTAAAAGTGATCGTTCTTGTCATAATGGTGCGATATTATAAGGTTAGAAACACATTATAAATTCATGGCCTAAATGTAGTGCTTTCTGTTTGGAGATGCAAGTCATTTTTGTTTTTTTTAAAAAACAATTTTTCAATCAGTAGCTCACAACTACCATGGATTGTTTTCAAAACATAGATTGATTTTGCACCTATATGCTTGGTATTGAATAATAAAAAAGAACATGATAGTTTTGAAAATCATTCATGTTCTTTTTTTTGAAGTGGAAAATCAAGATAGGTTTATGCGTTGATTTTTTGCTGAATCTCCTCAATGCAGCCTTTATATGACTTATCAATCTCCATTAAATCGGCAACTACTTTACATGCATGCAACACGGTTGCGTGATCGCGTTTTCCAATGGTGGCTCCGATAGCGGATAATGAATGCTGAGTAAAGTTTTTTGCCAGATACATGGCAATTTGTCGTGCTTGAGCTAATTGTCTATCTCTTCGTTTCGAGAGCATCTCTTCAATTTTCAGTCCAAAATGATCGCATACAACATCTCGGATGTGCTCAATGGTGATGGTTTTTGGTTTGATATTTACAATGCCGGAAATGACCTTCTCGGCTAATTTCAAATCAATTGAACAATTAGTGAGGGTGGAATGGGCTAACAAGGATATGATGACGCCTTCCAAATCGCGGATGTTATCTATTACGTTTTTTGCTATGTAGTTGACCACTTCGTCAGAGATTTCCAATCCATCCTTGTAAATCTTATGTTTCAAAATAGCTTTGCGAAGCTCAAAGTCGGGTTGACTGATTTCTGCTGATAATCCCCATTTGAAGCGGGTAAGAAGTCTTTGTTCCAAACCTTGTAACACAACAGGAGAGCGATCGGAAGTCAACAGAAGTTGTTTGCCGTTTTGATGTAAGTGATTGAATATGTGGAAGAAGGTGTTTTGTGTGCCATTTTTCCCCGCAAATTCATGGATGTCGTCCAATATCAACACATCAATACTTTGATAAAAGTTCAAAAAATCATTCACCGTGTTATTGCGTACAGCATCCGTGTACTGTATCTGGAAAAGATTGGCCGAAACATAAAGTACCCTTTTTTCAGGATGTAATTGTTTTGTCTGTACCCCAATTGCATGCATTAAATGGGTTTTGCCAACGCCGGAAGCACCATAAATGAATAGTGGGTTGAAAATGGTGGTGCCAGGATCTTTGGTAATGCTAAGTCCAGCAGTACGTGCTAATTTATTGCTGCTTCCTTCGATAAACGAATTAAAGTTATAGATAGGATTCAGTTGTGGATCAATATTTTGAACTTGAGAAGGAGGGGTAAATGGATTTTCTTTTCTGGTCGGTGCCGTTGCAAATGGTTTTATTTTTTCGTCACTGGGAATGGTGGTACTGGTGCCGGCATTTCGATCCATCAGCACCCGATACATCAATTTTGTTTCTTCGCCTACTTCGCGGTGAATCGTCATACGCAAAAGATCAACGAATGTTTCTTCGATGTACTCGTAAAAAAATTGGCTTGGCACTTGCAGGGTAAAGATATGATTGTCGTATGAAAGTGGAATGATAGGAGCAAACCATGTCGAGAAAGTTGTTTCCGAAACATTGTCTCGAATAACTTGTGTGCATCGTTGCCACAATTCATTGGCACTGTTTGTTTTCATCTTCATCCTTGTTTAGCAATTTCGTTGGACAAATATCACCAACATTTTTCACAATAAAAAGGGGTGTTTTTATCTATTTTACCGCAAATCGCTTATACACTTTGATTTCAGGTATTTATTGCATAAGCTTATCTGTCAATTATATATGATATTTGTTTTCAATAATATCCTTCTTATCAGTATACTATCGGTGTAGTTAATAATACTTATTTCTTGTTTATGGCCTCATTTTGATGCCAAAAATGAAATTTTTGTGTTTGAATTGCTTGCAAAGGATGTTTTACAACATTTTTTTTGATCATTTTTCTCTTTTTTCTGCTTTGATTTTTGGTTTAAATATGCCAACTTTACACGCTCAAACTTCAACCTAAAATTATATGATATGAAAATTGGAACGCCAAAAGAGATTAAGAATAATGAGAATCGGGTTGGTTTAACACCTGCGGGTGTTGCCACGTTAGTCAAACAAGGTCATGTTGTTTACATTCAAAAAGATGCCGGTGTAAGCAGTGGCTTTTCAGATGATTTGTATCGTGCTGTGGGCGCACAGATTTTGCCAACCATTGAAGAGGTCTATGCGGCTTCGGATATGATTGTGAAGGTAAAGGAACCTGTGGAACCTGAGTATAAATTAATCAAAAAGGGGCAACTGCTTTTTACTTATTTTCATTTTGCCTCGGATGAACAATTAACTCGTGCCATGATTGAAAGCGGCGCTGTGTGTTTAGCGTATGAAACGGTGGAACGTCCTGATCGTTCGTTACCTTTGTTGATCCCCATGTCAGAAGTAGCAGGCAGAATGTCGATTCAAGAAGGAGCAAAATACTTAGAGAAGCCCAAAGGTGGCAAAGGTGTTCTTTTGGGTGGTGTACCGGGGGTGAAACCTGCAAAAGTCCTTATTCTTGGCGGTGGAGTTGTAGGAACTCAAGCTGCATGGATGGCTGCCGGTTTAGGAGCTGATGTCACTTTGGCTGATATTTCATTGCCTCGTTTACGCTATTTGGCAGAAGTATTGCCTCCAAACGTAAAAACTTTAATGTCATCTCCTTATGTTATTGCTGAAGAGGTGCGGAATGCTGATTTAATTATTGGGGCAGTACTTGTTACCGGAGCAAAAGCACCACATTTGGTAACAAGAGAAATGCTTAAAACAATGCAGGCAGGAACCGTGATGGTAGATGTTGCTATCGATCAAGGTGGTTGTTTTGAAACCTCGCATCCTACTACACACGCTGACGCAACATATACGATTGATGGGATTGTCCATTACTGCGTAGCTAACATTCCAGGTGCCGTTCCTTATACTTCAACATTGGCGCTTACAAACGCGACATTACCTTATGCAGTGATGTTGGCGAATTTAGGATGGGAAAAAGCCTGTGAAATGACACCTGAATTGAACAAAGGCTTGAATATTGTGAAAGGTGATATTGTGTACGCCGCAGTACGGGAAACATTTGGATGGTAATTAATTCTGAAGAAATAGAAAAAATATCCGATCAAAAAACCCACTTGCAGAATAACTGCAAGTGGGTTTTTACTTAGGTGCCACGATGTTATGCCTTCGTTACGATTCCTTCTTTTTTCGTTCTAATGGCACAACACCAGCCATTTCTCCAATAATGTTGACTAACTCACTTCCGGTTGGGATGACAATTTTAGCATTGTTTTCCAATGATGCTTGAAGCGTGTCTAATTTTTTTAACAATTGTGCATTGCCGATAAAATATTTGTCGGCGGCTTCATTTACCAAACGAATGGCTTCGGCTTCCCCTTCAGCATGTAATATTTGTGATTGTTTATAACCTTCGGCCTCTTTAATTTTGGCACGTTTCTCTCCGTCGGCCACTGTTTCGCGTGCGGAAGCAAAGTCAATGGCGGCAATTTTTTCGTTTTCGGCTTTCACCACTTTGTTCATGGTTTCTTGTACATCGCGTGGAGGATCAATTTCTTTCAGTTCAGTACGAACAATTTCGATGCCCCATGTTTGTGTTTCAATGAGCAACGTACGATGCAGTTCGGCGTTGATTTTTCCACGCTCACTATTGGCCGACTTTAAGGTTAAGGTACCAATAATGTTACGAAGAGTAGTACGGGCAAGGTTTACAATTTGCCATCTGTAATTATTCACATTATAAAGTGATCCTTTCACGCTATCTTCGTCTTCCTTTACCTTAAAATAGACTTGTGCGTCCACACTTGCGTTCAAGTTATCATTCGTAATAATCTCTTGTGGGTCGGCATTGACCATTTGCTCTGTAATATTCACGGGATACATTCGTTCAATGATCGGCACAATCCAGTGAAACCCTGGATTTGCAAAACGGTGATACTTACCCAATCGCTCAATTAAGCCACGATGTGTGGGGCGAACAATACGAACTCCCCAGAAAAACACAATCACTACAACTACAATTAAATACAGATAATTCATAACGATTTCCTTTCATTTTTATGCCAAATAAACTATGCACTTGGCTTGGTGTGACAATGAATGTGATAAAAAACACAGTGTGTGAGGTAATTCTCACGTACATTAGACAAGCAAACAACACAACCTAATCGATTGCACCATCGCCGGAGATCAAGTCACATCCTTTCTGCAACATCAACGCCACGCACCAAAGAGGGAATTGTCGAAAAAGGATTTTGTACAAAGTAACAAGATAATTTTGAGAATCCAATAATTTTAATGGTGATTTTGGTTATTTATTTATCTTGCTCTTCCTTTTATCATCTCAGAAATGCATATAGATATATCATTGTAAATATGCAAAATGACAAAGAACCATATAAGTCAATCTATATCTCAATTATAGCTGCAACAACAGATACACTGCTAATTGAACTTGGATAAGTTTGGCTCATAGCTGACATCGTGGTTCACTATACACATCACCAAGTTTTATACGATAATATTTTGTTTTTAAAATGGCGTATTGAACTCGTATGCCAACATTATCATGTTCTTGGGTGTAAATAATTTATATGCTCGTTTCGTATCGCTATTCCAGTATTTATTGTATTGAGTTTTAGGTTATTCAACTTAGTAAATGCAGGATTAAACGGGTATTACCTTGCGAACTTTGCTTCTGCAAGAGATTCAGGCCACCATGACTTTCGCAAACTATAGTGCAATGGTTTCATGGTTCAGAATCATATTTGTGTATGGGAAGCAGGGTTGGGTTGGCTAAGATAATGTTGTTTTAATCAAAATGATTAATCGATAGAAGATTAAACAGATTCAGGAGATGCAGTTATTGTCGAATAATGAATATTAGAATAAGCTGAACACGTAACTCATTGTCAGTGTATGTATAAAGCATAAAAAACCGCAATTTAACACATCGTCCTCTACAAAAAAAGCGAATGAATATAACAACATCATGGTTGAATGATTTATTTTAGTCATTTTGGGAAATCAATCATTTGCATCAATTAATTGCTGAATGAAAACGATTAAAACTCTATAAAACAACAATCTAAGTAAAGGTTTTTTTAGGCATCCAGACTGTATTTTGCTACATCGACACGTCAATTCTATCACAAAAAATTATTAAAACTTCCGATAAGCGAGAAAATCGTCAAGGACATTCCAAAATAATTCCTCTATATTTGTTCCACAGAAACCTTGTCAAAAACCGAAAAAGCAAATCATGGCTTGATGAACATTCGTCAAGAGGCAGTTTTACACCAGCTTTTATACATTAAACCGCTTACTCAATTTTTCCCTTAAACACGATTTCTTCTTATCATAACTTTAATCATCAACCAAAAACATCTACACAAATGCGCCACTATCTTTTTTTATTGCTTTGGGTAAATGTGATGGCAGTTTCGGCTCATTCATTTCAGCAAAATATTGAGTTGCGCGATTCACTTGTCCAATATGCCAAAACATTGCTAAACACGCCGTATCACTTTGGATCAAAAGGTCCAAACGGGTTCGATTGCTCGGGGTTTACTCATTATGTTTTTCAACGTTTTGGAGTTCCGCTGGGAGAATCATCACGCGATCAAGTATATGATGGCCGTGAAGTGGCAACTGATCAGCTTAAGAAAGGAGATTTAGTCTTTTTCAAAGGTAGCAATAGCAGAAGAGATCGTATCGGTCACGTGGGTATTGTTATAGGGCATAACGCTGATGGAGGTTTCAACTTTATTCATGCTGCATACGATGGCGGCGTACGCATTGACAACAGTTTAGAAAGCTATTATGCAAAAAGATATGTTACAGGATGTTGTGTACTTGCACACGATAGTCTGTATCATTACAATACCGTCAATCTTCCTGAATCATATACTCCTTACGACAACACATCGGAACCAGTACAACTTGCAGATGTGACAGACTATCGGGTCAAAAGAGGAGAGTCACTCTATCTTATTGCGAGAAAATATCATATAAGTGAAGAAAAGCTCAAAGAATTGAATCATCTCACATCCAACGAAATAAAACCAGGTCAGAAACTTATTCTCGAAAAGCCTCAGTCGCTTCGCAACATAGCATCGAACGAAAATACACCAGAACAATCAGTTGAAACTATCCACCGAATTAAACGAGGAGAATCGCTTTATACTATTGCTCGAAAATACCATGTGAGTGAAAAAAAACTCAAAGAATTGAATCATCTTACGTCGAACAAAATTAAACCTGGTGAAAGGCTTATTCTCAAGATTTCTAAAAAACACGACACTGTGGCTTCTGTGAAACTTGATGAATCAGCAAACAATGACAATCAGGGAGATGCATTAAAAGAGATTATTCATTTTGTCAAATCCGATGAGACATTACTATCCATAGCCAGAAAATATCACGTAACCACCCGAAACCTTAAGGAGTGGAATCATTTAACTACAAATCGCGTGCGAAGAGGGGAAAAACTTATCATCAAACAGGCAGTAAAGGAATCCACCGCTAATCCTTCTCTTACAGCTACTGAACCTGATAATAGCGAAAATCAACAAGTTGTAAAGAAGACTGCGCCAGCGATAAGAACAGTGACAATAAGACAGACCCACCGCATTCGTTCGGGAGAATCCCTTTATACCATAGCCAGAAAATATCATACCAATGTTGCTGCGCTGAAACGCCTGAATCATTTAAGGTCGAGTATTTTACAACCGGGAGAAATCATTACGGTTAATATCAGAAGCAAGAAAATTATGTCTGAATCAGAGGCATCACCAAAAATTAGCGTTCAAGAATCTCAAACAGAACAAAAACCCCTTGTTTCTGAAAATCTTCAAACACAACCAGTTCCAAAAGAAGAAAAAGCTGATAACGCAACGTACTCGACACTAAAATTGAAAAAAGCCAAAGAAAATGTGCCAAAAAACGTTCAACTTGACACATTGTATTCCTCATATCTTACAACCGAGAAACATATTGTACAACCAGGAGAAACATTCGCATCAATAGCCAACCAATACAATGTGTCAGAACAAGATATTAAAGCATGGAATGGCATTCCCCGCAAACAAAAAATCATAGAGCCAGGCAAAGAAATTTTGCTTCAAGTAACAAAAAAAGCGTTTGTAGTAGTCTCCAAACCCATTCACGAAAAGGCAACTGAAGCCAAAAAACCGGCTCAACCCGTTCAAAGCAAACCAAACGTAACGGACACGGATACTAATCAGAAACATATTGTAAAAAAAGGCGAATCACTTTATTCGATAGCAAATCAATATCATCTTACGGTGGAACAACTTAAATCGTATAACCACCTCAATGCAAAAGGGAAACTAAAAGAAAATCAAGTGCTTCGATTAACGCCAAACTCAGCAGATGTTGCAAAAAATGACACAACCACAAAGCAAGAATATATTGTAAAGCCAGGTGATACTTTATCTTCAGTGGCCAAAGCTTATCATGTTTCAGTAGATGAACTAAAACAAATTAATCAACTGCTAAAAGACGATTTAAACATCGGGCAACGACTCTCAGTTCCGGTTTATCCTTCTAAGTGATGGAAAAACAACGTTATTTTCTCTGGATTGCTTACAATGGAAGCGGATATCACGGCTGGCAAATCCAACCCAACGGTCTCTCCATTCAGGAAGAAATAGAAGATGCGTTGGCTATTTTATTTGGTGAATCTATTGAAATCGTCGGGGCAGGTAGAACAGACGCCGGCGTTCATGCCCGTCAAATGGTTGCACATGCGGATTTGCCTTTAGTTGATAACATTCAACTTGTGATTAAACAACTCAATGGCATTTTATCCCCAGCCATTGCCATTCATCAAATACAACCTGTATCTCAGCACGCACACGCACGTTTTGATGCCATAAGTCGCACGTATGAATATTGGATTGTTACAAGCAAGAATCCTTTTTATCTCCAAACGACTGCCGCCATTTTCACTCCATTAGATTTTAATGCTATGAACCGAGCAGCATCCATTTTGTTAGAATACAAAGATTTTACCAGCTTTAGCAAATTACATACTGATGTAAAGACGAACGATTGCGATATTCAAGAAGCCTATTGGGAACAAAGAGGCGAACGATGGGTATTCACCATCACTGCCAATCGTTTTTTACGCAATATGGTGCGAGCCATTGTCGGTACTTTAATACAAGTCGGACGTGGCAATCTGGTTGAAAATGATTTCAGAGCCATCATCGAAGCAAAAGACAGAAGCAAAGCAGGCTCGTCAGTAAACCCAAACGGATTATATTTAGTTCAGGTACGTTACCCGGAACATGTATTTGAAGTAAAATAATAGGTTATCGTAAACGGCTATAAAAAATAACCTTTTAAATTATCCACCTTTTCATTCAGCCCTTTTTCGGACATATAAACCTTATTTGGATTCATCAAGAAGGGCATTCCCCATGAAGTTTTATCAATATATTTTGGGACAATGTGAACATGTAAATGTGGTAATTTATCAGAGAAAAAGCCAAAGTTAATCTTATCGGGATGATATAATGCATTCAGAACATTGGCTACCTTTGACACATCATTCATAAACAAATTCCGATTTTCTTCACTTAATTCGTAAAAAGAATTGACATGATCTTTATACGCTAACACGCAGCGTCCCCGATAACTTTGTTCTTTAAACAAAAAGAGCGTAGATACGCCAAGATCAGCAATCTCTATCATCAAATCTTTTTGTTTTTTATTTCGACTACAATACAAACATTCTTCTTCGTTTTTCATAAATTAATCGTGATTTAAATTTCAAGTAAAACAAACTATCATTATTAAAAATAATAAGTTTCTTATTTTTTAAAAAGTAACAAATTCATTAATGTAGTACTTAATCAGTGGCATCCAAGTATTCTTCATTTCTTCAATTAATCTCAACATCTTTCAATAACAATAAATATGAGTGACTATAAAAAGCGACGGATTGCTCTTAATGTATGCGAATAAGTGCCCGTGTATACAGAACGTATGCCATAATGATCAATAGACGCAATGTGCACTTGTCCAGAAGCATGCAACACTTCATGATCATTCAGCAAAATACCCACATGGCTAATATAACCATCTTCGTGATCAAAAAAGACTAAATCGCCTCGTTCGGCTTCTGATAAAAAATTGACAGATTTTCCAACCATTACTTGTTGGCGAGCATTTCGAGGCAATAATACGCCACACATTGAAGCAGCTACCTGAACTAATCCCGAACAATCAATACCCATTCTATTTTTTCCTCCCCAAAGATAGGGTGAATTCAAATAACTAAGCGCAAACGTTACAAAATCTTCTTTTTTAGGAGCTTTGACAATATTGTCAACGGAGAATTTATAACGTTTTGTTGCTACCGTCATCGTTTCATTTTTCATCTCATAAAAAGGAAGTACAGCACCCCCAGGCAATGGCATTTTCTCACCGGTGTCTGTGGTAGCATAGGAAAAGGCAGCACATGACACAACTTGTGGATTATCACAAAGTTGTTGAAACGTTTTAGCATCTATTGGCGTCATCATCTTCCGATCAATCCAACCACGCTCGCCATCGCGTACATTTTCAATATGAACCCATTTATCCAACCACTCATCAATAATAAAATACTCACCAAATAACAGCTGTGTTAATTGTTCGCTCTCTTCCGATGCTTCACTTCTAAGAGGAAGAATGCTCATCAGGTTAATTCCGTACATACTTCTTTTTTAATAGGATAAGAGATTGCAAAGGTAAAAGAATTTCTATAAACTCCTCCTTTTTGCTAAAAAATAGACTTCAATTAATGATTAAAAATCATCAAGTTATAGGACTTTCTCATTATTAATACTTTAACAACTGACACAAATCAGCTAAATCATGAATAATATGTGTTGGGGCATTCGGCAGTGCTGTTTTATCAATTGATTCTTTATCAGGCACATAATATACTTGATCTACCCCAAAATTCATGGCGCCTTCGATGTCGGCTTCATAGTTGTCTCCTATTACCAAGCATTCTTCTTTTGAAGCACCTAATTCGCATAATACTTCAGTAAAAAATTCAGGCTTGGGTTTCTGATAGCCAATGGTTTCTGACAAAAACACATGCGAAAAATAAGAAGACAACCCTGAACGATGTAACTTTTTATATTGTACTTCGCTAAACCCATTAGAAATAATAGATAAGTTGTACTGGGAATACAAATATTCGAGTGTTTCAATGGCATGAGGCATCGTAGTGGTTTTCTCGGCACAGCGATCTAAAAAGGCCGTTCCCATTTCGCCTGCCAATGAAGTATCTAAGATGCCGAATGGTCGCAATGGAGCTAAGAACCGTTCAACATGCAAAAACGACTTTGTTATCTGCTGCTTTCCATACAATCTCCATAATGTCTGATTGTTTTCTTCATAGCTTTTGGAATACTCATCAAATGTTGCATAATAATGTTGCAAATTATATTGATCAAAAATATCTTCTAAAGCAGCTTTTGAATTTTCTTTGAAATTCCACAACGTATCATCTAAATCAAATAATAAAAATCTATAATTTGGCATGGTGAATTTATTAATCAAATAAATATATAATATTATTTATTATGGGATATTTACTTTTTAAATAATCAATATTTTGTAACTGTTTTTGCATTGTTCGAGCCTTATTTTTATTAGTTGAAGATGTTATTTTTACATTCAAAAAATTCTGTCCTATATTTCAATATCTATTTAACTATTGAATTCGGTTTGTGATATGCAAGAAAATTGAAGAAATCAAATGCTTTCAGGCATGCTCGTCTTCTTTTTTCAATAAATCGCGAATTTCCCTCAACAATGCTTCTGTTGCGGTGGGAGGAGGCGGTATTACAGGTTTATTTTCTTCTTTCTTTTTCATCTTATTCATAGCCTTAATTACAAAGAACATGACAAGCGCCACAATGAAGAAATCGATGAGGATAGTGATAAATTCCCCGTAGCGAATAGCAGCTTCGGGTTTTGTGAGTATTCCGGCTGCATTGTGCTGTGCGGCCGACAAGATAATTTTCAATGACGCAAAGTCTACACCTGCTGTCAATTGTCCGATAATTGGCATTACCATGCCGGCAATAAAACCGGTTACTACCTTTCCAAAGGCGGCTCCCATCACAAAAGCAATGGCCATGTCCACTAAGTTGCCTTTAAGCGCAAATTCCTTGAATTCTTTTGCGATTTTATTCATAATAAACGTTTTATGAAATGGATTGCATATTATTTACGTCAACAATCTATCGCTGTAGATTGAAATTTTGGCCAAAGATACTTCGTTTTTGAGTCATTTTGCCTTTTTGCAACAAAAAATATATTGGAATCACTTTTACTTGTGCATTTTCCTGTTGTCTATTCTCTTTTCATTCTTTTATATATATGTGGTTTACGTCTAACAGGATAAACTCCAACTTATTTTTACCTTTGTATATTCAACAGATGCCCACGTTTTGTGGATATAGTATAGTCTGATTTTATGGCTTCAAAAGAAAATATTACGATACACGGCGCTCGCGTCAACAACCTAAAAAACATCTCTTTGGAGATTCCTCGTAACTCGATGGTGGTTATCACGGGTTTATCCGGATCTGGAAAATCATCTTTGGCGTTCGATACGTTGTATGCTGAGGGACAACGGCGTTATGTAGAAAGCCTTTCCGCTTATGCACGGCAATTTCTGGGTCGTATGAGCAAACCTGAAGTCGATTTTATCAAAGGACTTCCACCCGCCATTGCCATTCAGCAGAAAGTCAACACGCACAATCCTCGTTCTACAGTTGGCACTTCGACTGAAATTTATGAGTATATCAAGCTATTATTTGCTCGTATCGGCAAAACCTACTCTCCTATTTCGGGTAACGAAGTAAAAAAACATACCGTCGATGATGTGGTGGCTTTTGTGTTGTCATTGCCTACAAATAGTTCTGTTGTGGTGTTATCTCCCATTGTTTTGGGAAATGATCGCACGTGGCATCAACAACTCGATTTATTGAGAAAACAGGGGTTTTCCAGAATCAAACGGGGAAGTCAGTATGTACGCATCAATGACGTGCTGAATGACAAAGCATTGCGTGATGATGAGGAAATCCTGTTGGTGATCGATCGCGTTGAAGTCAATGATGACTCGCAGACCCGCGGACGCTTGGCCGATTCAGTGGAAACAGCTTTTTTTGAAGGAAAAAATAGCTGTTTTGTCGAAGTGCCATGCGAAACTGGCGTTGAACAACATCTTTTCTCGAAATCATTTGAAGCCGATGGGATGATCTTTGAAGAGCCATCGGTTCAATTGTTCAGCTTTAATAATCCGTTGGGAGCTTGTCCGGTTTGCGAGGGATTTGGCCGTGTGATTGGGATTGATGAAAATTTAGTAATTCCCAATAAACAATTGTCAGTTTACGAAGATGCTGTTGCTTGTTGGCGCGGCGAAGTGATGAGCGAGTGGAAACAGCAAGTAATACACGGTGCATCCAAAGTTCATTTCCCGATTCATCGGCCTTACTTTCAGCTTACAAAAGAGGAAAAACAGACGCTTTGGGATGGATGTTCTGCATTTCAAGGGATACGTAATTTTTTTCGATCTATAGAAGAGCACCAATATAAGATTCAGAATCGAGTAATGTTGGCGCGTTACCGTGGCAAAACAATTTGTCCGGAGTGTAATGGAAGTAGATTACGAAATGTGGCTCAATGGGTTAAGGTGGGTGGACGGTCTATTACGGAGCTGGTGGATCTTCCTATCAGTAAATTGAAACTGTTTTTCGACTCTTTGACCTTTTCCACGGAAGAATTAGTCATAACTAAACGGCTGATGGTCGAAATAAACCATCGCATTCAATTTCTTCTCGATGTAGGATTGGGATATCTCACCCTCAACCGGTTGTCAAACACGCTCTCTGGTGGCGAGAGTCAACGAATCAATTTGGCTACATCGTTAGGTAGCAGTCTTGTGGGATCGTTGTATATTTTAGACGAACCGAGCATTGGGTTGCACTCTCGCGATACAGCTTTGCTTATCAAAGTGTTGCATCAGCTTAAAGCATTAGGAAACACCGTGGTAGTGGTTGAACATGATGAAGCCATAATGCGTGCAGCCGATTATATCATCGACATGGGGCCGGGAGCGGGTCGTTTGGGTGGAGAAGTGGTTTTAGCAACTTCAATGCCAATTCCTGATAAGGTTTTGACGGAAACATCACGTTCGTTTACGCTGAATTATTTAACGGGACAAGAGACAATACCCATTCCGTTGCATCGACGTAAATGGAATAATTACATTGAAATAGAAGGCGCTTCCGAAAACAATTTGAAATATATCAACGTGCGTTTTCCTCTCAATGTATTTACCGTGGTTTCCGGGGTGAGCGGGAGCGGTAAATCATCGTTGGTACGGGATATTTTTTATCCTGCTGTGAAAAAAGCGTTAGGCGGAACAGCTGGTCGTGCAGGTTCCTTTAATGCCATAGTTGGTAGCCTTCATTTGGTCTCGGATATCGAATTTGTCGATCAGAATCCCATCGGCAAATCGTCTCGTTCAAACCCCGTTACGTATCTCAAAGCGTATGATGAGATACGTAAACTCTTTGCTGAACAACAATTAGCGAAACAATTCGGCTTCACCCCTTCCACATTTTCGTTTAATGTTGAAGGAGGTCGTTGCGAAGCGTGTCAGGGAGAAGGCGTTATGACAGTGGAAATGCAGTTTATGGCAGACATCACGTTGATTTGCGATGAGTGTCATGGTAAACGTTTCAAACCGGACGTATTGGATGTAAAGTATCGTGGCGTTACTATATTTGATGTGTTAGAGATGACTGTTAATCAGTCGATCGAATTTTTCTCGTCCGTCAAAGGATTAACTGAAAAAAAGATTGTTAAACGGTTGCAACCTTTGCAAGATGTCGGATTGGGCTATATAAAACTGGGACAATCGTCGAGCACCTTGTCCGGTGGTGAAAGTCAACGCGTGAAGCTGGCCTCATTTCTCTCTGAAGAAAAAACTTCGCCCATGTTGTTTGTGTTTGACGAACCCACAACAGGGTTGCATTTTCACGATATCAAAACGTTGCTGAAAGCCTTTGATGCGTTGATTGAACGAGGGCATACCGTCATTGTCATTGAGCATAATTTAGAAGTAATCAAGTGTGCTGATCATGTTATTGACCTTGGGCCGGAGAGTGGCGAATATGGGGGAGAAGTGGTTTTTGAAGGTACTCCGGAACAATTGATGCAGTGCGAACAATCAATTACGGGACGTTATTTGAAAGAGGAAATTGAAAAAAGTAGTAGATAGTAGTAGGTGTCTGAATTTACGGAAGTTAATGAAGATAAGAAAATATGAAATCAGGACAACCGACTCTCTGATTACCAAACAATTAAATGAATAATCCATTTGAAAATGAGCATTGCGCGTGAACAACAGACAATGGAAGCAATGATCGGCATTTATTGTCGAAATCACCATCACACAAAGAAGAAGTTGTGTGCAGAATGTCAACAATTGGCTGATTATGCGACTGCTCGGTTGCGTCATTGTTTGTTTGCACCAAATAAACCGACTTGCAAAAACTGTCCGGTGCATTGTTACCGACCGGAAGAAAAAGAACGCATTCGTCAAGTGATGCGCTATGCCGGACCGCGTATGATGTGGAGTCACCCATTCATGGCCATACGTCATTTAGTATCTGAATTTCAGCCACCAAAAGATATTACAATAAAATAGATACGTTGTTTATGAACAAACGATTGATCGTTTTGACTGATTCTTTTCCCTATGGATTGAAAGAGACATTTCTGGAAACCGAAATGGAGTTTCTGGCAAATGTTTTTGAATCGGTGCATCTTTTTCCGTTGCACGGAGAAGGAACTTTTCGTTCGCAAGCATCCAATGTAGTGATTCATAATCCGTTTCTTTCGTTTAATCCTAAAAATCAGAAACGACTTTTCGTTGCCGGCCTTTTAAATCTAAGTCCGTTGAGTTTTGCTTTAAAAGAATTGGTTGCTAAATCGGTTTATAAACATTCTGTGCATTTTCGTGTTTGGGCGGCAGCTCTTTTTGTATTACGGGCAGCTTATGGCAATCGACAATGTATGAACGAATTGCGTGTGTTAATTAATGATGAGACAGTGGTTTATTCCTACTGGGGCGATAAATTGTCATTGCTGATTCCGTTCCTGAATACTGAACACAAGTCATTGAAAAGTGTGGTACGGTTTCATGGAGGCGATCTTTACGAAGAACGAAAAGGTGGCTATTTGCCATTTCGTGCGAAGTTGTT
>DAHXOX010000122.1 GCA_027364655.1 Paludibacter sp. | reverse complement strand
GTCGTCATTGAAAAAAACAATTTTCGAAAACTACGATCAACATTTGAACGCTGAGCGACAAGCTAAACCGAAATCCATTATGCATTCACCGAACATGTAATTTTTTTACATACAAGGATATGATAATGTCTGCATGCGAGTGCCATCACTCCTTAGTGTAAAAATAAAACGAATTCATATGAATAAAACGGCATTAGTCATTGGCGCCACGAAAGGAATCGGCAAATCACTTACCGAAAGGTTGCTGTGTGAAGGTTACTCCGTAATTATGACGTATGCCACCGACAATGAAACAGCAGATTCTGTTTTCTCCTCGTTGTCACTTCGATTTCCCGATCATGTTTTTTTGCTTCAGGCCGATAGCAGTGACTGGAGTAGCATTGACCGGATTGTTTCTTTTGTTGATGAACATCACATGATGCTTGATGTCATGGTCTTTAACGCCGGATCAACAGATCGTTCGCCATTCCTCTCTATAAACCCTGAATCGTGGATGCAGGTTTTTATGGTTAATGTGCACTTCCCGACGTTTTTGTTGCAAAAAATCTATCCATATATCTCTCATGGAGGAAATGTGGTTTTCACCGGATCGTTAATGGCAATTCAACCTCACTCGCTTTCGCTTGCTTATGGTGTTACGAAAGCTGCCGTTCATGCGTTGGTTAAAAACTTAGTCAAATTTCTGATGGAAAAACAGGTTCGTGTCAATGCAGTGGCTCCTGGTTTTGTGGATACCGAATGGCAAAAAAATAAACCTGACGAAATTAGACATAATATCACCAGAAAGGTTGCTGCCGGTAGGTTTTGCGATCCGGAAGAGTTGACTGATGTTTATATGTTGTTGATTAATAATCACTATATGAACGGAGAAATCGTGGTTTGCGATGGTGGCTACAGCTATCAATAAGCCTCGCACATTCGTAACTAATCAACTTATTTTCGATACTTTTGAGGGAATTCGATTTGACTTGTTTCCTCCTTTTTCTTTATATGAATGAAGGGAGGTTGGGTTTGTATGAATTTTTGACTAAATTTGCAAAGATATTTTCTCAAAAAGAGAGGTTGTTTTATATACTCTTTATTGTGCAATGAAATTAGATACCCCTATATCATTTGAGGCTTCATTAAAGTCTTTAGATACAGAAAACTGGCTTGATAGAAAGTTCTATCGTCCGGTTGGATTTCGTATTGCGATGCTATTGCGGCATACGCCCATTACACCAAATATTGTTACCATTTTTTCTATTTTTGTGGGCGTAGGAGCAGGATTGCTGTTTTACCCGCAAAATTTGTTTATCAATTTAATTGGGATCGCATTGTTGGTCTTTGCCAATGTGTTAGATTGTGTGGATGGTCAATTGGCACGCATTACCGGTATTAAATCGAAATTGGGACGAATTTTAGATGGGTTGTGCGGCGAAATATGGTTTTTGACATTTTATATTGTTCTCACGTTGCGATTAATTAATGACACTCATTTGGGCATATGGATTGTTTTGATCGCTTTACTATCCGCTTTTTCCCATTTCACACAAGCTTCTGTCTTGGATTATTATAAAACATTGCATCTTCATATCCTTAAAGGAGGGCGAGATAGCGAATTTGAAACTTCCAAAGATGTTCTTGACAGGGCACGTTCTTTTTCTTGGCAAACAGCGTCATCGTATAAACTTTTTACGTTGATGTATTATGTGTACACACTAAATCAGGAAAAACGAACTCCTCAATTACAGCGTTATATAGTGCATATAAAAGCTAATTATCCAAACGGAATTCCTGAAAATGAAATTGCAAAGTTTAGAGCTGAAAGTTTGAAAATGATGCCTTTATTGGATTCTTTCACGTTCAATGCGCGCAGTATTGTCTTGTTTATTTCCTTGTTATTAAATATCGAATGGCTCTATTTTTTCTATGAAATTGTCGTGCTAAATCCTTTGTTGTTTTTTGCTATCCGACGTCATGAGAAAATGCTCGTCCGCTTGGATAAATAGTTATATAGCATGATGAAACGAAAATCCAACATAGGTCGGAATATTTTTTTTGTAATAGGTCTCTTGGCCTTAGCATTGATGGCATGGAGCATTGGATTTGACACCATTATACTGCATATTCGTAAAACTGGATGGTGGTTTTTTGCAATACTTGGTATGTGGGTGCCTACTTATTTAATTAATGCTTTGGCCTTCAACACCATTATACGCGATGACAACCCCGAAAATCGTAAAGTCCCTTTCTTGCATGTCTTTAAAATTACCTTGAGTGGTTTTGCCCTCAAAGCGGCAACTCCCTTAGGCTTTTTTGGTGGCGATCCGTATAAAGTAATGGAATTTAAATCGCTTCTTGGTATCGAAAAGGCTACTTCGTCAGTCGTTCTTTATACCATGACACATATTTCCGCTCACAGTATTTTCTGGTTGTTGTCCATTGTAGCTGCGGCTTTGTTTTTGCCTATGCCAATCTTAGGTAAAGTTTTGTTATTGCTTCTGTTTGTCGTTTTTCTTATCATATTGTTTTTCCTTTGGCGTGGCTATCGCAAAGGGATGGTTTTCCAATTTTTTAATTGGGCATCGCACATTCCATTCATCAAGAGGTGGGTAGCTCCTTTCTTAGCCAACAATCAACATAAGTTGCGAAGTATCGATACGCAAATAGCGTACCTTTACAAATCACGACGTCGCGCTTTTTTAAGGGCATTGTCGTTGGAATTAATAGCGCGGATATGTAATGCGCTGGAGGTATTTGTCATTCTACGCCCCATTAACGTGGATGTCACAATTATTCAATCGATTATCATTTATTCCTTTATGAGTTTATTCACCAACATCCTTTTCTTTTCTCCCATGCAGATTGGAACACGAGAAGGTGGGTTTATGTTGGCATTCAGAGCGCTTGGTTTCCCTGGTGCTTTAGGTATTTATGTGAGTTTGGTGACTCGCGTTCGGGAACTTTTTTGGATTGGTGTCGGGGTATTGTTGATGAAGGTGAAAGGGTATTCTGTTCGCATGTGTCACATCAGGAAAATCGAGTAAATATGTAAACTCTTCTTCATAAGAAAGTCTTTTTATATCTGTGATGTAAGTTTGAATGAAATATACTGTAGTTGACGTCCATGTCTTTGAGAAAATATCTCCTTATTTTAGAAGCAAATGGGGACGCCGTTTTGCGCGCTTTCTCATGCACATTTTAGCTCTCGACCGAGTAAACTGGGTATATGGTCGATCATGCCAAAATACCGGTTCTGCTTTTGCCGAAGGCCTGCTAAACGATTTGGGCGTAGATTATCGGCTTGGCAATGCGGAACGATTGCATCACTTGCCCGAAGGCGCGTTTATCACCGTGTCAAATCATCCCTACGGCGGCTTGGACGGCATTATGTTGATACATCTGATGGCCGGCATCCGACCCGATTACAAGGTGATGGTGAATGAAATACTGACGCTCATCGAAGCTATGGACGAAAATTTCATTTCGGTTAAGCCACGTGTAGGGAACATAACACATCCTGCAACTACCGGTGTGAATGGTATTCGCGAAACGTTAACCCGTTTGCGCGATGGACATCCCGTTGGTTTTTTCCCTGCCGGAGCTGTTTCAAAGTTCAATCTGAAGACCTTTCGTATCAGAGACCGCGAATGGCAAGAGGGAATCTTAAAACTAATTCAATTGGCAAAAGTTCCTGTTGTACCTATTCGTTTCTTCGATGGCAACTCGCTGTTTTTCTATTTCTTAGGATTGATAAGTTGGAGAATTCGATCTATTCGGATGCCCTATGAGGTATTTAATAAGAGAGGCCAACGCCCCCGCATCGGGATTGGCAATATTATACAGACGGATGAGATAGCGCAATTTTCTGATAGAAAAGCGTTGGGTGATTTCTTGAGAAAAGCCATCTACGAGATGCCTAAACCTACCTCGTACATCCCAAAAACCGCATTGAAATTTCCGCTGAAAAAAGCATCAGATTAGCGATTCCCGTCATCTCGACTTCGCCTGATGATTCGTTTCTTTTTTTTGGTCATTGAGCGAAGTCGAAATG
>DAHXOX010000121.1 GCA_027364655.1 Paludibacter sp. | reverse complement strand
TTATTTGGTCAGGCTATGCTTTAATTTTTTCAATGAAATCCTGATATGATGAAAATTAATTCCAAACTCTTTATCGTACGCCTATTTTCCCTTTTATGTTTTCAATGATGCTTTGATCGTCCGGCGTAATAATGAATTTCGCTCCTTGTTTTGTCTCAATTAAAATCCTGTTTTTTCGCTGTGTGGCGTAAAGGTTTACTTTGCCGATTTTGGGATAATAGTATTTCCCGAAATAACCGAATAAGCCGCCGTTTCCGAAAGTGCGTATGCCTCCTAACATCTCATTGTTTTCAACGGGTCTTATTTCCTCAATGTCAGACAGTTTTATTGTTTTGTTGTTTGCAGGCCGCACGATGATCAGGTTATGATTCTCCACTCTATAATAATGCGGAGCAAACAGATAGCAGCCAAGCAGCAGTGCAATAAATAGCAATAGTATGCCGCTATGTATCAGTATGGCAGTTGTGTTGCCCTGCGCAAGTGTTAGTACCTTGATACTTCTGGCTCCAATAACTAAAAACAGAATGATCGTTCCGGCAGTGATTATTTTTGCTACCGTGTCAAGCGATGCTTTGTATTCCATAGCTTTTGTTTTTTATTGGGTTATAAATGCTTCTTTTTCGTCGAACTTATGCAGTCTCACTCACAGACACTTCCACAGTTGGCACTCTTTTTTATCAACGATATGAGCACCAAAGATCACTATTATTTTTTTCATCTCCAAATAGTTGAACCGCTTTTTTTGTTTCAAACTGCACTTTTTTTTGAAAGGGACTTCGAGAAAAGCAAAAGAAGCCTTTCACCAGACTGAAATGGGAAATATGTATGTATTTAGTATGACTTTATTTAATCTATACCTAAAATCAGTTACGGTGATAAAGCGAAGGTGCTCCGAATGGGCAACGATAATGTCATGTGAGATTAACCCATTGCTCACATAAGTAGTCATTTGCAAAAAACAGGGTGTAATAGGAGGTAGCTGAAAAAAATATCTTTTTTGCAATGGCGATCTTCATCTCATTTTGTTGTACTTTTGTGTGGCATTTGTGTAAATCGAAAACGAAAGCATCGCTTTTTTGTATTTGACTTGATGTTTTTCAGTCTGAATGAGTGTCGTTTTTTGTTGCGTCGTAAATCTATAACTATTTGATATGCTTGATTTTTTTAATCAGTTACAGCGCCAATTCATCTTGCCGTTGAGTAATCCGATTTTAATCTTCTCCTTGATTTTGTTCATCATCCTTTTGTCGCCCATTTTGCTCAAAAGGTTGCATATTCCCGGCATCATTGGTTTGATTATTTCAGGTGTCATTATCGGACCTCACGAGCTGAATATTTTGAGCCAAAGTTCGGCTGTTGATCTGTTTTCGACCATTGGGTTGTTGTACATTATGTTTATTGCAGGCCTTGAGTTGGATTTGAACGAATTTAGAGTGAATCGGCATAAGAGTGTGGGGTTTGGTTTTTTTACCTTTATTCTGCCTTTATCGATTGGTTTTCCGGTTTGTTACTATGGATTAGGATACGATTTTAATGCCAGTTTTCTGACTGCGAGCATGTTTGCCACGCATACATTGTTAACTTATCCTATTGTCAGCAAGTTTGGCTTAGTGAAAAATCAGGCGGTCGCTATCACAGTGGGAGGCACCATCCTGACGGATACCGGGGTTTTGCTTATTTTGTCGATTATCAAAGGGAATCAACTTGGCGAGTTGAGTCATGCCTTCTGGATTCGGATGGGTGTTTCGCTGATTATATTTTTAGCCATTCTTTTTATAGTAATTCCTCGTGTAGCGACCTGGTTTTTTCAAAAGTTAGAGAGTGAAAAATATGCTCATTATGTTTTTGTGTTGTCCGTTGTGTTTTTTGCCGCATTTCTTGCTTCGGTAGCCGGACTTGAACCTATTATCGGGGCATTTGCTGCCGGTATTGCTCTCAATCGATTGGTACCGCAATCGTCGGCTTTGATGAACCGGATTGACTTTATTGGAAATACGTTGTTTATTCCTTTCTTTTTGATTTCTGTGGGCATGTTGGTGAATGTTCATGTGATTTTTTCAGGTACAATGGCTATTATTATTGCATTGACACTCTCAGCAGTAGCTATTTCAGGCAAATGGTTGGCTGCCTGGTTTACTCAACTAAGTTTTCATTATACCAAAAATCAACGACAACTTATTTTTGGATTGAGCAGCGCACATGCCGCGGCCACACTAGCGGTCATTATCGTTGGATATCAGGCAGGGATTATAGATCAAAACATTTTGAACGGAACGATTATTCTGATACTGATCACGTCGGTTGTGGCTTCGTTTGCTACAGAGCAAGCCGCTAAACGAATTGTTATCAGTGGGGAATCGGATCAATTGGATAGCCGCACGTTAGAGGCGATGAAGAATGAGCACATTTTGTTGCCAATTGCCAACGTTGCTACTATGGATAA
Source organism: Paludibacter sp. (assembly GCA_027364655.1). Classification (GTDB taxonomy): domain Bacteria; phylum Bacteroidota; class Bacteroidia; order Bacteroidales; family Paludibacteraceae; genus Microbacter. The sequence continues at coordinate 7,383 of DAHXOX010000121.1, read as the reverse complement.
GTTACTTGAATTTGTTGTCCTTATCAAAGACAAGAAATCGGTTCATCCCGTGTCGGTACTTTCGGTAGTGCCCAATAACAGCGAGGCCGAAATCAATATGCTCAAATCGAAGCAGAAGCTGGAAGAGTATGTGAAACAAGCCTCTGCCGCTGAAATTAGGACCAATGTTGTTGCCACCATCGATCATCATGCGTTGAGTGGCATTGCTCGGATTGCTCGCGAAATTATGGCCGATATCATTGTTGTCGGGTGGCCTCAACGGTCGGGCTTCTTTTCGAAATTCGTAAATGAAAAAACGGAAAATCTGATTAATTACACCGATAAAAATGTGTTTGTGTGTTATTTTATGCATCCATTAAATATTCATAAACGAGTGATACTTTTGGTACCTCCTTTGGCTGAATTGGAAAGTGGATTTGAGTTATGGGCGAAGAAAGTAAGTGCCATATCGAATGAATTGTCTATTCCAATTGAATTTTACGGGGATAAAAAAACAAGTGACACATTTCATAAGCAACTTAAAAGTAGAAATATGCATTCTATTGTTGAATTTCATCCCTTTGAAGATTGGGAGGATTTTCTCGTTATAGGTAGGCATATTAAGGATGATGATTTATTGATTTTGGTGACTGCCCGTAAAGGATCGGTTTCGTATCTCTCTTATTTGGACACAATTGTGATAAAGATCAATAAGTATTTTCAAATGAACAGTAAATTACTCATTTATCCGCAACAATTTGATTCGTCCGAGAAGGGAGAGGGTTATGAAGAGGTTTCGTCAGAGCCATTGGTGAAGAGTATGGAGGCCATCGAGAAATTAGGAAGGGGTATTGGTACCTTCTTGAAAAAGGGGAAAGAATAGCTATTTTAGTTTGAAAATAGTTCAGATAGCTTTGAGCCATCTGACCAGTATAGAAGAACGAATTATACAAACTATGAAAATAAAATTTCTTTTGTGGTCAATATGTATGTTGATTGTGAGTGCTTTTGTTCAAAGTCAGGTGGCTGTGGATACATTCAAGGAGATTCACAATGCGGCACAATATATCCATTTGACACCCGAAGAAGCGCAAGTTATGTTGCATCGCGGCACGGAAGCTCCTTTCGTTGGGCAATATGATACCACTACACAACGTGGCACCTATTACTGCAAAAGATGCCATGCACCTTTGTTTCGTTCGTCGGATAAATTTGCCTCTTCTTGTGGCTGGCCTTCGTTTGACGACGCTATTAAAGGTGCTTTGAAATTTCGGCTTGATCCCGATGGGAAACGCATTGAGGTTACTTGTGCCAATTGTGGCGCGCATCTGGGTCATTTGTTCCTGAATGAAGGATTTACGCCTAAGGAAAAACGCTATTGCATCAATTCGATAGCTATGGTATTTGTACCGGACGCCAGACCTGTGTTGAAAACGGCTTATTTCGCAGAAGGTTGTTTTTGGGGAGCGCAGTATTATTTTTCGCATGAAAAAGGCGTTGTAAAAACCACAGTCGGGTATATGGGTGGGCACGTGAAAAACCCTACGTACGAAGAGGTAAGCGCTCATAAAACCGGTGATTTTGAAACCACCAAGGTGGTGTATGATCCGCGTGTCACTTCATACGATGCGTTGGTGAGACTCTTTTTTGAAACGCATAATTTCACCCAAACAAATGGGCAGGGTGTGGATATCGGGCAGCAATACCGTTCGGTGATCTTTTATTCTTCGCCCGAACAAAAAGCCATTGCTGAGAAATACATTCATTTGTTAACCATCAAAGGCAACAGCGTGGCAACGATGTTGATTCCGGCTTCTACGTTTTGGAAAGCAGAGGCATATCATCAAAACTATTATGAGGTGCAGGGTGTTATGCCTGATTGCCATCGCAGGAATGAGGCTCTTTTTAAGTAAACACGGGCATGTACGTGAAACAAGAATACGGTCGGGATTGACATGCAAAAACCGGACAGAGAGAGCTTAACTATTTTACCTATGAAGATTCAATTTTTTGGTGCAGCCCGTGAAGTAACCGGCAGCAAACATCTGATTACAACCATTGAAGGGAAGCGTATCTTGCTCGATTGTGGCATGTTTCAGGGGAAAGGGTTAGAGACCGACGCGATGAACCGTGATTTAGGATTCGATCCTTCAACCATCGATCACATTATTTTATCCCATGCTCATATTGATCATTCGGGGTTGATTCCGTACGCTTATAAATTGGGATTTCGAGGTTCGGTGATTTGTACCAATGCTACACGCGATTTATGCTCCATTATGCTGACCGATAGCGCGCATATTCAAGAGTTGGATGTAAAATGGTTTAATAAAAAACGCGAGCGTCAAGAGTTGAATCCTATTGAGCCTATTTACGATCAGACGGATGCTGAAAAGTGTATGGAGCTTTTTATCGGAGTTCCAACTGGTCGACGCTTCTACATCAATGACAAGATCAATGTGAAGTTTACCAATACCGGACACTTGCTTGGCGGTGGGGTCGTCAATTTAGAAATTAATGAAAATGGGAAAAAGATACATGTGGCTTACACCGGCGATATCGGACGTCAGCATAATCGGCTTTTGCGATCTCCCGATCCATTCCCTCAATGCGATTACTTGATTACTGAATCGACATATGGAAACAGGTTGCATCCGGCAGAAAGCGAGACGTCCGTTGATTTGTTGCGTGTCATTAACGAAACGTGTGTGGAACGTGGCGGCAAAGTGATTATTCCGTCGTTTGCCATTGGCAGAACACAAGAGATCGTTTACATCTTGGATAAATTTTCTGATGAAGGAAAACTGCCCAAGATCGACGTGTATGTTGATAGTCCATTGGCGGTTAATGCCACAGATATTTATCGGCTTCATCCGGAATGTATGAATGATGAGGTGAAACATACCATTGCATACGATCCTGATCCGTTTGGTTTCAACGGATTGCACTACATAAAGAATGTGGAAGAATCAAAAAAACTGAACGATCTGAAGAAGCCGTGCGTCATCATTTCAGCATCGGGCATGATGGAAGCCGGTCGCATCAAACATCATGTGGCCAACAACATAGAAGATTCTAAAAACACTATCTTGATTGTTGGCTATTGTACGCCTTCGTCGTTAGGTGCACGCATTCAATTGGGCATGAAAGAGATTTCTATTTTTGGAGAGAAGCATCCTATCAATGCGCATATCGAAAAAATTGAATCATTGTCGGGTCATGGAGATTACAATGAAATGAAACAGTTTCTCAGTTGTCAGGATCCGCAAAAGATTCGGAAAACTTTTTTGGTGCATGGGGAATATGCAACGCAACAGTTTTATGAAAATGAGTTAGAAAAAGTGGGCTTTCATGATATTCAAATTCCACAAAAAGGAGAAGCAGTGGAAATTGATTGACAAGCTATAATTCGTTTTCAATGATTTTTGACAAGCAGAAGTATCTCATTCAGGTGTTTCTGCTTGTTTATTTTCTATCAATCTGTTTGACCAGTCAGAAAAGATGAAAATTGGTCGAACGTCCAACGAAACGAAGCATCTACTTTTTCACGAAAACTTTCATTCAGCGAAAATGGAGTTTCGTGGGTGTATGGATAATCAAAATCGGCAATGGTGACTCGTGTCGGGATTGTATGCGAAGCTCCTTTCAGTGTGCTTACCACATCATAAGAAGGTATTACGCAATCATTTTCTAAAACAATGGCAAATATGTCTTTGCTATATTGTTGAAAAAGTGCTTCCCGTTTCAACCTGTTATATTTGAAATTCAACATCATACGAAAAGATTGTCCTTCGGGATGTTCTTCCAGAAAATGGCGCAATCGTTTCTCGTGTAGCAAGTGACTTTCTAAATGTTCAATCAAGTAAGAGTACATGGCTAAATTGGCTTCGCTGTCAATGATGGTTCTCGAGACCGGTGTCAGTCGGTTGAAGGTAGCGCCACCGCAGAAAGCACAAAGTTTGGCGTTGGTAAAATAGCCTTGAGGGTTCGTAATTTTCACTATTTCTGCTAAGAAGGTACCAATGGAGTAGGTGAAGAAATGAAACTGCGTGCCTGGTGCAATTGGAGGAAAAAATTCTTCATGGCATTGTCGTACAAATTGCACCACATCGTAATAAGTTTGTAACCCGGACCAGATAAGTCGTTGTGGTTTTGCTTGCAGACGTGTGCTGATGGCTACATTAGAGAATGAGGATGATAGTAAATCGGGGAATTCTTGTTGCCGTTCTTGACTTATGACATGCATCAGCCGTTTGTTGCTCCATGCGGGTAAAGCTCGATTCATGTGGAAAGCGATGGGGAATAAAACCACACATTGATGGGTTTGTTTGGCAAGTTGATATGCCCATGGAAAGTACTTAACCCAAGATTTTTCGTTGAATCCATGCATCAGCAGGATGGCGTCTGTGTTGCTTTTTTGATGTTTCGGGACAAAAATATGAATCACAAATCGTTTGTTTTCATTCACCTCAGAATCAATAACATCCAATTCTTCTTCGGCATGTTTCAGCGCATTGTGAAAGATTTCATCGCAAAACTCAAGCTGGTGTTCTTTGCATCGTAAATGAGAATGACCTTGTAAGATTTCGCAATTTTCCGATTGAAACAAATGGTTGTGAACCGATACTTCACTGTCTATCTCGATTTCCATGACATTGGCCGATACTTTGTTTTTAAGTAAAGAATAAAGTTCAAGGTAGTCCATATTTATTGAGAAACATGTAATTAGAAAAATTTGTGCTGAGTCCGATGGGCGTTATGCATTCAACCTACGAATATGTTGCATTTGTTTACAAAGATAGAAATAATTTTATTTCATGGTTTTTGAGAAACCTCACTTTTTGATCATTCCAGAAGCATATTCAGAAATCTATAAAGAGCATTGATCTGATTTTCCATTGGTCGTGTTCAGAGGATGTTTCGCAGTCAAGTCGTAAGGTTTTTTCATTGAGTGGGAAAATAGTGTTATCTTTGCATGAAGATACGATTTGAACCGAGTTATAGAATGAACATATAATGAGTTGATAATGAAGAAAGAACGAGAAAGCGTGCACGCTGATTCATCTGACTTTAATCTATTATTTTAAAAGACAGTTGGAACTCCATGTCATCTTACTAATTATTTCGTTGTCTGTTTAATACCTTTTGGTCATGTTCGTTTCATCTCATGCTTTCATGCTACGTTTTCAAGCAATCCTTAATCGCATTTGGCTGCGTATAAAAGCCTTTTTTAATGCGTTTCGTTTTAAATATCGCTTGTTAATTGTTAGTGAAAGTACCCTTGAGGAAGTTGTTTCGGTTAAACGTTCGGGCTTCTCGTTTGTTTGGTATTTGCTTGGTTTAGTAGTGGCTATATTTATTATTACTTCGCTTTTGATTAATTTTACCTCGTTGAGACACGTATTACCCGGAAATGAAGATGCGTTGTTAAAGTCGCAAGTTGAAAAACAGATGCTGAAAGCGGACTCCTTACAAAGACGATTTAATGCCAATCAACGTTATTTGACCAATTTGCAAACTATTTTGAATGGTAATGTTTCTGTGCAGAAAAACAGCGTTGAACAAAGGACTCCGACACCCAAGATGAATCCCGTGAATGTGAAGATTGGTCAGAAATCGGAAAGGGAAAAAGTTTTTGACGATCAGTTTGAACAGAATGAGCAATTTAATCTGAACATGCTTACGAATCGTTCGAATCACAACCTTATACCAGTGTTTTCAAATCCGATGGCAGGTGTCATTCTGCAACATGTTGATTTTTCACGAGGTGTTTTTGATATTACTATTGCATCCATGTCAAATCGCACGGTAGCAGCGGTGTCGGATGGGGTAGTGGTGTTTGCCGGTTTTACGCCTGATTCACGCTATGTCATCATTATTCAACACAACGGTTCATTTTTGTCGATATATAAAAATATGGATTATTTGCTCAAAACAGTTGGCGATCGTATACATGCAGGCGAGGTGATCGGTATGTTGCAAAAATCGACAAAGCCGAATGAAAAAGAGTTTTTGCGTTTTGAACTTTGGAAAAATGGGATTCCACTGAATCCTGAAGATTATATTGTTTTTTGATATATGATAAATCATAACAATACATTACAACCGAAACAAATAGCTCTGTTAGGATCAACAGGATCTATTGGTACGCAGGCTTTGGATGTTATCACAGCACATCCTGAGCATTTTGAAGTGTATGCCCTTACGGCTAACAACAATGTAGATTTGTTGATTCAACAAGCGCGGCGTTTTAACCCGGCGGTGGTTGCCATTGCTAACGATGCGCACTATTTTGTGCTAAAAGAGGCATTACGCGATTTGCCGATTCATGTTTTTTCGGGTATAGAAGCCATTGCTCAAATCGCTTCTATGGAGTCTGTTGATATAGTGTTGACGGCCATGGTGGGATACTCCGGTCTGCTTCCTACATTGGCAGCAGTGAAAGCCGGAAAGATGATTGCTTTGGCTAATAAGGAAACGCTGGTGGTGGCGGGAGAATTGATTTATTCGTTGGTCAGACAGCATCAGGCATCTATCATTCCGGTAGATTCGGAACATTCCGCTATTTTTCAATGTTTGGTTGGGGAAGGCGATAATCTGGTGGAGAAAATCATTCTGACAGCATCAGGAGGCCCGTTTCGAACCACGGATATGGTGCAATTGACCACAATTACAAAAAAAGAAGCATTACGGCATCCTAATTGGACGATGGGTTCAAAGATCACCATAGATTCTGCCACGATGATGAACAAGGGATTTGAAGTCATTGAGGCTAAATGGCTTTTTGGCCTTGATCCGAGTCAAATTGAGGTGTTGGTACATCCGCAATCCATTATTCATTCCATGGTGCAATTTGCCGATGGAAGTATAAAGGCGCAGATGGGACTGCCTGATATGCGATTGCCTATTCAGTATGCCTTTTCTTATCCACACCGACTTCCCTCTCTCTGGCCGCGTCTCGATTTCAGTGCTTATTCGCATTTGACTTTTGAGCAACCGAATTATGATAAATTCCGAAATTTATCGCTTGCCTTTGATGCCCTGAAGCGGCAAGGGAATGCGCCGTGTGTGCTGAACGCAGCCAATGAAGTGGTGGTGGCAGCTTTTCTCCGAGATGAAATAGGGTTTTTGCAAATGTCGGACGTTATTGAGTCAACGTTGCAAAAAGTGACTTTCTTATCGCAACCTGCTTATGATGATTACGTGGCTTCGGATGAGGAAGCACGTGCTATTGCCACGGAGTTTGTTGCAAATCTGTAATATGAGTATTAATAAACAATTATTTGAATAATGGAGACTTTTTGGATTAAAGCGGCCCAGTTAATTTTGAGTTTGTCAATTTTGGTGTTCCTTCACGAGTTGGGACATTTTACTTTTGCACGTATTTTCAAGACACGAGTCGAT
>DAHXOX010000110.1 GCA_027364655.1 Paludibacter sp. | reverse complement strand
ATATTTGTTACAATTGGCAACGATTATTTGAGCCGCTTGCGAAAAGAGTTGTTTGCGATTGGCGTGTGTGGCAACGATTGTTCCATTTCCAGGGAGGGCCATACCAATTGCCTCATTCAAGCAATTCATCGAATTGGCGGTGAACATTCCGGAACAGGAACCACACGTAGGGCAAGCTGCAAGTTCAACTTGTTGAAGTTCCTCATCACTCACATTTTCGTCAGCGCCTTGTACCATAGCATCAATCAGGTCAAGTTCCTTATCTCCTAAACGACCTGCTTCCATTGGTCCACCCGAGACGAAGACAGTAGGAATATTCAATCGCATGGCGGCCATTAGCATACCCGGTGTGATTTTGTCGCAATTGCTGATGCAAATCATCCCGTCTGCTTTATGGGCATTTACCATGTATTCGACACTATCGGCAATCAAATCGCGTGATGGAAGGGAATAAAGCATTCCGTCATGTCCCATGGCAATTCCGTCGTCAATCGCTATCGTATTGAATTCGGCTGCAAAACAACCTAATTGCTCAATTTCTTTCTTGATTTCTTGCCCTATTTCGTGTAAATGTACATGTCCCGGAACAAATTGAGTGAATGAATTGACGATGGCAATGAGAGGTTTCCCCATTTGTTCATTTTGCATTCCGTTGGCACGCCATAATGAACGTGCACCTGCCATTAGTCGGCCTTGTGTCGTAGTGTTACTCCGCAATGGAATTGAAGTTACGGCTTTGTGAGTGTTTGATGCTGAGTCTATCATAAGGTGTAGTGATAAAAATAATTGGTAACTAATTTTGATCTACAAAGCTAAGTTGATTTCGTTTTTGTCCTATACATGAAAAAGCCTTTCTCACGATTTGGTGAGAAAGGCTTTTTTATTATTTGTTTCATGTTACTACATGCCCGTCTCACCTTTAGGAGTTCACCAAAAGGACCACCACGTTCACGAGTAACAAGGAATGATTCATCTCTTTTCGTTTTTTGTTGGTGACAAAGATACTGCCATTTTCTGAAAATGCAATAATTTGACAGAAAAAGTTTCCATGAGTGATGTTTTTCGTTTCAAAGCGGGGTGTTTTCTTTTAAATAATAACTAATTACGCTGTTTTTGTGACATGGTAATTGTGGCTGTTTTCTGAGGAATAATGTCTGTTTGAAACAAAATATGCATCAACAATGCCTCTTTTTGCCATGATTGGCTGCTTTGTTTTTCAGCTTAACAAAAAAAAGAGGTTCCTTCTCACGAGGAAACCTCTCTACCAAGTATGGAAAAGTAGTAAACAGATTAAATCAGCTTCATGTCATGTAAAACGTTGTTCATCGTGCGAACAGCGTTTGCACTCTTTTCAAACAATGCTTTCTCTTCTTCTGTAAGTTTGAGGTCAATGATATTTTCCCAACCATTCTTTCCGATTTTTACAGGAACGCCTATGCAAATATCTTTTTGATTGTATTCCCCTTCTAAATATACGGAACAAGGGATAACACGTTGTTCATCATTTAAAATGGCTTTTACCATAAATGCTGCAGCTGCTCCGGGAGCCATCCAAGCGGATGTGCCAAGCAGTTTTGTCAATGTTGCTCCACCTACCATTGTATCAGCAACCACTTGATTGACTTTTTCGGCAGATAATAATTCGGTCACAGGAAGCCCTTTGCAGTGTGCCAGTCGTTTAAGGGGAATCATGGTGGTATCGCCGTGTCCGCCAATAACCATTCCGTCGATGTTATTCCCATTTGTAGCAAGAGCTTGACTTAAATAATAGATAAAACGAGAACTATCTAAAACACCACCAAAACCTATCACCCGATTCTTTGGTAACTTTGAAGTTTTACATGTCAGGTAAGTCATCGTGTCCATTGGATTGCTGACGATGATTAAAATCGCATTCGGAGAAGCTGATAATATGTTACTTACTACATCTTTTACAATGCCTGCATTAACTCCGATAAGTTCTTCGCGCGTCATGCCCGGTTTACGGGGCAGTCCTGATGTGATGACAACGACATCTGAATTTGCCGTTTTGCTGTAGTCACTTGTAACTCCAATTAATTTGCAAGCAAACCCGAGTGTGGGCTGGCTTTGCATAATATCAAGCGCTTTACCTTCTGCATAGCCTGGCTTGATGTCGATTAATACAACTTCTGATGCTGAATCGTTTGATACTAACACATTGGCACATGTTGAGCCTACGTTTCCTGCGCCTACGATGGTTACTTTTGTCATAGTTCTAAATGTTATTTTATAATTTCAATGATGATTTTATCCTCTTACATTTCCGCCACAAAGTTACGTGAGATTTTTCTATTAATGAAATATTTCCGTAATCATTTCCATAAAAAAGAATAACTACTCTTCAATGCTCTTCAAATGGACTCTTTATTATGCTAATATTCTGCGTATAAATTAGATATTCAAATTGTCTTGTCTGTGTTGTTTGTATGAACGATTGTCTAAAAACACCAGAGTTGTGCTATTTATCTTTTGGTCTTTCAATTTCCTTTTAGGCTTGGATTGTTCAACAAAAAACCCTATCTTTGTCGGCCAAAAATGTGACGAATATAATCAATCATATAAAACTAAACGGCAATGAAAAGAACATTCCAACCATCGAACATCAAGCGCAGAAACAAACATGGATATCGTGAGCGTATGGCTACCGCAAATGGTCGTCGCATATTAGCTTCCCGCCGCGCCAAAGGTAGAAAAGTATTGACTGTTTCTGACGAGTTTCATAAGAAATAACGAAGAGTAACCTCATTTTAGAAACACGGCAACCACTTCTTGTGATAAAGATGTGGTTGCCGTGTTTTTTATGCTTTTACGATAATCGTATCTTGGGGTTGGTATAATGTGATTTATAGTACCATAGCGATTTTGTTGTGGGTACTTTCTGATTTTCATATATCTCTTTACTCGCGACAAAGCTTTCTTGATAAATAGTTAAATATTATTAAGGCGAAGCGTGTTCTGTTTAGTCGATATATATCTGTAAATGCGTAATATGCGTGTTTATTTGTTGATAGATTCATTGGAATTAAAAGAATTCACACTTCTGATTATGTAAGTGACCGCCTATTTTATGGCTTTAGTTGATAAAATGCAGATATACAATGGTTAGATAGTTTGTTACTGCGAAACTCGTTTATCATTTGAAATATGCTTTGTATGGCATAGAAAGTCCATAATCTTGTATATGAATAAAATATATCACAAACTCAACGTCATCTATTTCTTTAATACAGTAAATAAGCAAGCATTTACTTTGTAAGCCTCTTTGCCCGAAAGTTTTTCACCGTTTGTTATTGGTTTTTTGTTGCAATATGTAACTCAAACTATTGAAAGTAAGTTGAAAATAAAATTAAAAGTTATTTTTTCGACAAAATCCACCCGTTTTTGTTGTGAATAATGGATATATTTGCAGTGTGAGTACAAACTTATTTTACAATAGATTCTATGAATGATACACTAAAAGAGCTGACGGATAAAATTTATCTTGAAGGGGTGGAAAAAGGGAAAGAAGCAGCAGCTGCCCTACTTGCTAAAGCCCGTGAAGATGCTGCAACCACTGTTGAAAAGGCAAAGGAAGAATCAGCAGCTATTTTGCAACAAGCGAAGAAAGATGCAGAAGAATTGGATAAGAATACCCGTTCTGAACTCAAGCTATTTGCTCGACAAGCGATTGAAGCGCTCAAAACAGAAATTACCAATTTGGTGAATGGGAAGATTGTAGAAGCCTCCGTTAAGGCAGCTTTGACGGATAAAGAATTTATGCAAAAAGTAGTACTTACGTTTGTTCAAGAATGGGCAAAAAAAGAAAAGATCACCATTGAGACAGCCGAGGCTGATGCTTTGACTGCTTATTTTGCAGCCAATGCCAAATCATTGCTCAATGAAAAAGTATTCATTAAAGAGGTGAATGGTCGTAAGGCTGATTTTACGTTACAATTAGAGCAGGGAAGTTATAAAATAACGTTCGGTGAAGAAGAGTTTGTTGCTTATTTCAAAGAATTTCTACGCCCGAAACTTGTTGAGCTTTTGTTTTAGTCGTTGTGAAATGATACTACAATCCCCTGTAATAAATCAATTGCAATGAGCAAATATTATTATCTAGTAGCCGGGTTGCCTGAGGTAAAACCGGATGATTCTAAATTGTCGTTACCGCTGAAGGAATTTAGGCAAACGTTGATCGAAACCCTTTCGCAACGTGACCTTGCTTTGGCCGATCTTATTTTTGAAAAATATGAAGCGCAAAACTGGCTTACGTATCTAAAAAATCAAGACACTTACTTGAATCCTATTGGGCGATTGCAAAAAACTGATTTTGAGGAGATTGTTTCTTTTTTAAAAGAAGATGAGGATGCCAAATTAAAAAATGTCCCATCCTATTTTGCTACATTTGCTCACGCCTTTTGGGATGAAAAACCCCTCTACGAGACACTCTCGTGGGATGATCAATTGATGACTCTTTATTATCAACATGCACTTAGTTGCCAAAACAGATTGGTGAAGAGTTGGTTTGAATTTAACTTGAACATTCATAATTTATTGGCCGCCAATATGTGTCGAAAGTTTGGTTACGATGTGCAATCGGCAATTATTGGCGATAATCAGGTAGCTAATATACTTCGTACAACGAATGTCCGTGATTTTGGCGTTACTGATTTTTTTGAAGAAGCTGATCAAGTGATTCGAATTGCAGAAATGGCTGATTGGTTGGAACGTGAACGTAGAATTGATTTACTGAAATGGCAATGGCTCGACGAACATACTGTTTTCGACTATTTTACGATGGAAGTAATTGCAGTTTATATCATAAAACTGCAGCTTATTGAACGTTGGTTGCCACTTAAGAAAGAAGCAGGAGAGGCTGTATTCAAGGAATTAATTGAGTCATTAAAAAAGAATGTGATGCTGCCCGAGATGGCTTGAACATAAATTCAATGTTATTATTGACAAAAGAAATTCGCATCGAGAAAATAATATGAAACAAAACAATATCGCATAAATATGTCAACAACAGGGAAAGTAAAAGGGATCATCTCCAACCTCGTAATAGTAGAGGTTGATGGGGCTGTGTCTCAAAATGAAATTTGTTATATTGAAACTGCCGCTACAAAGTTAATGGCCGAGGTGATCAAAATTATTGGAGTCAATGCTTATGTTCAGGTTTTTGAAAGCACGCGTGGATTGACTGTCGGTTCGAAGGTTGAATTTGCAGGACACATGCTCGAGGTAACACTCGGCCCCGGTTTGCTGTCACGTAATCTGGATGGTTTGGAAAATGACCTGGATAAAATGGAAGGAATTTTTCTCAAACGAGGAGAGTACACTTTCCCTTTAGATGAAAATAAACTTTGGGATTTCAAACCATTAGCTAACGTGGGCGATTCCGTGGAAGCCGGCAGTTGGTTAGGGGAAGTTGATGAAAATTTTCAGGCACATAAAATTATGGTGCCATTTGTTATGGATGGTTCATTTACAGTGAAGTCCGTTGCTTCTGCCGGTCAATATAAAATTTATGACACTGTTGCTGTGATTGTCGATGCGCAGGGCAAAGAAATTTCTATTAACATGGTGCAGAAATGGCCGGTAAAAAAAGCCATCATGTGCTTCAATGAGAAGCCTCGTCCTTTTCGTTTGCTTGAAACAGGCGTTCGTATCATCGACACGATGAACCCTATCGTGGAAGGTGGTACCGGTTTCATTCCAGGCCCTTTTGGTACAGGAAAAACAGTGCTTCAACATGCTATATCCAAACAAGCCGATGCTAATATTGTGATCATGGCTGCATGTGGCGAACGTGCAAACGAAGTCGTTGAAATATTTGTTGAATTTCCTGAGTTGGAAGACCCTCACACAGGCCGTAAATTGATGGAACGAACCATTATTGTAGCAAACACCTCCAATATGCCGGTTGCAGCTCGTGAAGCGAGTGTGTACACGGCTATGACGATTGCCGAATATTATCGCTCGATGGGATTGAAAGTATTGTTGATGGCTGACTCCACATCGCGATGGGCTCAGGCTTTACGAGAAATGTCCAATCGTTTGGAAGAATTGCCTGGCCCGGATGCTTTCCCAATGGATTTATCGGCTATTATTGCAAACTTCTATTCTCGCGCAGGTTTTGTGAATTTGAATAATGGGGCAACGGGTTCTATCACTTTCATCGGAACAGTTTCACCTGCTGGTGGTAACCTGAAAGAGCCTGTTACGGAGTCGACTAAAAAGGTAGCACGTTGCTTTTATGCATTGGAACAAAGCCGTGCTGACAGTAAGCGTTATCCGGCTGTTAACCCTATTGATAGCTACTCAAAATATATTGAATATTCTGAATTTGAAGAGTACATTTCTAAACGCATCTCTCCTGATTGGACAGCAAAAGTAAATGAAATTAAGACATTGCTTCAACGAGGCAAAGAGATTCAGGAGCAAATCAATATTTTGGGAGATGACAGTGTACCAATCGATTACCACGTCACGTTTTGGAAATCGGAAGTCGTTGACTTTATTATTCTTCAACAAGACGCTTTTGATAAGATTGATGCTGTTTGTTCAATTGAAAGGCAACAATTTATGCTTAATTTAATAATGGGCATTTGCCGTGCCAATTATCATTTCAATAACTATACTGATGTAATGGATTATTTCAAGCGGATCATCAACATTGGGAAACAAATGAACTATTCTGAATTTCAATCGGAAAATTTTGAAAAATATATTCAGCAGTTGAATGGTATGTTGGCGGAAAATCAAGTTCAGTAAGCAGAAGCAACCCTTTTATAAATTGACATCATCATGGCTACAAAAGCATTTCAAAAGATATATACACAAATAACGCAAATCACGAAAGCAACTTGTTCGCTCAAAGCTGCCGGAATTGGTAATGAAGAATTAGCCACCGTTAATGGGAAATTGGCGCAAGTGGTGAAAATATTAGGCGATGAAATAACCTTGCAGGTGTTTGAAGGAACGGAAGGAATTCCAACCAATGCAGAGGTTATTTTCTTAGGCAAAGCACCAACTTTGAAAGTAAGTGAACAGCTTGCCGGACGTTTTTTCAACGCTTTCGGAGATCCAATTGATGGCGGCCCTGAAATTGAAGGAGAAGAACGTGAGATTGGCGGTCCTTCGGTGAATCCTGTGCGTCGTCTTCAGCCTTCGGAGTTAATCGCAACGGGTATTGCCGGCATTGACTTGAACAATACATTGGTTTCAGGGCAAAAAATTCCGTTCTTCGCTGACCCCGATCAACCTTTTAACCAAGTAATGGCCAATGTTGCTCTTCGTGCTAAAGCCGACAAAATTATCCTTGGCGGTATGGGATTGACCAACGACGATTATTTGTACTTTAAAAACGTGTTTAACAACGCCGGCGTACTTGATCGGATTGTCAGTTTTGTGAATACGACTGAAAATCCTCCCGTTGAACGGTTGTTAATCCCGGATATGGTATTAACTGCCGCTGAATATTTTGCAGTCGATCATAATGAGAAAGTGTTGGTGTTGCTCACCGATATGACATTGTATGCGGATGCTCTTTCCATTGTATCAAACCGTATGGACCAAATTCCTTCAAAAGATTCCATGCCTGGATCACTTTATTCCGATTTGGCAAAGATTTATGAGAAAGCGGTGCAATTTCCTGCCGGAGGTTCGATTACCATTATTGCCGTAACGACTCTTTCGGGTGGCGATATCACCAATGCGGTACCTGACAACACAGGTTATATTACAGAAGGACAGTTGTTTTTGCGACGTGACTCTGATATTGGGAAAGTTATTGTCGATCCTTTCCGTTCGTTATCTCGTTTGAAACAATTAGTGATTGGTAAAAAAACACGCGAAGACCATCCACAAGTGATGAATGCTGCCGTACGTTTGTATGCTGATGCCGCCAATGCAAAAACAAAACTTGAAAACGGGTTTGATTTGACGAACTACGATGAACGTACATTGTCATTTGCAAAAGATTATTCTGAAAACATTCTGGCTATTGATGTAAACATTGGGACAGAAGAAATGTTGAATGATACATGGAAGTTATTTGCCCGCTATTTCAAGGTGGAAGAGGTCAATATTAAACAAGAGTTGGTTGATAAATATTGGAATCAATAATAGGTGGTAAACATCTGAAAGTAACGCTGAGGCTGATTTGATCAAAGAATCTCTTCACGAAAGGTGGATCAAAATGGAAGAAGAATAAAATATAGATTGATACGACAAGCAGGCAAAATCGCTTTCAACACTGAATTTGATATGGCACTAACATTTCAATATAATAAAACGTCGTTGCAAAATCTTGAAAAGCAACTAAAGGTACGTGTTCGCGCGTTACCTACCATCAAAAACAAGGAAAGTGCGTTGCGCATTGAAGTGAAACGTGCAAAGGACGATCTCAAACGATTGACAGAGCAGTTTGAACAAAGCGTGAAAGCGTACGATCAGATGCTGGCGTTATGGGGAGAGTTTGACACAACGTTGCTTAAGGTGGAAGATGTAAAGATGTCAGTAAAAAAGATTGCCGGAGTACGTATTCCGTTGTTGGAAAAAGTAGAGTTTTCGGTCAAGCCTTTTAGCCTTTTCTCGTCACCTATTTGGTTCTCAGACGGGATTACTCAATTGAAAGAATTAGCTCAAATGGGTATCGAACAAGAATTCATGGCTCAAAAATTAGGATTACTTGAACATGCCCGAAAAAAGACAACGCAAAAAGTCAACCTATTTGAAAAGGTTCAAATTCCCGGTTATGACGATGCTATACGAAAAATAAAACGTTTCATGGAAGACGAAGAAAATCTGTCAAAGTCGGCTCAGAAGATTGTGAAATCGAGACAAGAAGCAGAGGATTAACGTTGAAAGAATAAAATGGACGAATGTCATTGTAAAAAATGAATTAGGATATGATAGTAGAAATGGAAAAATACACCTTTTTGGTGTATCATAAGGAATATGCCGCTTTTCTTGAGAGATTGAGAGAAGTTGGTGTTGTGCATGTTGCACAGAAGCACGGGGGTATTCCTGATGATGACGTTCTAAGGAATACAATGCAATTGGTTAATCGATTTAAAACAGTCTTCAAAGTACTTGAGAAACGAATTGTTGACAATCAGCAATTTGTTGACGCTACATCTACCGATGGAATGAAAAAACTCGAGGAAATTGAAGGTTATTTACAAGAACAAGAACAGTTGAACCAACAACGGTTATTGCTTGAAAAAGAGATAGAACGCATGACTCCTTGGGGTGATTTTAGCTGGGATAGAATTCACCAGTTGGAGGATCAAGGGATGAAAATTCGGTTTTATGGCTGTCTCTCCAGCAAATTTCAACAGGATTGGAAACAAAAATACCATGCCTTTGAAATTGCTACTGTCAATTCAATGTTCTATTTTATTACCATAACGCATCAGGATGAGTCATTTGAATTAGATGCCGATTTGTTGAAATTGAACGCCAAAACGGTAGTTCAGTTGCAAGAAGAACTTCATTTGCTCAAGGGTGAGCATAAGAAGATAGATGAACAGATAGATTCTTCTGTGAAATATCTGGAGGTGCTCAAAGAATCTCAGAAAAAGGTGTTTGAGGCTGTTGATTTGCGTCGTGTTGAATTAAGTTCTACTGCTCAGGCTGATGATACCGTGATGGTACTTCAAGGATATGCGCCTGTTGAAGATCAAGCTGTGTTGCAAGACCGGTTGCGCCAAGACGGGATTTTCTTTTTAGCTGAAAAACCTCATCACGAAGATCATCGCGTGCCGGTGAAATTGAAGAATAGTAAGTTTATCAAGCCATTTGAGTTTATCGGTGGGTTATATGAATTGCCGAATTATCATAAGACAGATTTAACACCTTATTTTGGGCCATTTTACGCTTTCTTTTTCGGGTTTTGCTTTGCCGATGCTGCTTATGGCATGTTGTTGATAGGTGTCGGTCTCTATTTTTATAGTCGGGTTCGAAAAGAAGTGCAACAAGTAATGAAGTTATTGATTTATTTGGGTGTTTCTTCGTTTATAATGGGGATCGTTACCGGTAATTTTGGAGGAATAGAGCTTTATAAATTACAAACAAATTTGGCATGGTATCAGCAAGCTGAAAAGTGGATGTTGACGCCTGTAAAACTCTTTTATGCTTCCTTGATTGTTGGCGCTATTCAGGTCATTTTTGGGCAGTTTGTCAGAGCAATAAGTCGCATGAGAACCGATGGGTTTGTGCATACGATTTCCACTTGGGGCTGGCTCATTGTGGTAATGGGTTCATTGGCAATATTTGGCTTACAAAAAACCGGTATGATTACGCCTGCGCAGGCAAAAATACCTTTTTATGTGGTTTTAGCCATTGGTGGTTTGTGTATCTTTATCTTGAATCATCCGGGTCACAATATTTTGATCAATATAGGCGAAGGTCTTTGGGATACGTATGAAAAAGCGACGGGCTGGTTAGGTGATGTGCTTTCTTATATTCGTCTGTTTGCTATCAGTGTGGCGGGAGCAGTGTTGGCTATTGTGTTTAATAGTCTGGCCATGACAATGAGCGGGACAACGCCGGTAGTCAGTCAAATAGCTATGATCCTCATTTTGCTGTTCGGTCACAGTATCAATATTTTTATGGCTATCTTATCCTCCTTTGTCCACCCCTTGCGTTTAACGTTTGTAGAATTTTATAAGAATGCCGGTTTTGTAGGAGGAGGGAAGAGTTATAAACCTTTTGCCCGTTATAAAGAAGAATTCAAAATACTTTAAGTTCAACGGCTGGCTTGCTTTGTCAACAAAAAGATTATCGAATTATTACTAAATCATTATTAATTACTAAATTATTTTTTTATGGAACCTATTATGTTTGCTTACATTGGAATTGCTTTTTTGGTGGGATTGTCCAGCATCGGGAGCGCTTACGGCACTTCTATAGCCGGTAATGCGGTGATTGGTGCATTGAAGAAAAATCCTGACATTTTTGGAAAAGCAATGGTGTTAACTGCTTTGCCGGGTTCGCAAGGTTTGTTAGGCTTCTTAGGATATTTCTTGATGAGTCCATTTTTGGTTGCTCACATTACCGTGTTTCAAGGTATTGCCATTTGTTTTACCGGAATAGCTGTTGGTGCTGTTGAGTTACTGTCTTCAATTCGTCAAGGTCAGGTTTGTGCCAATGGGGCAAGCGCAATGGGTAACGGGCACGAAGTTTTCAACAATACGTTGATCTTGGCTGTATTCCCTGAATTATATTCAATTATTGCTGTGGCTGCTGCCTTCTTGGTTAGCCTTTCTTTAGGTACACCTGCTTTATAATCAAAGCAACTTTAACCACATCATAAAAAAGTCTGGGCAATTGTGTCTCAGGTTTTTTTATGTATGCTTAATGAAGCATTTGCTGCAGAATCAGAGACGACTCCGGCCCCATGTTGAAAAGTAGGTCAATGATACTTAAATTGGGAACAAATCCCCATTTTTGGTTAAATACCTGATAATATGGGATGGGGCGATAGCTTGAATCCACATCTTCGGGCTTCAACGTTGGCTGAATTGCATTGCGCAAGTCGAGCGTGGATGGCGGTGTTTCTTTGTCAAAATGTTCCGTGAATGAAATGTTTGGAGATACTTCCAGGCAGGAGAAGATAGTTTCTTGAATAGCCATGTTGAAATCGAAAAGAAAGTCCCATTTCTTTTCATAAAAAGGCAATAAGTCATCGCGATAATATTCAAAAAATGGCGAAGAATTGTAAGCTGCTTCAATCGATCGCCAATGCAACGTTTGCCAAGCGGTGTGCGTTGAAAAGCGAATTTCACGTGTGGGGCATTTAGTTAACTCTTTTTTATCAACCGGAATGGATAAGGACATAGCGCCATTGGCTGATAAGATGACACAACGATTTCGATACGTTTGTTTCAGGTAGTTCTCATGTTGTTCCACGTAAACATGATTTGCCGATAACATTCGTGCATAATAATGTAGCGGTGCCAGATAGGCGACCGCTACATAAATATCGGAACGAGATTCCATGTGATCTAAATAGTCGAAATTGCTATTTAACAGGCATTTTTTCGAGCGCTGTTACCAGATAGTTCCAAAATTTATTGACGGAAGCGACATGCACTTTTTCATCAGGTGAATGTGGATGACTGATCGTCGGGCCGAAGGATATCATATCCAAGCCCGGAATGGCAGCGCCTATAATGCCGCATTCCAATCCTGCGTGTATCACTTTCACTTCCGGGGTAGCGTTGTATAACGTTTTGTAAACATCTTTCATCGTTTGCAGAATGGGAGAGTCGAAGCGTGGTTGCCAGCCTGGATATCCTCCTGTGAATTCAACTTTGGCGCCTGCCAGCATGAAAGTGCTTTCGATGATGGAACAAAGTTCTTCTTTCATCGATTCGACTGAACTACGAATAAGAATATTGATGGTGATTGTTGTCGGAGTCGTTTTTATTATGGCTAAGTTTGACGAGGTTTCAACTACCTCCGGCATTTCCGGGATGTTACGCAATACGCCGTTGTGACAAGCGGTAACACCATTGATGAGATCGTCTTGTGTCATTTCGGGGAGCAGACCTTCGGGAATCGTTGTTTCTTCGGCGGTAATGGTAAGTCTGGGATCGGCAAACGCATATTCCGTCTTGAAGATGGCTTCTGTTTGAGTTACTAAGGTTAAGAAGTTTGTGCGTTCTTCTTCGGGAATGGTGACAACGGCAAAGGCTTCGCGCGTGATGGCATTTCGCAGGTTACCGCCTTCATAAGAAGCAAGGCGTGCCTCGCATGTTGCAACGGCCATTTTCAATAATCTGAATAATAATTTGTTTGCGTTTCCTCTGCCCATATTAATATCGAGACCCGAATGCCCACCGTGTAATCCCTTGAGGCTTAATTTATAAGCAATATCACCATGATAGACAGGTTCTTGTTGATACGGGAATGTGATGGTGGCATCAATACCGCCGGCACACCCAACATACAATTCACCTTCTTCTTCCGAGTCTAAGTTGAGTAGGATTTCGCCTTGTAACGTTCCGTTTTTTAAACCAATGGCGCCAAACATTCCTGTCTCTTCATCAGCGGTGAATAGCGCTTCTATTGGTCCATGTTTCAAGTTGGAAGCCTGTAAAACGGACATAATGGAAGCCAATCCGATGCCATTATCGGCTCCTAATGTTGTTTGATTGGCACGAACCCATTCTCCGTCAATGAATGCGTCAATAGGGTCTTTCTCAAAATCATGTGTTGTCGCAGAATTTTTTTGAGGAACCATGTCCATGTGAGCCTGAAGGATTACACCTTTTCGGTTTTCCATGCCCTTCGTGGCCGGTTTGCGAATGATGACATTTCCGGCATCGTCAACGAAGGTGGTAAGATTTAGTTTATTACCAAAGTCAACTAAAAAGTTGGTAATCTTGTCACGCTTTCCTGATGGTCGAGGAATTTGCGTTAAAGAACGAAAGTTTTGCCAAACGGGTTGGGGTTCTAATTTTTCTATCTCGCGAGAAGGTGTCATACTATAAAATTTAGGGGGTTGTTGTTGATTATTTTATGATGCTAATTTTGTTGTTGAATAAATTGAATGGCTGTTTGAATAATGGTGTCAATACCTTTTGCCATGTCCGAAGCGGTCATATCAACATGAATATCAGGTGAAATGCCAAATTCAATCGTGTTCATGTTGGCATCGAACATGGGGCATGCCGAATAGCGTACCGTCCAACCATTGGGTAATTCGCTGCTCATGGGAAGTCCTCCTCCTCCGCCTGTTTGATCGCCGATAATGGTCACGTTTGGCAATTCTTTCATCATGGAGACAAACTCGTTGGTAGCGCTGTAACATAGTCTGTTGGTAAGAACCACGATGGGCTTTTGCACCCAATTGTCGATCACCGGAACCGTGGAGTAGGGTGTAATGTATTCTGCTTCAGGCGGAGAAAAGTCGTTGTGGCCGGGTCCTGTTTTATGGCTGATGTATCCATATTTGACTGTTTGTTTGACGAAACGAGCGGCAATGTCTGTTGCATAAGTCAACGTTCCGCCACTGTTATTGCGTACATCGATAATCAACCCCTTGCAATTGGAAAGCGAGGCAATGGCATACGAGAGGTTGGTAGCCGTAAAGCCGTAGGTGAAATCGGGATAATAGATGTAGCCCACCTTAGTGTTAGGAATTACATTGTAATCAAATCCGCCTGCAATGCGGTAATTTTGACCTAAATAGCGATTACTAAAGAGTATTGTAGAGCTGAAATTGTCCGGATAGTTTTGAAACCACGCCCAATAACGAGAGGTATTGAATGGTGAGGTGAGGTTTACATGGCCGTCTTTCAATTCATTCAGCATGTTTCCGCACAGATTGAAAAAAGTGACATCGTTAAGCGTATCCATGGTTGAAAGCCGATGCTGATAAACGGTTTTGATGGAGTCCCAATTGATGTGTTTTGTCGTAAAGAAGCAGTAATGTTGATCCATAATAGTCCACAAGGTATTGAAATTAGTGGGATAGCTATTCAAATTGCTTGGTGTGCTCACCGACATCTGACAAGCAGAGAGGGTAAAAAGCATCAAAGAGATTATTATCCCATTGACATATTTCTTTATCGATGC
>DAHXOX010000099.1 GCA_027364655.1 Paludibacter sp. | reverse complement strand
TAAGTGGTTTGACGAAGTAGGTTTATATAACCTTACATTAAATTACGAAAAGTTAAACAATTAGAAGAAACCGCCGTGTGCGAAAGCATGCACGGTGGTGTGAGAGGGCGGGGGAGTAATCCCCCTACCTACTCGATTGTCGTATTCTGATTGATTATTTAGTCTTCTTTTTGGCAGGAGTTTCTGTCGTAGTTGCTGCTGCAGGAGTAGCTCCAGGAGTAACACCTAATTTTTTTAGAACTAAAGAAGTTACATCAACACTTTGATCGGAGTGATAAACAATAGCCGGAACTTGTAAGTCAAAAATGTAGGTAAATCCACCTTCTTGTCCTACTGCATCGATGGCTTTCTTGATCTTGTCAACGATTGGTTGAATTAGGTCTTGTTGTTTCTTTTGCAAATCGGTCTGAGCTGTTTGGTTCAACGTGTTGATACGTTGTTCCATGTCAGCGATTTCACTTTGGCGTGCTTGTTGAATTGCAGGAGGCATGCTGTCTCTTTTATCAACAAACTCTTTGACGCGACGATTGTACTCATCACGCATTTGGCTTATTTGCGTTTGATAGGTGTTTGCAAGGTCTTGCAACGTTTTCTCAACAGTAGCTTTTTCCGGCATCGCATTATAGATGTCTTGGGTGTTAAGGTGCCCGAATTTGTATTGTCCAAATAGGGTCAGAGGTGCACAAAGCAGAACCAATACTAAAATTTTCTTAAACATAACGAGTTGATTTTTAATGATTGAAAAATTGAGCCACAAATGTACGTAATTATTTTGAATATCCAAGTTTGACTAATACATCGTCACTAATATCGAGTTTTGGTGAGGAAAAAATGATATTTAGTGCTGATGATTTATCGAGTATTAATTGAAAGCCGCGATCGGACGAAATGGCTTGGATGGCATTGTAAATTTCGTCTTGAATCGGTTTAATTAAACTTTCCCGTTTTTTGAAAAGTTCTCCGTTTGGCCCGAAATAATGCATCTTTAAGTCCTGAGCTGCTTTTTCTTGAGCCGCTATTTCACCCTCGCGTTTTGTTTTCATCTCAGGTGACAAAAACACCACTTCTGTTTGATAGGATTTGAGCATGTTTTGTGCGCTTTGAGTGGCTGTCTCCACTTCCGCTTGCCATTTTTTTGACAGGATATTCAATTGATCATTTGCCGATTCATAAGCCGGTATATGTTTCATGATGTAATCCATATCGACCAATGCAAACTTTTGAGCTTGAGCAACCACAAAGGAGCCAACCGAAAGCAGTAATATGAGGCTTATCTTTTTTACCAAGTGTTGCATGTCGTATGCTTGAATCGTTAGAACTCTTGTCCAATGATAAAGTGGAAGTGGCTTCCGCTATATTGTTTGCTGCCATTAATCGGGTCAAATCCATATCCCCAGTCAATACCCAAAAGGCCGAACATAGGTAAGAATATACGAACACCAACGCCTGCTGAACGCTTCAAGTCGAAAGGATTGAATTGATTGAATGAACTCCAGCAATTTCCCGCATCAAAAAATGCTAAGGCGTAAATATTCGTCGTTTGTTCCAACAAGAGCGGGTAATGTATTTCTGCTCCAACGCGTGAATAGACATATCCCATTTGTCCCGTTTGGCCTCTGTAGGTTGCAATAGGTGTCAATGATCCATTCTGATAACCTCGCAACCCAATGGTTTCAGTTCCGTACGTGGTATATCCCGTCATTCCGTCGCCACCCATATAGAAGGTTTCGAAAGGTGATTGCAGGTTTTTATTGTAATACCCTAAAAAGCCATATTCAGCGCGTGCCATTAGCACAAAAGGATGCGAACCCGAGGTAAGTGGAACAAAACCCTTTGATGCGAATTTGATTTTATAAAATTCCACCCATTTATAGGCTTGAGCATCTGTCAGGTTTGTGTAATTTTTATTCGGCGATAAAAGTGAGTAGGGTGGGGTGAACTGCCCTGATAATGAGAATGTCGATCCGCTTCGGGTGAAGATAGGATTGTCTATTGAGTTACGACTTAAAACCACATTTAAGCTGGCGACATTTGAAGTCCCGTTCTTCATAAGGAAGTAATCCCAATTGCTGAGTGAATAGTGTTGGTATTCAAGTCCAAGGTTGAGTTGGAAATAGTCATCCGGCCATTTCAAGCGTTTCCCCCAACTGGCTGATAAGCCAAACGTGTGAATAAATTTCGTTGGGTCTGCTTGATAACTCAAGGCGCTAGAACTGTAAGGACTTCCGTACATGCTGCTTCCATATCCGTACATGCTACTTCCATAACTGTTGTAGTAGCTATTCATATAATTGGAATACCTGTTGCTTACACCGGTTTGTATAGAGTAGTAAGCGGATAAGGAAAGCGAGTTGGGACGTTTGCCTCCTAACCAAGGTTCTACAAAGTTAACGCTGTAGGCTTGATAATAACTGCCGTTAGTTTGTGCCGAGATGGAGAATGTCTGGCCTTCACCTTCGGGAACAAAGCGATACGTGGACGGTTTGAACAGATTTTGAATGGCAAAGTTGCTGAACTTGAGTGACAAACTTCCCACAACACCTGTTTGTCCCCAACCGGCAGAAAATTCAATCTGGTCATTCGATTTCGAGACTAACGGCCATCCAATATCAACCGTGCCTTCATCCGGATTGGGTTGAATATCGGGAACCAATTTTTCTTGTTCAAAATTACCCATTTGTGCTAACTGGCGCATGGTGCGGGTGATATCCGATTCATTGTACAACTGTCCCGGTCGTACAAACATCTCACGACGGATAACATTTTCATAAACATGGGTATTGCCACTGATGGTTACATTGTTGATGGTGGCGGGTTTGCCTTCATAAATGCGCATTTCGAAGTCAATCGAGTCGTTGGTTGTGTTTGCTTCGATTGGGTCAACATTCATAAATAGATACCCTTTATTCTTGTACAATTTTGCTATGGCATCGTCATCTGTATTTAACCGATCATCCAATAATTTAGCATTGTACACGTCACCGGGTTTGATGCCTAATACTAAGCTTAAATAGTCGGAAGGATAAACGGTGTTGCCAACCCAGGAAATGGAGCGGATATAATAGCGCTGACCTTCGTGAACTTTGATATAAACATCGACTTTGTTATCACTTATGCGGGCTATACTATCCCAGACGATGGCTGCATCGCGAAATCCTTTGTCATTGTAACGATCGATAATTAACTTTTTGTCGGCTGCAAAATTAGCATCCACAAACTTTTTTGTTTTGAACAGATTGATCAATAGTGGTTCGTTGGTTTTCTTCATTGCACCCACAACTTGATTGAAGGAAAGCGCTTTGTTCCCTTCCAAAAATATCTTGTTTACTTTAACTACAGGGCCTTTGTCTACGTTGATATCGACACTCATCATGCCTTTTTGATTTGGATCCTCTTTTTCAACCACGGTTACCGTAGCATAGCGAAACCCTTTGTCTAATAAGTATTTCTTAATAACTTCAATGGCTTTGTCACGTAAATCAGGTGTCATTTGACCGCCTTTTATGATGCCTATTTTAGGCGAAACATCATCAACGTATGATTTGGTGAGGCCGTTATAGTTGACTTGTGATATGCGCGGTAATTGTTTCAACTCGATGGTGAGCCATATTTTATCTCCTTCTATTTTGGACGCTAAAATCTTCACATCCGAAAAAAGGCCTTGTTTCCAAAATCGTTTAACCGCCGATGTTATTTGATCGCCCGGTATCTTAATTTTTTCGCCAACAGTCAATCCCGAAAAGCCAACAATCACATAGCTTTCGTAGGTGGTTGATCCTGTTACATTGATTCCTGCAATTTCATATTCCTTTGGATTTTGGGTGTATTGAATATCCGGAGTTGAAATAATTTTCGCAGTGTCTGATTTTGCAACTGGAATGGAATCTTGTACTTGAGCAAAGACAATTATATTTACAAACAAGGTAAGTAACGTAAAGATGGTGCGTTTTAACATAAGCTGTTTTTAGATGAGTGGGCATTTGAAGATCTCTTGTGATAAGAGGTCAATGGGTTTTTAGTTGCTCTCCGGTTTTACCAAATCTGCGTTCTCGGTTTTGGTATTCAAATATGGCTTTGTAAAGATCCTCTTTCTTAAAATCAGGCCAAAGCGTTTCTGTGAAATAAAGCTCTGCATAGGCTAATTGCCATAATAAAAAATTACTGATCCGCAGCTCTCCGCTCGTGCGAATCAATAGATCGGGATCAGGAATCCCTTTGGTTGTCAGGTAGCTTTCAAACATCTTGTCATTGATCGAATCAACGGTTATGGCGCCGCTAAGCACATCCTGACATATCTTTTTTGTTGCATGAATGATTTCCCATCGAGATGAATAGCTGAGTGCCAATACTAATGTTAATCCTGCATTGTTGGCAGTCAGCTTCATTGAGGCATCTAACTTTTTACGAGCGGCTTCGGGCAAGCGCTCTTCTTCTCCGATGGCTAAAAGTCTGACGTTGTTTTTGTGAAGCGAAGGCGTCTCTTTTTCGATCGCACTGGCTAATAATTCCATGAGAGCAGTTATTTCATCACTCGGTCTTCCCCAATTTTCGATAGAAAATGTATATAAGGTGAGGTATTGTATTCCTAATTCAGAGGCGGTTTCAGTAATTTCGCGTACTGCTTTCAACGCTTGGTTGTGGCCATATACGCGGTTGAATCCTTGCTGGGTTGCCCATCTCCCATTTCCATCCATGATCACTGCTACATGACGAGGTATTCTTGTTTTGTCTATTTGATGAAGCAACGAATTTTCCATTTGTTGATTTTACTAAAAACCTTTTAATATGCCTGTTCTACATTGGCAACGTTGTGTGTAGAAGGCAAAAGTAAGTGATATAGATAGTACCGAAAAATAGTCGTTATTGAGAAACGGTGATTTATTTAATTTATAAGGGTTGTTAAACTGGCCAACGCCCTCAAGATCATCTGCAAATGCTTTATTCATGGTCCATTGACAATTCAGATCCCACCGATCGCTTAACTTAAACTTGACCCCTAACCCTCCACTCAATACCGGTGTCGCCGATTGATATGAGACAATACCTAATCCTCCAAGAATATACGGATCGATGGTTGAGCTTTCAAGTGTTACATCGTATTTGTCATAGGAGAAAAAATTAAATTCTACATGTGCGCTCGTAAAAAAAAAGGGATTTTTGAATGATTGTTGAGTCCCATATTGATCTTTGTATTGTCCTAAAAAATCGCCGGCTAATGCCTCTACACTCACTGCAAAACGCGTGTTTAACGGATAACGAATCACACCACCAGCTGCCACATGGCTATTTTTTAACCATGTTCCATTGGCATCTCCCAGATAGAAAGATGTCCCTAAGGTAGGTCCAATTTCAATTGTGTGTTCAAATGCCTGGGCACTAATATATTGACCTACAAATAGAAGAATAACAAAAACAACTGTTTTTTGAACCATTTTGTTTATGTATCAGTCTTCGTTTGTATTATTATTTTGCTGCTGCGTCTATAGAATCTAAGCCCAAAAATTGACTACAAAAGTAGCAATTATCTTCTTATACCGTGGGATACAATTTCCTTTCAAGAGATATTTAACATTAAATCACATATTTGATAGCCCTTTATTGTCTTTATGGTGATAAATGAATTGGCCTCATGTTCTTTAGCTTTTTCAAAATGGTCCATTCATAGTTTCCACTCGAAACCTTCTTTTGTATCCTTAACTTCAAATCCTAAAGCGGTGAGTTGATTACGTATGTTATCGGCTGTTTCCCAATCCTTTTTAGCTTTGGCTTCCATGCGTAGAGACAGCAACAGATCGATAGCTTTGTGGTACGCTTCCGTTTTTTCATCATTGACAACCTGTTCGGTTTGCAGGCCAAGTATATCTTCCACAGAAGTTTTCATGGTAGCTTTCAATTCTGTCAAGTCATTTGCCGAAATGGTTGCGAGGCCGTCATGCACCGCATTGATGGCTTTTACTGCTTCAAATAGGTGAGCAATGACGATCGGACTATTCAAATCATCGTTCATGGCCTCTTCGCATCGTTGGCGTAGATTGGCTACATCCACAGTAGAACTGGTGCTTGATGTTAGTTTTTGTAAACGTTGGTATCCGTCCATAAGGCGTGAAAAGCCTTTACTGCTTGCTTGAAGCGCTTCGTTGCTAAAGTCGAGTGTGCTGCGATAATGTGCCTGCAAAATAAAGAATCGAATACTCATTGGTGAGAATGCCTGTTGCAATAATGGATGCGATCCGGTGAAAAGTTCTTCTAACGTGATGAAGTTACCCAATGATTTTCCCATCTTTTGCCCGTTGATGGTAATCATATTGTTGTGCATCCAATAGTTAACCGACTCATGACCTAAGGCTGCCGTCGATTGTGCAATCTCACATTCGTGATGCGGGAACATCAAATCCATGCCGCCTCCGTGTATGTCGAATGTTTCTCCAAGATACTTGGTTCCCATTGCGGAGCATTCCAGATGCCAACCCGGAAATCCTTCGCTCCATGGCGATGGCCAGTGCATCAGGTGCTCCGGATTAGCTTTCTTCCATAATGCAAAATCGACGGGGCGACGTTTCTCTTGTTGCCCTTCGAGGCTTCGGGTCGATTCCATGAGTTCGTCGATATTTCGTCCCGAAAGTTTCCCGTAATGGTGATGTTGATTGTATTTTTCCACATCAAAATAGATCGATCCTTCGCTTTCATAGGCTAACCCTGTATCCAATATCTTTTTCACAAACTCAATTTGTTCGATAATGTGACCCGACGCATGAGGTTCAATGCTGGGAGGCAATACATTAAGAGCGTTCATGGAATCATGGTATCGGTTGGTGTAGTATTGCACCACTTCCATAGGCTCCAATTGCTCAACGCGTGCTTTTTTCCCAACCTTATCTTCACCTTCGTCAGCATCGTTCTCCAAATGGCCTACATCGGTTATATTTCTGACATAGCGTACTTTGTATCCAAGATGTGTCAGGTAACGAAACAATAAGTCGAACGTGATTGCGGGGCGTGCGTGCCCTAAATGAGCATCTCCATACACGGTGGGACCGCATACGTAAAGCCCGACGTGAGGCGCATGAATGGGTATAAATAGCTCTTTTTTTCTTCCTAATGTGTTATATATAACTAATTTGTTCTCCATAACGAGAAATACTGTTTGAGTGGTGTCAATAGAACGAACAAAGGTACATTTTTTTTCAATACGTTCTGTTGAGGCAATACGCCATTTTAACAGCCTGTCGG
>DAHXOX010000065.1 GCA_027364655.1 Paludibacter sp. | reverse complement strand
TTTCCTTGTATACTACATTTGTTGTTCATTCTTCCAAAGATCGCTTCTGTCTTCTTGCCCCCGCTCTCCCGAGCGAAACGGACTGCAAAGATACTCCCTTTTTCTCATCCGGCAAATACCCTTAGCCCTTTTTTTTCTTTTCCCTTCCTTCCCCTCTAAAGTTATGAAGAACTCTCCTGTTCTCCCCCTTAAAGCGGCTGCAAAGATAATCACTTTATCCTAATATCACCAAATGAATTGATACTATCCTTCAAAAAAACATTGAAATATCACCTCAAATCATTGGATACAAATAGTCTGCTCCTATTAAAAAAATTACTATTTCATGCGTTTTCATGCTTCAAAATGCCATTTATCCATCCGTTTTAACATAGTTAACCCAATATTTTAATGAGTAAAAAGTAAAACTTTCACCTTGATGGAAAGAAAAGCGAATAAAATAAGAATTGGAATAGCCACCAAAGGCAAACGTTGATCATCAAAAAATAATCAGATTCTATCCTTTTTGTTGTCGGAAGAAGCCATACAAACGTAAGAATTGAGACACATCAGACTGCTCATTATTCCCATTTTGTACTGGGGTGTTGGGACAAATAGGCATTGTAGTATCGGACATCGCCGGTTACCTCTCTCCCCAACCAAGCAGGGTGTTCAAATGAAGTATCTTCAGTGGGAAGTTCAATTTCAGCCACAAGTAGGCCCGCATTATCACCCAAAAATTCGTCCACCTCGAAAGCATATTTTCCAACTGGCACTAAATGGCGAATCTTGTCAATTATACCCGATTCGCACAATCTTAATAATTCATTGGCATCCTTTACAGCTATTTCCTTTTCCCATTCAAAACGTGTTGAACCGGCATCATTACCTTTCCCTTTAATGGTCAGGAAGGCTTCATTATCCTGAATTCTTATTCGAACACTTCTTTCAGGATGTGTTGAAAGGTAACCCTGTTTAATAGATAATGATTTTAGCACAAATGGACGAAAATCACCGTGAACTAAAAATTTACGTTCAATTTCATAAGCCATAATTAGGACTTGTGTAATGCAACATTATTATTAGTTTCGTAAGGACTCTTTCCGCTTTTCTTCCAATCTCTTTTCCCACAACCAAGCAGATCGCAACGTATCTTCGATAGATTCTTCTGCTTTCCATCCCAACACGTTGTTGGCCTTTTCAGGATTTGCCCATACCTTTTCGATATCACCCTCGCGACGATTCACAATCTTATAAGGAACAGTTACCCCGTTGACCTCTTGAAATGTTTTTACAATTTCGAGTACCGAAAGCCCATTACCCGTGCCGATATTGAATACCTCAAGATTTGAATCACATTTTTGGTGCAGCATCCGTTCCATTGCCACAACATGCGCCTTTGCCAAATCGACCACACTAATGTAATCCCGAATACAAGAACCATCCGGCGTATTATAATCATCACCATAAACACTTAGCTGTTTGCGTAGTCCTATGGCTGTTTGCGTTACAAAAGGAATAAGATTGTTAGGAACACCATTGGGCAATTCGCCAATCATTGCCGAAGGATGCGCTCCGATAGGATTAAAATATCGAAGAACAATGCTATTAATCAATGAATTGGCACGAATTGTATCGCGAATAATCTCTTCACCGACCTGCTTGGTATTGCCATAAGGTGACAAAGCCGGTTTCATGGGAGCTGATTCTGACACAGGCAATTCATCGGGTTGACCATAGACAGTACAAGAAGACGAAAAAACAAAATGACGTATTTTATGCAAGGGCATCAATTGCAACAAATTCATCAGCGACACCAGATTATTGCGGTAATAAAGCAACGGTTTCTCAACGGACTCCCCGACTGCCTTGCTCGCAGCAAAATGGATGATTGCTTGTATTCCTTCGTGTTGAGTCAGTACCTTATCTAACCCTACATAATCGAGACAATCAAGATTCTCAAAAATGGGGCGAACGCCCGTAATAGAAGCAATGCCATTTAATACTTCCACGTTGGAATTAGAAAGATTATCAATAATGACCACTTCAAAACCTGCATTTTGCAACTCCACTACCGTGTGAGAACCAATATAACCCGTTCCCCCTGTCACCAATATTTTTTTCATAATTTGTTGTTTATAAGACATTCTGCCTGTGTGTCTCGCTATCTTTTACGTTAACCAATCATGTGCTGATTGAATACAATACTATTTTTCCCAAAGCATGTCAGGATAAATGCCTTTGCGAACCAACTCATTGATTTTAAGCACAACCTGTGGTCTGTCTTCAGCATACGTCACGCCAAACCATTTTGACGGCGTATCCAGCACTTTGCAAGTAGCTCGCTTGTCAAAGATAAGTTCATTTACAACGGTCGGTATATAAAATTCCGATTTAATATCCTGCCCATGTGCTTGTAAAAATTGCGCGAAACTCTCTTTTGAATAAGCAAAATAATCGGGTGTAAAGCCCCACATATTCATTGAGACAGGAGTATTTGCAGGAATTTTATTTTCAATACCATGTTCATCCAAATAAATAATCGTACCTCCCTTTTCTTCAATATGCGTACGCTCCACAACGGAAGTCAAAAAACCATGCTCATCTGTTGAACAAATGCCTCGACTCACGGCCCCGCTCTCCGAAAGCGTATTCCCTACCCGATAGCCAACCATGCAATAAGCATTCTCCTTGTTTTCGACGCTTTGCAAAAATTCGACCAAAACTTCAAACGATTCCTTTCCATAAAAATCATCGGCATTGATCACGGCAAATGGTTCATGAATCACCTCTTCACCCATCATCAACGCATGATTGGTACCCCAAGGCTTCTCTCTTTTGACATTGTACGAAATGCCTGTTGGAACATATTCAACCTCTTGGAAAACAATTTCCACAGGCACTATTTCACGATATTTCGACACGACACTTTCAACAAAATCTTTTTCAAAACTATGTCGAATGACAAAAACAATTTTACCGAATCCGGCGCGAAGTGCATCAAAAACAGAATAATCCATGATGGTTTCTCCATTAGGACCAAGACCATCTAACTGTTTAAGACCTCCATAGCGGCTTCCCATACCGGCTGCTAAAATAAAAAGGGTTGGCTTCATACTGCTGTATATTTTGTTAATAACAAATACGGATTATTGAACCGAATATTCTATTTAGGCATTGCCAAACACAAAAATTCGTGAACATCGCTGGTTTAAACACTCAAAAACAAACTTGGCTGATCATTATGGAAAGCGTTGTTTACTTATTAATCATCCAATTATTCATCTCCAAAGTATGAATATGTTTCGTGACTTATTTGATGCAAATATACACATTTGTCCTATTCTTTTACCACAAAAAACAATTTTCAAGAACAATCAATTCACTTGGTTATTTCTTTTTTGAGTTGCAGAAACAAAAGAATTGTCGTATTTTTATCCCCTAAATTTTTACTATAAATAAAATGGAGAATACTGACTTAATGAAGTTTGTTACTACAAAAGCACAAACTTGGCTTAACGGGAGTTACGACGAAGCAACAAAAACCGATGTGCGACGCATGTTAGAAGCCACCGATTCCACCGAACTAATTGATGCATTCTATAAGGACTTGGAGTTTGGCACAGGCGGATTACGCGGCATCATGGGTACCGGCACGAACCGGATGAACCTTTATACTGTCGGCGCTGCTACTCAGGGCCTTTCCAATTATCTCCAAAAAGAATTTCACCATATACCTCAAATAAAAGTTGTTATAGGTCACGACTGTCGAAACAACAGCCGCAAATTTGCCGAATCATCTGCAGCCATCTTTTCAGCCAATGGCATTAAGGTATATCTTTTCGAAGCATTACGTCCAACGCCCGAAATCTCTTTTGCAATCAGGCATTTGGGCTGTCAGAGTGGCATTATCATTACCGCTTCGCACAATCCAAAAGAGTACAACGGATACAAGGCTTATTGGGACGATGGAGCGCAAATGATCGCGCCACACGATGTAAATGTCATTAAAGAGGTTGAGAACATCAAACGCGTGGAAGATATTCATTTCCAAGGCAATGATGCTTTAATTGAAAGCATTGGCGAAACCATTGATGCTGAATATTTGGCAAAAATAAAAACATTGTCATTATCGCCCGAAGCCATTGAACGCCACAAAGATATGAAGATTGTTTATACTCCGATTCATGGAACGGGAGGAACCCTCATACCCCAATCACTCAAGAACTTCGGTTTTACGAACATCATTCATGTACCGGAGCAAGATGTTATAAGCGGCGATTTCCCAACCGTCGTTTCACCCAACCCCGAAGAACCTGCAGCGCTAAGTATGGCAATCAAAAAGGCCATTGAAACAGACGCGGAATTAGTGATGGCTTCCGATCCCGATGCCGACAGAATTGGTATTGCTGTGAAAAACAACGACAACCAATGGATTTTGGTCAATGGGAACCAAACCTGCATGCTCTTCACCTATTACTTAATGCGACGATGGAACGAGTTAAACAAAATCGAGAATAACGCGTATGTTGTCAAAACCATTGTGACCACTGAAGTAATTAAGAAAATGGCCGACAAAAATAATATTGCCTGCTACGATTGCTACACCGGATTCAAATGGATTGCTTCCGTGATACGTGAACTGGAAGGAAAACAACAATACATCGGAGGTGGCGAAGAAAGCTATGGCTACCTTCCCGAAGACTTCGTGCGCGACAAAGATGCCGTTTCGTCCTGCTCGCTTATGGCCGAAATAGCCGCTTGGGCAAAAGACAACGGAAAAACGCTTTACCAACTGATTCAAGACATATACCTCGAATATGGCTTTAGCAAAGAAAAAGGCATATCAATTGTGCGTAAAGGGAAAACAGGAGCCGAAGAAATACAACAGATGATGACCAACTTCCGTCAAAACCCGCCAAAAGAAATTGCCGGATCGAACATCATGTTGATTAAAGACTTTGAGACACTCCGCATGAAAGATATGGCAACAGGACAAGAGACCATCTTAGATATGCCCGAACCATCTAATGTGCTGCAATTCTTTACCGAAGACGAAACAAAAATTTCTGTCAGGCCATCGGGTACAGAACCTAAAATCAAATTCTACATCGAGGTTAAGCACCCTTTGAAATCACGCGAAGAATTTGAAGCGGTAAACCAAGCAGCCGAACAAAAAGTAGAGGCAGTAAAAAAATCCTTGGGAATTTAAAGGATAGACATACCTACTTTCGAAATAAACCCACACACAGCCGAAGCAGGGAAACTTGTTTCGGCTGTTCTGGTTATTTTGAAAAGCCCATACAATTTCTTATCTTTGAGGTTGAAAATAAAATATCACCCTCCGAAGATTATGCAAATATCCCATTATCCACAATCTATTTTTTGGTCATACGCACCAAATGCTGATTTACCCGATGAGTTGGTTGCCGAACAAGTTATCTTGTATGGTGATCTGGATGATATTTTCAGAATATCAAAAGAATTGCCACAAGAATTGATCCAAAAAGTAACCGATAAAATTGCTGAAAGAGGACATTGGGAAAAACGCGTCAACTTTATGAATAAAATTATTTTGAACAAATGAACATCAAGCCGGAATATCTACCTGAAAAAACTGCTGCGGTTTTTGAAATATTGGCCAAAGAGGCTTTCATTTCAACTTTCTCTTTAGTTGGAGGCACCGCTCTTTCCTTACTATTAGGCCATCGTCAGTCTGAAGATCTGGATTTTATTTTCGATGGCGAAAACATCTCGGCTACAAGTATCAAACGCAAGATTGCCAAACTATTTCCAAACTACAAGCTGGTTAGAGAGGAAAAAAATTATCAACTCGATTTTTTTGTGAATGATGTAAAACTCACATTTTTCTCAACAGGAGCTATTTTACTTCCATTTTCTGTAATTGAACATACGGTGCAATTCAAAAAAATGAACATTGCAACACCGGAAATTATTGCCGTACTCAAAATCAGCGCAATTGCCCAACGCTCTACCATGCGCGATTATTACGACCTATTTTATTTGGCAAAATACGTGATTCCTCTGCGTGAAATCTTCAACAGAGCTAAACAACTATTACCCAATATATCTGCAATAACCTACACAGAAACAATCATTTACATTGACGATATTCTTGAAAATTCTATCGAAAGCCATCTTAATCCCAAAGAAATTGTTACCAAACAACAGATTGCCAATTTTTTCATATCCGAGATAAGCAAACTAAAATAAAATTCCAAATGAAACCAACAGCACAGCCGAAACAGGGAAACTTGTTTCGGCTGTGCTGTTTTTGCCTGCTTTACAAGTGTTCGAGACACCTTAGGATAAACCAACCATAGGAAACGACATTAATAATGATCCATTGCTGCTTCACCTTTCATCCGTAGTATCTCCACATCTGATTTTATATATAAATGCAACTCAGACAAAGCTAATATGTATATAAAAAACAACGAACGAAGTACGAATCAACATCGAAACAAACACCTGTTTTATACAGCCTGATATTCTCAAAAATAACAATTTGCATTATTTAACTAACACGCCTTATTGTAAAATATACGCCACCACAATTTGATTCATAACGTTGATAAACATCCCATTGAATTCTACTTCTTATTGTGAATATTACATTTTACAAAAATCTTATTATCAGTTTTTTATACAAAATCATTTTGTGAATAAGAAAGAAAAGCTGTTTATTTGTAATCGAAATTTTCGTTTCATATAAATATACACATTATGTTAGAATCATCGTTGTACCCTCATGTCTCGGTCGACTGCGTTGTTTTTGGCTTTACCGGAGAGCGGCTCAATATTTTACTTATTTTGCGCAACGGCACCAGTGAAGATGGTTTCTACAGCGACATGAAACTTCCGGGCAGCGTGATTTACGAAAACGAAGACCTTGACGATGCAGCTTACCGCGTGCTGCACGAACTTACCGGCATCAAAAACATCTACTTACAACAATTCCACAGTTTTGGATCTCCCAGCCGGACACAGAATCCACGTGACAAAGTGTGGCTCGAGAATGCCATGCATATTAAGATTGGACGCATTGTCACTGTCGGCTATGTTGCATTGATTAAGATAGGACAGAAACTACAAGCCTTTTCAGATCGTTACGAAGCTCACTGGTGCGACATCAACGACATTGGCAGGTTGGCCTTCGATCATAACATTATAGTGGAAAAGGCGCTTGACTATGTTCGTTTAAAGTCGGCAGAAGACCCGATAGGACTTTATGAATTACTGCCTAAACGTTTTACGGAGGCTGAATCACGAATTTTACACGAGGTTGTTTATGGAAAGAAAGTGGACATACGAAACTTCCATAAAAAGTTCATTTCGCTGCCATACATCGTGTCGTTAGACGAAAAACAACAGAACGTAGCGCATCGGGCAGCCCGCTACTACCGCTTCGATAAGATTATCTACAACCAAATATACCGATAGCGTATCTCATTTTAATCAGACAAAAAAAACACGATTCACATGTATTTAATAGGTTATGACATTGGCAGTTCGTCAGTAAAAGCAAGTTTAGTAGATGCAACTACGGGAGAATGCGTTGCACAGGATTATTTTCCAAAAACCGAGATGGCCATTCAATCGCCACAATCCGGATGGGCAGAACAAGAGCCGGAATCATGGTGGGCCAATTTGATTATTGCCACCCAATCGGTGCTTAGGAGCGCAAAAATCGCTATTGCGGACATTAAAGCCATCGGAATTTCCTATCAAATGCACGGGTTGGTTTTGGTGGACAAAGAACAAAACGTATTGAGGCCTTCCATTATTTGGTGCGACAGTCGAGCAGTGAGCTATGGCGAGAAAGCTTTTCAGGCATTGAGTGAGGATTATTGTTTGTCGCATTTACTGAATGCTCCGGGCAATTTCACGGCTGCAAAATTAGCTTGGGTAAAAGAGAATGAGCCTGAAATCTATGCAAAGACCGACAAGTTTATGTTACCCGGCGATTACATTGCCATGCGCATGACGGGCGAGATAAAGACAACTATTTCAGGACTTTCCGAAGGCATTTTTTGGGATTTCAAGAAGAATACCATTTCACAGAAACTGATGGATTATTTCGGGTTCTCATCGTCAATAGTTCCACAACTTACGCCAACATTTGGTGAACAAGGCAAACTAAGCAAAGCCGCAGCTAAACAATTGGGATTAGCCGAAGGCACACCCATCACGTACCGTGCAGGCGATCAGCCAAACAATGCGTTATCGCTCAATGTATTGAACCCTGGAGAAATAGCTGCCACGGCAGGCACTTCGGGCGTGGTTTATGGCGTGAACGAACATATTCATTACGATCAACAATCGCGAGTCAACAACTTTGCCCACGTGAATCACACACAAGACAAAACACGGCTTGGGGTGCTCTTATGCATCAACGGCACCGGCATCCTCAATGCATGGATCAAAAGAAACGTCGCGCAGAAAGATATTCGGTATGACGAAATGAACGAAATAGGGATGCAAGCGCCAATCGGAGCTGATGGACTGGTCATGTTGCCTTTTGGAAATGGCGCCGAAAGAGTATTAAATAACCAGGAACTTGGCTGCTCGCTTCACGGACTTAATTTCAACCGGCATCAACAAGCCCATTTGATTCGTGCAGCGCAAGAAGGAATTGCGTTTTCATTGGCATACGGAATGGAGATTATGCAAGAAATGGGCATTACATGCAACGTGATTCGGGCGGGGAAAGCCAACCTCTTTTTAAGTCCGCTTTTCAGAGAAACCCTTGCCAACACAACGAATGCAACCATC
This sequence comes from Paludibacter sp., assembly GCA_027364655.1. Classification (GTDB taxonomy): domain Bacteria; phylum Bacteroidota; class Bacteroidia; order Bacteroidales; family Paludibacteraceae; genus Microbacter. The sequence goes on along the minus strand of DAHXOX010000065.1, from coordinate 6,269 downwards.
GAACTCTACGAAACCGATGGCGCAATAGGCGCTGCAAAAGGAGCAGGCATTGGAGCCGGCATTTACAAAGATGAACAAGAAGCTTTTAGTTCGCTCAAAAAACTGGAAACCATTCAACCCGATGCCACACACACAAGCGCCACAAAAGAAAGTTACAAGTTATGGAAATCAATCCTTCAAAAACAGTTAAAATAGTCTTTATAAAACAATTGCACAGCACGTAATTTAAACAAGAAAAGATATTATTGAGCAAAAAAATCGAACACACTACGTTTATCGTACAAATTCATTATTTCATCATTAAACAACAAAAACTATGAGTATTACTTTAGGCAAAAAAGAGTTCTTCCCCGGAATTGGAGAAATCAAATTTGAAGGAAAGGAATCAAAGAATCCATTGGCATTTCATTATTACGATGCCAATAAAATGGTCATGGGCAGGAAAATGAAGGACTGGTTACGCTTTTCGATGGCTTATTGGCACACGTTGTGCGGAACAGGTGGAGATCCATTTGGCCCCGGTACAAAGGTATTTCCATGGGATGCGCAAAAAGATGCCGTCGCCCGTGCAAAAGAGAAAATGGATGCTGCATTCGAATTTATGACTAAAATCGGCATCGAATATTACTGTTTTCACGATACTGACTTAGTCGATTCAGATTCCTTTGCCGGCTATGAAAGTAATTTGAAAACCATGGTAGAATATGCCAAGCAAAAACAAGCTGCATCAGGTGTTAAGCTGCTTTGGGGAACAGCCAACGTGTTTAGCAATCCACGCTTTATGAATGGAGCCGCTACGAATCCAAATTTCGATGCAGTAGCAGCAGCCGGATTACAAATTAAGAACGCATTAGACGCTACCATCGCGCTTGGAGGCGAGGACTATGTTTTCTGGGGTGGCCGCGAAGGGTACATGAGTCTGCTCAATACCGATATGAAACGGGAAAAAGAACATTTGGCACGCATGCTGACCATTGCTCGCGACTATGCCCGCAAAAACGGATTTAAGGGAACATTCTTCATTGAACCCAAACCGATGGAACCGATGAAACATCAGTATGATGTAGATTCAGAAACAGTTATAGGGTTCTTACGTGCTCATGGACTTGAAAAAGACTTTAAGCTGAACATTGAAGTCAATCACGCTACATTAGCCGGACACACCTTTGAACATGAGTTGCAAGCGGCAGCCGATGCAGGTTTTCTTGGCTCCATCGACGCAAACCGTGGCGACATGCAAAATGGATGGGATACCGATCAATTCCCCATCGACGTGTATGAATTGACCCAAGCATGGTTAGTGATCTTAGAAGCAGGCGGCTTAGTTGGCGGAACCAACTTTGATGCCAAAACCCGTCGTAACTCGACAGACTTGGATGATATCTTCATTGCTCATATTTCGGGCATGGATGTTTTTGCCCACGCTTTGGAATCGGCAGCAGCCATATTGGAACAATCGCCCTATCGCGAAAAGCGCAAGACGCGCTACGCATCGTTTGATAAGGGCGAAGGCAAACTCTTTGAAGAAGGCAAAATGACACTTGAAGAGCTTCGCACCATCGCGTTGAAAGCCGGTGAACCCGAACAAATCAGTGGCAAACAAGAACTGTTTGAAGCCATCATCAACATGTATCTATAAGAAACATCGCCAATGAATTCAACTCACATTGAGTTCATTGGCGACTTCCTTAATCTCGAATAACATAGCAAAACATTCAAATCATACCATCATGTCTTTTATAGATACATCATCAAAAAACACAACGACTTCCTACAACAAAGGGAATCCTGTGTATATCGCATTACTCACCTTGGTAGCAACCTTAGGTGGCCTATTATTCGGATACGACACCGCCGTTGTGAATGGTGCCGAAAAATCGTTGGTAGAGTTTTTTATTTACTCCTCACAAGGCACCGGATTTCATTTAATATCGGACAAAACAATGCTTATCAGCCAATATCGGTTAATGATGAGCATCGTACTTTTTTTAGTCGTTATCATTGTCAGCAGCCAAATCATCAAACTGTTGGGATCGAAAAAAGGGGGAATGATCAGTGGCATCATCCTCGTTGCCTTTATTGCTTGGGCAATTCACTTTCTGCGTCAAGCCATTCCTACAGACCTGACCGAAATTAAAGACACCGCCGATGCAATCAAAGGATTTGTCATTGCCAGTGCACTGATTGGCTGTATTATAGGAGGAGCTTCAGCCGGCTTTATATCAAAAGCCGTTGGGCGTAAAAACGGACTGATTATAGCGGCAATCGCCTTTTTGCTTTCGGCGATCGGTGCATGGCGACCTGAAACGTTTAACGTATTTGGAACATTAAATGTCTATTCGTTTGTTATTTTCCGCATTATCGGCGGCATCGGAGTCGGGATTGCTTCCATGATTTCGCCCATGTACATTGCCGAGATTGCACCAGCTAACATACGGGGCAAACTTGTCTCTTTCAACCAATTTGCCATCATCTTCGGTATGTTGGTCATCTATTTTGTCAATTATTTCATTGCCAAACAAGGCAACGAACAATGGCTCATTACCGATGGGTGGCGTTGGATGTTTTTCTCGGGCGCCATACCCGCATTGCTCTTTTTTGTTTTACTCTTGTTTGTACCCGAAACACCGCGCTATTTAGCCATGAAAGGCAGAGATAGTCAGGCGTTGAAAGTATTAGAGAAAATTGCCGGTAAAAACAACGCATCCACGGTGCTTGCAGAGATTAAAACCACCCTTCACGAAGTAAATGCACCATGGCTGTCATACGGCTTTTTGGTCATCTTTATCGGCATCATGCTATCCGTATTTCAACAATTTGTGGGGATCAACGTGGTGTTGTACTATGCCGGAAACATTTTTCGAAACATGGGCGCCAGTACCGACACATCGCTTTTGCAGACCATTATCGTGGGCATTGTCAATCTTTCGTTTACGGTTGTCGCCATCTTATCGGTTGATCGATTTGGGCGCAAACCATTGATGATTATCGGATCTATTGGTATGGCACTCAGCATGATTGCTTTAGGGTTCACCTTCTTCTCAGGTCACGTGGGCATCTTGGCGCTTGTTTTCATGCTCCTTTACACGGCAGCATTTGCCATGAGTTGGGGGCCGGTTACTTGGGTGCTGCTTTCGGAGATATTCCCTAACTCCATTCGTGGCGCTATGTCGATAGCGGTAGCGGCACAATGGATTGCCAACTGGGTGGTATCGCTCACTTTCCCGATGATGAATGACAACACATGGCTGACAAACCAATTCCATCATGGTTTTGCTTTTTGGATTTACGGCATCATGGGTATCATTTCGGCACTATTCATGTGGAAATTTGTACCAGAGACGAAAGGAAAGAAGTTAGAAGACATGGAGGAGCTTTGGGGTAAAAAGAAAAAGTAAGCCATTCGGAAAATACTTCTTCATGCCTGGTTTTTGAAAAAGGGAAGCGTTATTCGTTCATCTAATCATGACAATAGCACTTCCCTTTTTATATGTCAAGGATTGAAGACTACCCCATCAGCTCCGTCTATCAAATCTGCCTTGCACGCCAGTTACCACGTTTTAGATACCAGAAACTACAAAGCCCTAGACCTCCCCAATAAATTACTTCGGAAAACCAGGCAATAGCCACAGAGGCATGAAAGACAAAGTTCACCAGATAAATATAGGTTAGATACGCAACCATAACTACCACCTCAAACAATAACGCCATTCGCGTATTTCCCGTACCGGAAACAGCATTGAAAAGAATGTTTCCAACAGCAAACACGAGCATTATCAAGCAGAAAACATGCAACGAAGGCACTGTAGCCGTTATTAATCCAACGTCGTTGGTATAAATGGCAGCCCACATTCGTGGCAAAAGAGCCGTTATCAAAATGACCGGAAGCATAAAGAGTAAGGCCAGTTTAATTACGCGACGCACCATGGGTAACACTTCGCTTACTTTTCCTTCTCCCATTAAGTTGCTGACAATGGTGCTGACAGCAACACCAAAGGTAATGACAGGAAGGCCTAAAAGTGAATACAAACTTCGTATTATATTAGAGACAGCAAGTGGTCGTTCACCCATTTTCTCGATAAAAATAAAGAAAAGAAACCACGTGGAAATGGAGAGAAACGATTGAAACATAATAAAGAACGAGATGTCCAATATCTTCCAAACGGTCTGAAAATGGAAGGCAGAAAAATGAAATAATCGATATACTTTAATTCGAACAAAAACAAACGTATAGAACAAGAAGAAAAGAAAGGCGATAGCCTCTGCAAGCACCGATGCCAATGCAGCGCCACCAATCCCCATACGTGAGAAGCCAAAATGTCCGAAAATGAGTCCGTAGCTTAACACCACATTAAAACCCATGGTGATAAACCCACTTATGATAAGCACTTTCGTGCGCATGATGCCAACATAAAAAGCACGGAACATCAAATTGACGAAGGCAAAGAAGAAGCCAAACACGCGATAATCCAAATATGTCGTCGTTGCTACATATATTTCTTTCGAGTGAATAAACAGTCGCAATAAAGGAGCTGTCAACCAATATGCAAGACCAAAAACAATGGCTGCCAACACTAAGGAGAATAAAACGCCCTGATTAAAGACTTCTCCAATACGGGCAAACTCTTTCTCTCCATTGCGGCGGCCTATTAAAATTTGTGCACCGGTGGCAAACCCCATACCAACCACAAAAATAGCAAAGTAAAACACACCACCCAAAGCAGAAGCTCCAAGTTCCACTTCACCGATACGGCCTAAAAAAGCAGAATCAGTCACATTGACAACGCTTTGCGCAAGCAATGTCAAAAAAATCGGGTAAGAGAGCGAAATAATGGATTTATTAGTATACATGAACAAGGATATGCAACATTCACAAAAACAATGTTCTACAATCGAAAACAACAAAACCTAACAAACACGCTTATTTGTTAGGTTTGTAAGACTTAAAACAATCACAGCAAACTGTGATTAAAGTTATTACAGATATGGCGCTTTACTGGTTTGCCTGAACCAAAAGCCATGCGCCGGGGAAACGGCTCTGCAAGCTTAGTTTCACTTGTGTTGCCTGGGCATAATCGTTGTAAGACGAGATGATGACGCGATACATGCCATTTTTATTGACTACAACAGACGGATCTTTGCCCTCAGCTTTAAGCGTAGCTTCTAATTTTTGTGCATTCGACTGATTTTCAAAACTACCTACTACCACATTGTATTTCATGTGAATAGGATTCTGATTGGTCTCCGTCGAAGCCAATGTAAACGACTCTGACCGTACATCTTCTTTTGTTGCCACGGGATTTGCAGGAGCAGGAGTTGGAGATGCCGTTGTTGTAGATGACGACGAAACAGTCGGTGAAGAAATAACTGTAGCAGGTTGGCTTTGCGTTACTGCAGGCGCTTTTTCATAAATGCCTGCCGGATGGACTGTCTTACAAGAGGCGACAATAATCGCAGCCGGGATAAGCAATAAATACGCTGATTTATTCATTTTCAAGATGTTTTAATAAGAAAAAAATAGACCTTTCACACTGCAAATATGCGAAATTAAAATCATACTAACAAACCAACTTTAATATCCCAAAATCTTCAACATCGACTTATAGCTTTGTTCTTTGGCAAACAGTTTCGTCACATACTCGCCTTCTTCATCAATATCAATCACCACCACCTTAGGTGCAGGTATCAAGCAGTGTTGAATACCGCCAAATCCGCTCAAGGATTCCTGATAAGCTCCCATGTGAAAGAAACCGATATATTGCTCGGATCCATCAGACATCATAGGTAAGAAAACAGCATTTGAGTGAGCTTCAGCATTATAATAATCTTCACTGTCACAAGTCAATCCTCCCAAGTGAACGCGCTGATATTCCAAATCCCAATTATTAATTGCTAAAAAGACATATCGCTGATCAATTGCCCATGTATCAGGAAGCGTCGTCATGAACGAACTATCGATCATGTTCCACAACTCACGATCATTCTGTTGTTTCTGGTTTACAATGGAATAAAGCATGGCGCCACTTTCGCCGACGGTATAAGACCCAAACTCAGTAAAAATGTGAGGTTCAGGCACATCGTTTTGAGTACAAATTGTCTTTATCTGTGCCACAATTTCTTCAGCCATATAATCATAGTCATAAGAGAAATCCAAGTGCACCTGAATCGGGAATCCTCCTCCAATATTTAAGCTGTCCAATTGTGGACAAAGTTTTTTCAATTCACAATATAAATTGACCGCTTTATTTAATTCATTCCAATAATAAGCT
>DAHXOX010000061.1 GCA_027364655.1 Paludibacter sp. | reverse complement strand
GCGACCCTGCCGTAGGCATCAGCTTTGTCAACGAATCGACCTCCACAACCTATCGTGTCGATCCATCCGACATTGTGACCAACAACCCTTCGGAGCTGATCATCATCACGCCCGCCCTTCCCGCCGGAACCTATACGTTGAAGATGACGAGCCAATATGGAGTAAGTGTATTATTAAAAGAGCCTCGAACAGCTGCTTTTGATAAACTGCTTACCGTAAAATAAAGTGTAAGCACCTTTATACCCCTTACTAAAGGTTCTTTAGTAACTCGACTAAAGGTGTTTTAGCTTACTTACTAAAGGGGCTTTAGTAACTCGACTAAAGATGCTTTCGCTTACCGACGAAAAATGATGTAACAACTGCCCTGATGACATCGAGTCATTAGGGCAGTTAACCTTAAACACGGAACCACCCGAAACTCCGAGAAACAGTAGGGAGCAGCAGCCGAAAAGCTTACGAGTAGGCAAAAAAAACAATTTTATGCTATCAAGGAATTTTCCATCGATGTCAGGTATTAATTCAAAATGAAGTAAGTATCTTTGTGTTATCAAACGACTATAAGTATGAAACGAGCATGTAAATTACTTACACCCAAGAGTATGAGAATGGTTGACATGCGAGTTCCATACGACCTTTAAAAACAAATTATTCACGTATGAATGTAACAGCTATAATAGATATCAGCACGCCAACGGGTCGTCAATTAGTGCGTGAATTAGAGATACATAACCGCGTGGTGAAACTTACCTACCCTAAAGCAGAAGGAATACCGGAAGGGGCAGTGAGCTTGGAGGAGGGAATTGACGAATTCTGGAATCATTTAGAAGATCGTTTTGGATTCGACTTGCGCAAGTATGAAGAAGTATAGTGTATTTATTACTAAAGAAGCGCGTGCAGATTTAAAGGGGATGGCCAACTATATTACTGATGCATTAAAAGCTCCATTAACTGCCAAACAATATGCCAATGGCATAGTAAAAGAGATCACAAAAATGAAAAACTATGCTGAGTCTTTACCTCTTGCTTCTCACAAATCGGTAAAAATATATGGAATGAGTGAACGTCGCAGAAACTATAATAATCATGCTATCATTTATACTGTAGAAGCAAACACTGTAATTATCCAAAGAATTATAGTGGAGGCTATGATAAAAGAGTAACTGTTAGATTGAATTCAACATCCCATTTTTGTTGTATTTTTGCACCGATGGCGGCAGAAAAGCCACCGATATTGAAACAATCAAATGAGACCTCCCGTATGAATAAAGCAATGGTGAATAAAATATCGAAATACTTCGAAAGCCAACCTATCGAAAAGGCTTGGGTTTTTGGCTCTTATGCCCGTGCCGAAGCAACAAGGGGAAGCGATATAGATATTTTAGTCAATTTCAGTCACGATGCAAAGATCACTTTGTTCAAATATATCCATATAATGAATGATTTGAGGACATTGACAGGCAAAAGAATCGATCTGGTGGAGGATGGTCAATTGCTGCCTTTTGCCAAAGAAAGCGCCGACCAAGATAAAATCTTGATATATGAGAGAAAAACCAAGGAATAAGGAAAGACTAAATCATATTATTGAAGCCATTGACAATATCTTTGAATTTGTCGAAGGTAAATCGGTTGAGGCATATCAGAAAGACAAGATACTCCGATTTGCCATCATTAAGAATCTCGAAATTATTGGAGAAGCTGCCTATTTATTGACGAAGGAATACAAAACAGAACATTCGGAAATTGAATGGAGCGAGTTGATTGGAATGCGTCATGTTTTAGTTCATGGTTATTACCAAATTAAAAATGAGGTCATTTGGGCAACGATTGAAACTGATTTACTGCCGTTGAGAGAAAAAATTTCTGCCCTTTTGTCACAAGAATAGCTTTCGTTAGCTCATGTTTGAGCGAAGTAGAATCTTAAATTGACACATACATAACCCCTTCATTCGTAATTGCTATGATTCATCCTGAAGATCATGTAAAGAACTCCGACTTTATTACCGATGTTGTGATCGGTATGAGCGACGGGCTGACCGTTCCTTTTGCTTTGGCAGCGGGCGTCAGTAGCGCCGTTGCAAGCAATCACATTGTCACCACCGCCGGCATTGCCGAAGTCATTGCCGGGTGCATTGCAATGGGTTTGGGAGGTTATCTTGCCGGCAAAACCGAGTGGGATCATTATAAGTCGGAGAAAGCTAAGGAAGAGTACGAAGTGGACTATATCCCCGACAAAGAGAAAGAAGAGATCAAGGAAATCTTTGCAGGATATGGCTTTAGCGATGAATTTCAGATTTTGTTGGCAGAGGAGCTATCGAAAGACAAAACGAAGTGGGTCGACTTTATGATGAAATATGAGCTGGGACTTGAAGAACCCGACCCGAACCGCGCTTCGAAGAGCGCTGTTACGATTGGCTTAAGCTACGTGGTAGGCGGCATGATACCACTTTCTCCCTACTTTTTCACAGCCACACCAACGGAAGGTCTGCATATTTCGGCAGTCGTCACGTTGATGTGTTTGTTTGTGTTTGGTTATTTCAAAAGCAAAGTAACGAGGCAGCCTCTTTTCGTCGGTGCATTGAAAGTGATGGTGATCGGTGCATTGGCTGCCGCAGCTGCTTTTGCGGTTGCAAAACTCTTCGCTTAGCCGCCCCAGCCGTCGCGATCGAGGTTCCGGTAGTTGATGGCTTCGGCCACGTGATGCACCAGCACTTTTTCGCTGTCATCGAGGTCGGCAATGGTGCGCGATACCTTCAAAATACGATCATACGCTCTTGCTGAAAGATTAAATCGCCGCATGGCGTTTTTCAACAAAGCCATTCCCGCTGCATCGATTACGGCATATTGACGCAACTGTTTAGAACTCATTTGTGCGTTGCAATAGACGCCGTTCAATTCTTTGAAACGTTCTTCCTGAATTTGCCGTGCTTTCATCACTCTGTCACGAATGGCGATGCTGGGTTCCGGATTGGCAGTGCTTGCAAGTTTATCGAAAGGAACAGGCACAATTTCAATCTGAATGTCAATGCGATCTAACAATGGGCCGGATATGCGTCCTAAGTATTTTTGAATGGCGCCCGGCGAACAGACACACTCACGGTCGGGATGGTTATGATAGCCGCACGGACAAGGGTTCATCGAAGCTACCAACATGAAACTGGCGGGATATTCAATGGCGAACTTTGCCCGTGAGATGCATATCTTGCGCTCTTCCAGCGGTTGCCGTAACACTTCGAGAACGCTGCGTTTAAACTCCGGTAACTCATCTAAAAAGAGCACGCCGTTGTGCGCCAACGAAATCTCCCCCGGCTGAGGAAAAGTGCCGCCACCCACCAAAGCAACATCGGAAATTGTATGATGCGGATTGCGGAAAGGGCGCTGTGCCAACAACGAGACGTTCATGCTCATTTTTCCTGCAACCGAATGTATTTTGGTGGTTTCGAGCGCTTCGTGGAGCGAAAGCGGTGGCAGGATGGATGGAATACGTTGCGCCATCATCGATTTACCTGCGCCCGGAGGTCCGACCATGATCAAATTGTGTCCGCCTGCGGCAGCAACTTCAATGGCACGTTTCACGCTTTCTTGCCCTTTCACATCGGCAAAGTCAGCTTCGAAATGACCGACTTGTTCCAAGAATTCCTGACGCGTATCCACAACGGTCGGTTCAATCAGTTTTTCTCCATTCAAAAAATCGAGTACCTCTTTGATGGTTTCTGCTCCGTAAATGGAGATGTTGTTTACCACGGCGGCTTCGCGTGCATTTTGTTTTGGCACAATCATTCCCTTAAAACCTTCTTCACGGGCTTTGATGGCAATGGGTAGCATTCCTTTTACCGGCTGCAACGTCCCGTCCAAAGAGAGTTCGCCCATGATGAGGTATTTGTCTAATTCGTTGCAATGAATGGTTTTCGATGCAGCTAAGATGCCAATGGCCAACGGTAAATCGTATGCAGAACCTTCTTTGCGAATGTCTGCCGGCGCCATGTTGATGACGACTTGATGGCGGGGGAACTCAATCTTATTCACTTGCAGCGCCGAAATAATGCGTTGCTGGCTCTCTCTGACCGCATTGTCGGGCAACCCTACTAAAAGAAACCGAATGCCTCGCGACACATTGACTTCAATGGTTACAATCGTTGCATGAATGCCATGAACCGCAGCTCCAAAGGTTTTGACTAACATCGTATAGATAAAATTTGTGTTTTTATGCACACAAATGTAGCGATGTTTGCTTAAAATGGAAAATGGTTTTCAGTAAAACGGAATGTTTTTCTATTTCTGCTCTGTTTTTTATGTTTTTGACAGCTTCTTCCATCTGTTTTGTATTGAGACGACAACACAATAAGGCTTGATATATGTGTCAAAGGTTAAATTTTCGTTGTCAACAAACCTTTTGTCTCTTTTTCGCTTTTTTCTTGTACTTTCGCTATTGTCTTTATCGTGGAACCTATGTTGACAGCCATTGAAATTCAAAAAATTATCAATCAGAAGATTGAAGCCATTTCTTATCCAATCGCACCTACCGATTTGTATCAGCCTATTCGCTATGTTCTTTCGTTAGGTGGGAAAAGATTGCGGCCAATACTTGCCTTGATGGCGTGCAATCTCTTTTCTGATGAGGTAGAACCGGCGATTGAAGCGGCGCTTGGGATTGAAATATTTCACAATTTCACGTTGGTGCATGACGATATCATGGACAATGCCGATAAAAGACGTTGCCAACTTACGGTACATCGAAAATGGAGTGACAACGTAGCCATACTCTCAGGCGATACCATGCAAATACAGGCATATCAACATTTGGCACAAGTGCCTGCATGGCTTCTCCCCAAAATCTTGCAGCTTTTTTCTCAAACCGCCATCGAAGTTTGTGAAGGACAACAATTGGACATGGATTTCGAGAAAAAACCAGAGGTTACACAAGAGGAATATCTTGAAATGATTCGCTTGAAGACAGCCGTTTTACTGGCTGCCAGCCTTCAGATTGGCGCTTGGATAGGTGGAGCTACAGATCAGGAAGCACAATTGCTTTACGAATTCGGCTCTTCGTTGGGATTAGCTTTTCAGTTGCAAGATGATTTGCTCGATGTGTATGGCGATTCGCAGACCTTTGGAAAAAATATTGGTGGAGATATTGTGTCGAACAAAAAGACCTTTTTGCTTATTTCAGCAATGAATAGGGCTACCGGCACATTAAAAGACACGCTCTTTCATTGGTTGAATGCAGATATCCATCAGCCCAAAGAGAAAATTCAAGCAGTGACAGAGATATATAATACGCTGGGAATAAAATTGCTCTGTGAACATCAGATTGCGAGTTTTCATGCGCGTGCTTTTGCTGCTCTCAGTGCACTTTCGCTGCCTGAATCGCGCAAAACAATCCTCATTGATTATGCCTCTTCGCTTATGCAACGCCAAACATAATAACCTCTAATCGAACACTTCCATGCCTTACAGAAGATTACCCAATACCGATCAAGCACGCCTTCGCACGCTTCGTGCCATACTCGGGGCATCTGCAACCCAACAAGGCGATTCCGTCGTATCGTATAAATCCCAACTTGAAGCAAAAACGTTGTTGCAAAACTTTGAACATGCAATTTCGCTTTATCAGCAGATGTACGAACGTCAAATAACTGCAAACAAAGGTTTTCAAGAGGTGTTTCAAAATGCCAAACTCTATCTCTCTCATTTTATTCAAGTGCTAAACATGTCCATCATCCGTGGTGAGATTAAAGCGGAAATTAAGCGCTTGTATCATTTGCCCGCCGATGCTTATTCTATGCCGAACTTTTCATCCGCCGATGCTTTAGTTGAAGCAGGTGCACACATCATCGAAGGTGAGGCCGAACGCATTCGTTTAGGTGGCACGCCGCTTTACAATCCGACCATTGCCAAAGTAAATGTGCATTATGACATTTTCAAAGAATATCGGTTGAATCAGCTCTCATTGCAACAAAATACCCAGCGTTATGCCGTTCAGGTGAATGCGATGCGAGATTCGGTTGATGCGTTGATTGCTGACATTTGGAACCAGATTGAAGCCGGTTTTCTATCACTTCCACCATATCAACGCCTTGAAACCTGCAAATCATGGGGCGTGATTTATTATTATCGACGTGGAGAAGCGTTGTTAACGCCGGCTGACGATCTTCCGACACTTCAAATAGAGCCTCAGAAGGTTGTTGCTTCTGAGGAAACTAAAACTGAAGTTGAGCAGGGACCTGCTTTGCGGGAACATCTTTTGTTTGATGAATCCGAACGCCAAGAATCTGCTGCCGACACTTCAAAAATGCACACATTGCTTCAAAAGAAAAAGAGAAATCGCACCGCTAATCAGAAATCACCTTTGCTTTCGTTGTTTTTTCAATAATTGGGTTTTTATCTTGTGTGTATGTTCTTTCTTGGCAATCACAAAATAAAAGAGAAAAGGCTGTCTCAAAAATAAATTGAGACAGTCTTTTCTCTTCATTAAATAAGGCTAAGACCTAAGCTAAATAGGTTGTTGAGGCGGTGTCACCTCCTTTGCCTGTCCAATTGGTATGATAAAATTGGCCGCGTGGTTGGTCGATGCGTTCGTATGTGTGGGCGCCAAAGTAGTCGCGTTGAGCTTGTAAAAGGTTTGCCGGCAACCGTTCAGTGCGTAATCCGTCGAAATAACAAAGTGCTGCCGTCAACGCAGGAACAGGAATCCCATTGGTCAACGCTGAAGCGCACACGCGTCTCCAACCGGCTTGTGCTGTTTCTACGATATTTTTGAAATGTGTATCGAAAAGCAAATGTTCGAGATTTGGATTTTTGTCGAATGCTTTTTTGATGTCACCCAGGAAGATAGAGCGGATAATACATCCACCACGCCACATCAGAGCGATGCCTCCATAATTAAGATTCCATTTATATTCTTTGGCTGCTTCCATCATGAGGTTATAGCCTTGAGCATACGAAATGATTTTTGCTCCGAACAGGGCATCTTTCAAGTCATCAATCATTTGTTTTTTGTCGCCGGTGAAGGTTACTTTTGGTCCGTTAAGCAGTTTTGATGCTTCGACACGAAGATCCTTTTGTGCTGACAAACAGCGCGAAAATACCGATTCGCCGATCAAGGTGAGTGGAATTCCTAAATCGAGTGCGCTGACGGCTGTCCATTTTCCGGTACCTTTCTGTCCGGCAGTGTCGAGAATTTTTTCAACCAATGGTTCTCCATTTTCGTCTTTGTAAGCTAAAATATCACGTGTTATTTCAATCAGATACGAATCCAGATCCCCTTCATTCCATGTCTTAAATACTTCGTGCATTTCGTCATCACTCATTCCAAGCATATCTTTCATTACTTGATACGCTTCGTTGATAATCTGCATGTCACCGTACTCGATGCCATTGTGCACCATTTTTACAAAATGACCTGCACCACCTTCACCGACCCAATCGCAGCAAGGTGTTCCATCTTCTACTTTGGCAGAAACAGCTTGAAAGATTTCTTTTACAGCCGGCCAAGCAGCAGGTGATCCACCAGGCATTAATGAGGGGCCTAATAAAGCGCCTTCTTCACCACCCGAAACGCCCGTGCCTATATAGAGTAATCCTTTGCTTTCGACATATTTGACGCGACGAATCGTGTCAGGGAAGTGTGAATTTCCACCATCGATAATGATATCACCCGGCTCCAAATGCGGAATCAGTAGCTCAATGAAATCGTCAACAGGTTGTCCTGCTTTCACGAGCATCATCACCTTGCGTGGCCTTTCGAGCGAAGCACAGAGTTCTTCGATGGAATGTGTTCCGATGAAATTTTTTCCGGCACCGCGATTTGCCATAAAATGGTCGACTCGTTCAATGGTGCGATTGAAAACAGCTACCGTATATCCTTTGCTTTCCATGTTCAGCACAAGGTTTTCGCCCATAACGGCTAACCCGATTAGTCCAATATCAGCCTTTTTTTTCATAAATAATTGATGATTAATTAAATGGTTTATTCTTTATTTTCTTGCGAATAGTCAATGCTAAATCCAATCTCTTTGAGTTTCTCCAATGTCTCTATTGAAATGTTCTTGGCCTTAATCGTATAAGCCGGAAACTCACGTCGGGTTGGGTAGTCGCCGCGAAGTTGTTCAAAGAGTGCGGTGTTATTTCGGAAAACGGCATCGTCTTGTCTAATGTCGTACGTGGCAAGAATAGCCTTAGCCATGATTTCATGCTCATTGAGTCTCGTTCCGTTTATCTCGATAACAGGATTTTTGGGTAATTCCACGCCTATCGGTTGCCAATTGTCAAATCCAAGATGGAAGAATTTACTCATAGCTTGAACGCTCATTTGTGTTCCCAAGGCTTTACCATCTTTTGAATAACCTGCAATATGTGGCGTAGCCAACTCCGTTAAGGCTAATAATTCCAGATCAATGTTGGGTTCGTTTTCCCAACAATCACACACAAAAGCAGCAATTTGGCCTGCTTTAATAGCATCTTTTACTGCATTTGTTTTAACTATTTCGCCACGGCATGAGTTTATGAGAATTGGCTTTCTATTCAGAGTTGAAAAAAACAATTCGTCTGCCAGATGGAAAGTAGCATCCTCTCCTTTCATGTTCAATGGTACATGTAACGAAATGATGTCGGACTGTTCAATAATTTGTTTTAAACTAACAAAAGCGGCTGAGCCTTCGGCGCGTTCGCGAGGTGGGTCGTTGAGGAGCACTTTCATCCCAAGTAAATTGCCAAGACGAGCTATTTTACTTCCTACATTGCCAACGCCAATCACACCCATCGTTAAATCCTTCAACGAGATTTGTTTCCTTTCTGCCAGCACCATTAGGGTGGAAGCAATGTACTGCACAACCGATTTGGAGTTGCAGCCCGGAGCATTTTCCCACTGAATGCCTTTTGCAGCACAATATTCTGTGTCAATATGGTCAAATCCAACGGTTGCTGTGGCAATAAATTTCACTGTCGATCCTGCCAAAAGTTTTTCGTTACAAATGGTTCGGGTTCGAGTAACTAAGGCATCGGCATCTTTTACTACTTCCGGTGTGGTTTGCTTGCCGGGTAAATATAGCACTTCGGCTATATTTTCAAATGCTCCACGAATATAAGGAATCTTATCGTCAATAACAATTTTCATCTTATAGTTATAATCAAAATTCTAATACTTCATTTCCCTCTTTGCCTTTTTCTGTGACTTACTTTCTTTGTCTAATATTTAAACCGATCCCTAAAAGCCCACAATCCTAAAGCCGGATTGGATATGTAGAATATTTCTTCGCCATTTGGAAGTGTATTGTATCCTTCTTTTAATTGATCGAAATGGTATTTTTTCTTTATTTCGTCAATATCACCGTATTTGAATCCAACGCTTTCTATTTCAGCTTGTGTTAAGTTTTCTGTGCCTTTCCCGGGACAGTATGTGATGCTGAAACGCCCTTCGGACGAGCCATGAATCAAATGAGCGGCAGCGCTTAAGTTATTGCGCAACTCTTCGTTTTCATCACATGCTTTGAGCGTGGCAGGTGTCCCAAAATAGCCGTATTTGCGAATCAATCGATCTATTTCTTTGTCTTCTCCAAACTCTTTTAGCGCAGGGGCAATCACAATCAGCTCTCCACCATCATCAATGGCCATTCGTGTTCTGTAAACTGATTTATTGCCTAACCACGTGCTTTTGAACTCAGTAGGGTCAAGATAAACAACTACTTTTTTCAGAGGTTTGTCGAGCATTTCAAAATTTACCTGAAGTGCTAATTTAGCTGCTTTATCGAATACTTCAAAATCATCCCCGATAAAAAGTCCGCGCGTTTTTATTTTTCCATCACTTTTATCCAATCCAACGACGGTTTGTACATAGACAATGGGCAAATGTTTGGCAAAATGTTCTGATGCGTAGTTAAATAGGCGACGAACAGGCGTATCGGCATGTCCCATCATTTTTTCCATACCATAAGCGGCTCCAACAAAGTGACTTTTGTTGATGCCTTCCACTCCGCCTGTCCCCACGAAAATGTTTTTGTTGTAATTGGCCATTCCTACCACTTCGTGCGGAACGACTTGACCAATAGAAAGGATCAAATCGAAATGGCCTTCTATCAATAGTTTGTTGACCTGCACCGGCCAGGAAAAGTCAACAGCGCCTTCCGAAACCTCTTTTACATACTCTGCCGGAACGTACCCTAAAGTCACCACGTCATTGCGCCAATCGTGATCGCGAATCAACGAAGAAGGAAGTGAACCGAACATGTGTGCAATTTGTTGCGAAGTCATCGGTGTGTGTGTGCCCAATGCCGGTAAGACATCCGTTAACGCGTCTCCATAATATTGCCATGTAAATTCTGTCAGTTCCCCCGACCGACTTGGCAACCGTGTGTAGTCAGGTGGAATGGCAAGCACCTTTTTCTTAGTGCCTAACTTATTCAACGCTTCATAAAGACCTTTCTTCAAATCTTCTGCATTGAGTTCGAGTTCTGTTGAACCTATTTCGTAATACAACATCGTTTTATTTGCTAATTATTCATTTGCTAAATGAAAGGTAAATGAATTTATCTTTTCACCCTTGCATTACCACCCCAGATGCTCCAAATCATTTCTTCATCGGCTGGTTGTGCGTAGTCAGTTAAAAATGTGGTTGCTAATGCGCCAGAAGCCCAGCCAAACTGTGCCCATTTTTCCGGTTCCCATTCTCTCAAAATAGCGTAAAGCATCCCTCCAACAAACCCATCACCGCCACCGATACGATCGAGCACGTTAATCTTTCGTGGCTCAATTACTTGCCAATTATTTTCTTCAAGCATAATAGCTCCCCATAGATGTTCATTGGCACTGATCACCTGACGCAAGGTGGTGGCAAATACTGAAGCATTCGGGAACGCTTTTTTTACGCGGCCAATCATTTCTTTAAATCCATCAATCTTAGCATCAATCCCTTTTCCTCCGGCTTCGGGGCCTTCAATACCTAAACAGAGTTGAAAATCTTCTTCATTCCCTATTAAAATATCAGCAACCGAAGCAATTTCAGTGAAGATTTCACGTAGCTCTTTATCGCGACCTTTCCAAAATGAAGCTCTGTAATTCAAATCAAACGAAATGCGTGTCCCATGTTTTTTGGCAAAACGGGCTAATTCGAGACAAAAATTACTGGTCTCGGGCGATAAGGCACCAATTAATCCCGACAAATGTACGATTTGAACGCCTTCTTTTCCAAATATTCTTTCTAAATCGAAGTCTTTTACGTTTAATGTCCGTCCTACCTCTCCGGCGCGATCATTCAACACCCGTGGTCCTCTCGATCCGAATCCGCTGTCGGCAATGTTGAATTGGTGACGATAACCCCAAGGGTCGCCTTGCGCAACTTCCGGGCCTTCGTAGTCGATATGGCGGCTTTTCAAATCACTTTTGATGAATTGAGCAATGGGACTATCTTTGACAAAGGTGGTCAACACCTTCACCGGCAGTCCTAAAAAGGAGGAAATGCTGGCAACATTGGTTTCTGCGCTTGTTGCTTGCATTTCGAACAAATGGCTGCTGTGAACCGGTTGCCCATTTACAGGAGTAATACGAATTCCCATGCTGGAAGGGACTAAAAGAGAGTAGGCGCAATTTTTTTTTAATGATAAGCTCATAACAAGTAATGATAATTGGTTTTAATAAAAAATTCAGCTTGAATAAATTATCGGGTTTGTGCTAAATGGCAAACGCATCAAAGCCACCATCGATGACAGTCAAGGTGCCGGTGACAAATTTGGAAGCGTCGCTTGCCAACCAGTGCAAGGTGCCAAGTAATTCTTCAGCCTCACCAAAACGGTTAAAAGGAGTGTGTGCCAAAATGGTTTTTGCTCGATCTGTATGGCTCCCATCGGGATTGGTCAGTAACGTGCGGTTCTGTTCTGTGAGAAAAAATCCAGGTGCCATAGCATTTACACGCAATCCCTCGCCAAACTTCGTAGCCAATTCGATAGCCAGATATTTTGTGAAGTTTGTAACAGCTGCTTTTGCAGCGCCATAACCAACGACGCGTGTCAAAGGACGCAATGCCGATTCAGAAGAGATGTTGATGATGTTGCCTTGTTTTTGCTTTACCATTTCTTTGGCAAAAACCATGGTGGGTATCACTGTGCCCATTAAATTTAAATCTACCACTTTGCGGAAATCATCTATATTCAAATCAAAAATGGTTTTATCCGGCCCAATGGTTGCTCCCGGCATGTTACCACCGGCTCCGTTTATCAAAATGTCAATACGGCCAAATTTCTCCATAATGTCTCGTGCATTCTGTTCCAGTTGCTTTCGATCGACAACGTCAGATTGCAGAAACATGGCAGTGCCTCCTTTTTCCGTTATGCGTTTAACTAAACTTTCGCCGTTTGCCACATTTCTTGCTAAGATGGCAACTTTTGCTCCTTGTTCTGCTAAATATTCCGACATTTTACTCCCCAGAACTCCGGTGCCTCCGGTAATTACTACCACTTTATCGCGTAAATCAAATAAGTTTTGCATAGTTGTTTGTTTTTCAATGCGTATTTATCCACTTCAATTCTGTTTTTCTCTGTCTCCATTTTACCTTACAAACTAAATAGTCGTTTCAAATGGCGTTCATAAATGTTTTCTTCCACACAAGCGCCAATGATATCGGAATGTTTCTCCAACAGATCAGTATAACTTTTTCCCATGTCGGCTGCAACTTTGTAAGCAACGTGAACCAATTGACGGAAATTTGGATTGTAGTCAGGATGTCCGGGAATGTGGCGTAGCGTGTTTGCAAATTTTTCGCCGTTCCAACCTTTCACTTCTTCCACCGAAGGTAACTGCGTTGCGTCAATCTCAATTACATCGGCATAGGGAGCACATAATTGTTCTTTCTGCTCTAATGCGTTTGCATAAATCGATTTTGCCATTTCCAACGCTTCACCACCTGCAAGTGCCAACCCGATCACTTCTTCGAGCCAAGTGGTTCCGGCTGTTTTCACATGAAGTCCTTTGTCGTGTTTCTTAATGACCTGTGCCATGATTGGATAAATGGAAAATTTGTCACTGCCGGAATGCACGCTTAATTTAATTTCTTCAGGAAGTCCAAACTCCTTTGCCGCAAAGTCAAGTACCAATACATCTTCTTCAAACTCTTTGGCAAACTGTTCAGTATTTCCCTTGTAATCAACGCCTTTATTGAAACGGCCTGTGAATTTAGGTGCAATGGTTTGAACGGGTACTCCTTTGTCAGCTAACATTTTCAAGATAAACAGCAATTCAATCGGAGTTT
Organism: Paludibacter sp.; assembly: GCA_027364655.1. Lineage (GTDB taxonomy): Bacteria > Bacteroidota > Bacteroidia > Bacteroidales > Paludibacteraceae > Microbacter. The sequence goes on along the minus strand of DAHXOX010000061.1, from coordinate 1,936 downwards.
GAGGGGTCTCTACTTCGTCCATCGAAACTTCCGTAATGAAATTTCCTTCCCCTTTGGAGGTTTTCAGAAAATGGTAAATCTCTGATGCCTGCTGTGTTGCCGCTAAAAATTTAGTGGCGATTTTCTCTAAAAGAGATTCTGAAACAACTAAGGGATGGTCTATTCCCGGTATGATTAGTTGCCCCATATATTTCTCACACGAAGAAATAAAAGACTGTATTTCTTCCGGTTTACTTTCTTTCCCGATAAATGAAGCTACGTCAAGCGTAAAGAAATCAGCGGTTTCAACAAAAGGAGTTACTGTCCCCATATTGATATGATCGGCATCTACAAAGTATTTTCCTTTGAAAGCAAGAGCCGTCACTGCTGCATCTGCTTCTTTCCGTACGTCAGTCGGATGCGAGTGAACATAAATATGTTCGCGGTTCGATTTGTTCCAAACTGGACTAATATCTAATCCAAACTGATTTGCCTTAACGATACCTCGAAGCTGCGCTATCCCCTGATGTGCAAAGCGGTCGCCAATGCCGATACTGTACTTTCCTAATTTCATGATGCTGTTTTTTTAATGATTAAAATTACTACGATTTCATACTTAAAATAGTTCTATTTTCTGTTTATGCTAATTTCTCAATTTTTGATGGCACTTGCTTTGATGAAATTTTTATCAATACAAAACGGAATAGTGTCAGGTCATGTCTAAGGGCTCCTAATTCAAAGAAGCTGTATACAAACATTTATAAAATAGCATTTCCGTTTTCGTACACAGAAAAATATTTCTACAAAAATAGTGCTTATTTTGGAAATCTGTATGATATGTAGAAAGTTTGAATTTCTAAAAAATCACATAGATTGTTGATGTTTGTGTTTTTGAAAAAATCGAGGTTTTATATATGCCGGAAGTACTTAACTGACGAAGTATTTTGAAGAACACCATGCAGGAGATAGCGTTCTTCAAAATACTTTTTTATTCATTGCCTGTTCAAGCAATTTCTATAATGGCTTAATTTAAAACTACTTTGCCGGATATCGTTGTTCCGTTATCATTAACAAAACGGGCTAAATAGATGCCTTTGTCAAGGGATGTAGTGAAATTTCCATCTGTATGTATAGAAAGCACTACAGCACCGGTTAGATTATAAACCTTAAGATTACCTGAGGTGTTTTTTTCGTTTCTATTGTTTCTATTGTTTTATTATCACTTGATTATCAAATAGAGGTCGTAGAAGTCTGACTTTATAAGTTTATGACCGGATAGCTGCAAAATGGGTTAACGCCGGTGCTGACCGGATTAGTCAAAAACATCCAGAAATGCGACACAACTCACGAAAACGGGCAGCGGTCGATAAGCGTATCATTGTATCGGCAGGCTTTGGTGGGGTTTAACTTCAATCGCAATTATCTTATCAACAGTGTGCTGCGTGTGTTGCCAAGCTGGAACATCAACCGCGACTAGTTGTAGGCAACGGTTACGATTCCCCGTATCAACACAGCGGCAGATTTGCTAAACATTCAGCGGTTGCCCTATTTTCGGATTCTTGTGGTGTTGAGCCTCGGCGTGGAGTTTGGTACGGTCGGCTTTACAGGCGAAACGGTGGAAGTGAAACATGCCGGCAGCGGCAAAGTGTTGGATGTGAAGTAGGCATAGTCATTTTGAGCGGGTTAGCGATCGTGACAAAGGATGCGTCTCACCGTTAGTATGCTGTCTTTCTGATGGCTGACTCTGTTGCTTTATGGTTTTAGAGAAGCTGTCTGTGCATAAAAAATGGGATTTTATTTGAAAAGAAATCGTCATTTGCTTGATTCAAAAATATTTTTGTACTTTTGAACGAGATTATTCTTATCATAAACTAAAAAATATTCACATGAAGAAATTGATCTATTCGGTACTATTGGTACTTTTTTGTTTATCAACGGGAACTACTTTTGCTCAAAA
>DAHXOX010000017.1 GCA_027364655.1 Paludibacter sp. | reverse complement strand
CAAATATCAACCTACGGTTCGATGTGACGCACAATAATTACTACAAAGGATTTCAATATTACCTCACGGCTCTTGATGCTTTCTAACAATAAAATACTGATTTATAGTGAAGTTTCAAGCTACAAATGCTATGCTGACATCCTGCATTCCCGCACTAACCTAACGAGGAAATCACATTAGGTGCTTGCACGTTCATGTCCTTGTATATCTGCCGCTGCTTTTGCAGGACTTCGCCCACGAACAGGGCTTTGCCGGGTTCGTTGAAGCATTCTATCAAATCCACTTCGTCCAGCAATCCTTGAGTGGTATATTGCTTGAAAAGATCCTTTTCACTCATTTGTTTCTTGATATACGATAGATGGATCAATGCGATGAACTCAACGAAGAGCTTCCCTTCCAGGCTTGCTTCGGAGGAGACGAGCATTCTCCTGCCGTTGAGTCGTTCCTTGATGTTGCCAAAACTTTTTTCGACCACGTCCTTGTTTCTGTATATCTCCAGCGCCATTTCAGAGGTTTTCACCTCATTGCTCAGAAGGACAAAATAGCCAAAGCGGCTCTTGGCCTCGTCCATGACCGCTTGCTTGGCAGTTACCCTGATGCATCTTACCTGCGTCTGCGTCACCTCGAAGTATTTTCCATAATCCTTCTCGTGTTCGGCTTTCCTTTTGCCGGATTGCAGCTCCTGGCTAAGGGCCGTCATGCGAAGGTTGAATTTCCTGCTGTCCTCCACCGCCTTGTCTGCATTGTAGTATAGATGGAGGTACATTCTTCGGCTCCCCTTCAGGGTATCCCCTTTGTTGGGGCGAATCTGGGTGTAGTCCCACTCTATCGTCTGGCTGCAAGCGTAGAGGTCGTACTTGTCGTTGTAGTGTGACCAGTCACGGATGGTGCCCTTCACCGACTCGATCACCTTCTTCACAAAGGACAGAGAGGTGCTGGCACCCATCAGGAACTTGACATGGCTTTTGTATAGTCCATTCACATTGTCCGTGCTGTAGAAACCCCTGTCAGTGACCAGTTTGACCTTCGGATAGCCCAGCACGTCCAAGTCTCGCAACAACACCTGCACGGTTTTCACGTCTGGAATGTTTCCCGCCAGTTTTCTGTAATAAAACGGAAGGTTGGATTTCTCACCGAAAAGCAGAAGCAGGTTCAACTGTGGCAACTGTTCGTTATCCTTGTTTTTCCCATGGCGCACCTGGCTTAGACATTCAGAATAACTGGAAATCGAGGTGGAATCATACGCCCAATATTCGTCCTGGCTCCGTCGCCTTCCCTGCAGGCGGAAGAACTTTTGCCTCTGTTCCTCGGTGATGCTCGCGAACAACTCGCTGCTTCTTTGGGAGGGGATGTCCCCGCCAAAAGGGTGCCGGTGCAAACGGTCCCAGTGCCCAAATCTGAACAAGGGATTGTTCTCCTCAAGAATGAGGAAGTACGCTATGGAGAGTATCGTCTTGAAATTGTTCGGAAAGCACGAGCGCAGGTCGTCTATTATTCCGATCTTTTCGCCGATCTTGTCCAGCAGGTAGGTCGCACCGAAAAACTGCCTGCTCACGGACAAAGAAGGGATCCGACCGCGCTTAACCCTGAATGTCTCCCCATCCCCGGAAGACTCTTTTCGGCCTCTTCCGTCCGTGGCGATTATCTCGCCTGTTTTATCGTCCACACGGCCGATAAGCCTGCGGGTTGACCTTGACTGTTTCTTCTCCTTGTCCCAGTGGGAAAGTGACTCATAGGCATAGGTGATGCCCGACCTCTTGTCCAATTGCTTGACTATACTCATTGCTTGCATCGTTATGTATGCAAATATAGTACATAACGATGTTCTTTCCAAATAAATTCAGGGTTATTTTTCGGGATTTTAGTTATTTACAAGGTTTTTGAGCGTGAATCCTTGTTAGGTGTTTCGGGAATGCAGGATTAATGCGAATCGACTTGCTAAAACTTGCACGAAGCATGCCGAAGCAATACATGGAAGAACAATTGATTAACATAAACGAGAAATACGGTTTAAGCCTTAATTTGAGCCTTTGGACTGGTTTTATCGAATCCATGACACCTGTAAATGACCCGCAAACTGCCTTGTTTACTTAAAAAATACAACATAATACCGCCTTCCTCATCATGAGACAATAAAAAATGCACTTATTTTTTATTGTTTCCTCTTTGGTTTCCGAAAAATTATTATATTTGCATCAATCATTGTATTAATTTAGTATGCACCGTTGCTTATTTGTGATTTGGGTCGTCGCGATGAACATGCTCAGAATATCCTCAAAGGAGGATTTATGGCAGCAGCCCGCCGGACAGTTTAAAAAGAAACATCGTTTTCTTTGGATGAGCCTCAGCTAAGCAGAAATCTTTTCCTTTTAGACCGGATGAGCCTCAGCTAAGCAGAAATCTTTTCCGTTTAGACCGGATGAGCCTCAGCTAAGCAAATAAACAATTAATTGAATGAGAAATCTTTTGGAATTTATAATATGCTCTATTTTAAACCTTAAAAACAAGTAGAAATATGGAATTGGAACAATTAAGAGTGACCGCGCTCACACAGCTCGAAATCGCACAACTCATCGACCTTCATCAAAGTAACATTGCCACCCTCGATCCGGCGCTCATCACCGATGAGCCTCTGAAAAACTACCTGAAAGCTGTATTCGACAAAAACACCAGCTTCAAAGCAGCCCTAAAACAAATCAGGAAAAGCGACGAGACAGAAAAAATCACCGTGGCTGACAAAAACCGTGATTTGGCTTTTGGTCAGCTCAAAAAATCAGTCAAACTGTTTCTTGACTCTGACGATGCTGCCGAACAAGAAGCTGCTAAAAGCCTCATGAACCTAATAAATGTCTATAAGGATATCGAAGAGTTACCTTATGGTGCAGAAACAACCGGCATCGAAAAATTGATTGCCGACCTTGAAGGAGCCAATTACAGCGAAAAAGTTGTCTTTCTCAACATAGGGCGTCCTATAACCCGATTGAAAAACAACAATGCTACTTTCAAAACCTTATTTGAAGGGCGCCTCGTAGAAGATGCAACAACCGAAACCTATAACGCCAAACTATTGCGTAAAGAGCTGCTTGAAACGTATGCCGAAATGACAAAATATGTAGTGGCAATGACTAACGCACTCCATTTGGAGCAATTTGTCAGCGTACTCAACCTGCTGAATTCTGCCCGCAAATATTATGCCGACCTGCTGGCACGCCACAAAGGAGGCAACAACGATGCTAACAACGCAAAACCTGATACGACTTCGCCAAAAGCATAAAAAAGAAGCCGTTACTATAAAAACAATCAGGCGGACTTACCATCGTAAATCCGCCTGATTTTTTTAGCATAACGAATGACGTGACTCATTGTTGGAGAAAATCTTCCCGCATCGGGCTGAAGAAATCAATCAGCATCCCTTCTTCAAGACAAATAACGCCGTGCATTTGATCGGGTTCTACATAAAAGCCATCGCCCGGATTCAATAGTTTCATTTTGCCATCCACCGTGACTTGGAATGTTCCGCTTGCCACATAGCTGCATTGCGAATGAAAATGTTCGTGCGTGTAACCCTCCGCCCCTTGCTGAAAAGCAACTTTCACCATCATCACATGTCCGTCGTAGCCCATGATTTGACGTCGAACGCCCTCGCCTACTTTCTCCCATTCTTTCTCATGTTCCAATAAGAACGTTTCACTTTTTGTTTTCATCTTAATCAATATAATCGGGTAATGCTACATACTTTGAAATCAAACACAAAAAGCTGTTTCCCTATCATTGAAGGAAACAGCTTTTTGAGGACAACAGGGTTATTCAATCGAGATTTGTTTGGTGGGTTTTGGTTTCCCTTCTTCTTTTTTTGCTATCACCACCTTCAAAAGCCCGTTATCATACTTAGCGGAAATCTTCTCGCTATCAGCGCTTACAGGAAGCGCCAAAGAGCGGCTGAACGATTGATAACTAAACTCGCGGCGGGTATATTGACCCTTCTCTTCGGTGGTAGTCTCTTGCTTCTTTTCGGAAGAGATTGTCAACATACCGTTGTTCAATTCAATCTTAAAATCTTCTTTCTCCATACCCGGCGCAGCCATTTCAACTTCAAAATCATCGGGTGTCTCTTTCACATTAATCGATGGTAACGTTGAATTAGGACCCGAGAAATGGCGTAATGACCAATCGAACAGATCGCGATTAAAAAAATCGTTGAAGAAATTCGACCAAGCAGGAACTAATTCATCTTTCTTAATCAGTGCCATAATTACCTCCTTTTTTTATTGGTTAAACAAGCTCATTTTTATCTCATTGCAAAATGACAGCAATAACTGAATAACTGATTGAAGGATCTCTTACACTTTCCACATTACACCTTACACGTAGTTTGTTGTCTATTGCCAATTACCTCTACAGTTCCCTATTCCCTTTGCAGCTCCCTATTCCCTTTGCAGCTCCCTATTACCTTTCATCACCGTTTGGCGCGTTGATATTGCACCGGCCAAGCCACGTCTGAATGCAACGTGGAAGAAGCATCAAGGGCAAAGTAAGGATTGCGCAACCACTCACGCCCAACGACGATAAGATCGGCATCGCCATTTACTAACAACGTCTCCATTTGAATTGGGTGCACCAACATACCGACAGCACCCGTTGCTATGCCGGTTTGATGTTTAATGCGCGATGCAAAACCCACCTGATAACCAAAGGCGACAGGAATTTTAGCCGTAGCAACAAGTCCACCCGACGACACATCCATCAAATCAACACCGCGCTCTTTCAACAAAGCCGCCAACTTGACTGCGTCATCACCATTCCACCCTTTATCGGCCCAATCCGTTGCCGAGATGCGCACAAACAAAGGGTATTCGGCAGGCCACACGGCACGGACGGCTTCAACCACTTCCAACAACAAACGAACGCGATGTTCGAAAATACCACCATAACCGTCAGTACGGAGATTGCTCAGTGGCGACAAGAATTGATGCAGCAGATAACCATGCGCCGCATGAATTTCTACTACTTTATATCCTGCGATCAGTGCCCGTCTGGCAGCTTGCACAAAATGATCAATCACGTTGTGAATTCCTTCTATTGTCAATGCTTCGGGGTAAGGATCAGAATCACGAAAAGGCACCGACGAAGGAGCTACCGTCTGCCAACCTCCGGCATCGGGACTTACCACGCTACCACCACCTTTCCACTCGGACGAAGTGCTCGCTTTACGTCCGGCATGAGCTAACTGAATACCCGGGACAGCTCCCTGAGCAGCAATAAAAGCCGTGATACGTTGCAAAGGAGCAATCTGCTCATCTTTCCACAAACCCATATCATCGGGCGAAATTCGACCTTCAGGCGAAATAGCCGTAGCTTCCTGAAGAATTAACCCAGCACCACCTACGGCGCGACTTCCATAATGAACCAAATGCCAATCGGAGGCGAAGCCATCTTCAGCAGCATATTGACACATAGGCGACATAACAAGACGATTCTTGAACGTAACCTCTCGAATGGACAACGATGAAAATAAAATAGTCGACATAAAATAAATTCTTTTGTATCTGTAATTATAATATCCGACAGCCTTGTCTGTCTTTACCTGAATAGTTTGAGCAAAACGTTACATGGCAATTAAAAAGCAGTTTATTTCTTCAATTTCAGCGTGAGACAATGTTACGACAGCCGTTTTTGTGTCCTGTATGGCTTGATCTTCGTTTCGCGCTCCCACCAACAGCCCATATACCAAAGATAATAACCGTCACATATAAATCTGAAGTAATCAAACAAATATAGTGTAAAAACAAGTCGAAAACAATAGCGGTAGAATGTTTATCAATAAAAACTCAACATTCCTCTCGCAAGAAAAGAGACGAACAATCTCCGGTAATAGCACAGGAAAGAGTGTTTCTTTAAGACCAAGAGAATGGATGCCATAGAAAGTTGGAACAAGAAGTACGGGCCTTATAGAAAAAGAAATTCTTTATTTTTTCTAAAAAACCAGATAAAAAGAAGGTTGGCTATAATAAAGTCGTACATTTGATGAGTTATTTTGCTTGTTGCAAGCACAAAATACAGACGAGCATGTTCGTTCAACGTTATAAAATCAACAAATGGTACATGCCCATTTTATATTTCAACCCATTAAAAGAAAGATCGAATGAAGAAACTGTTTTTTTTAGTAGCTGGTGCATTCCCCATGATGCTTATGGCACAACAAGCCACTTTTACCCTTAACGGAACGGTGGATCATCTGAATGCTCCGGCAAAAGCCTATTTAACGTATCGTTCAGGAACTCAAACGGTGGTGGATACTACTGACATTGCACAAGGAGCTTTTCATTTTACAGGAAAATTAGACGAACCAACCCAAGCCTATTTGCTCGTCGATCATGATGGAACAGGCGTGAAACGTTCAGACAACGACATGATACCTCTTTATTTGGAAGCAGGCACATTAACGGTAACTTCACCTGACTCTGCGAGCAATGCAATCATTTCTGGTTCAGAATTAAACGCTATCAACCAATCGTTGCTTGATCAATTGAAACCAATCGAAGCCAAACAAAAAGCGGTATATGCCAAATATGCGGCTGCTACACCCGAACAACAACAATCAAAGGTGTTTACAAGCCAGTTGGAAGATGAATTTAATGCACTCGATTTAGAACAAAAAGGAATTATCAAGAAATTTATTCAAGCACACCCGCAAACGATCGTCAGCTTGGATGCGTTGAAAAGTTTAGGCGGCTACACACCCGATTACAATGAAGTGGCGCCACTTTTTGCTTCGCTCTCCGACAAAGTGAAAAACACACAAGCCGGAAAAGCGTATGCCGAGATGTTGGGAAAACTGAAAACCCTTGCCATTGGAGCCATTGCCCCTGATTTCACACAAAATGACACACTGGGACATCCGGTGAAACTGTCTGATTTTCGTGGTAAATATGTGCTACTTGATTTTTGGGCATCTTGGTGCGGCCCTTGCCGTCGCGAAAATCCAAATGTAGTGAAAACATACAACGAATTCAAAGACAAAAATTTCACCATTCTCAGCGTATCGTTAGACAATGAAAACGGACGTCAAGCATGGTTGGATGCCATCAAAAAAGACGGATTAACGTGGACACAAGTATCCGACTTACAATATTGGAATAATGCAGCAGCTCAGCTTTATCAGGTTCGCTCCATTCCTCAAAACTTCCTAATCGATCCACAAGGAAAGATTATTGCTAAAGATTTACGCGGCGATGCTTTAGCTGCGAAATTAGCAGCAATTTTCGGGACAAAATAAATCGATCCAATCAGACATTGAAACGACAGTTATTGGCTTTGCAGAAAGCTGATAGCTGTCGTTTTTTATTGATGACATGCAAGACATCACTCCATTTGTCGAAACAGAAAGAAAGATTAAAAGCCATATTGAAAAGCTAATATCTACAGCAAAGAGAACAATCGCAGACAAAACGATATAACTTTACGATGATCGATACGGTTAAACCCGTCAACGAGCATGTTCGTAAATCAATCATCAGGATGAAACCTCACATGCAAAGTTCATCCTTTCACACAATAAAAGATACCATCAATGAAACGAAACCTATTATTAGCATGTGGTCTTGCCATCGTGGGCTTTTTTCAAGCCAATGGGCAAAACACCACAGCATCGTCAAATTTTTATCAATTCAAAGCCAAGTCGTTGCAAGGAAAAGAAATCAGCATGAAAAGTTACCAGGGAAAAGTGGTATTGATTGTCAATACAGCCAGCAAATGCGGTTTTACACCTCAATACAAAGGACTGGAAGCCTTGTACAAGAAATACAAAGATCAGGGATTTGTCATTCTCGGTTTTCCCTGCAACCAGTTTGCGCATCAAGAACCCGGGACTGCCGAGGAAATTGCCACTTTCTGCAAATCTCAATATGGAGTCACCTTCCCCATGTTTGCGAAAATTGATGTGAATGGGAAAGATGCTGACCCACTTTACAAATGGCTCAAGAATACATTGCCGGGTACATTAGACAATGCCATCAAGTGGAATTTCACCAAGTTCCTGCTCGATCGGAACGGCAAACCCATCAAACGCTTCGAATCGCCTGTCAAACCCGAGTCCATCGAAAAAGATATTGAAGCCTTGTTGAAAGAGAAATAAAAGGGAATAGAAACGGCAGATAATCATGTTTTCAGATGATTTATCTGCCGTTTATTTTGAGATAAAACGATAAATATCATCATTAAAACGTTCCAAACACTCCGATTTCATCCGTGATACAAAATACTTGGCTATAGATATAAAGCCCCATTTTGTTGGTATCTATTTTACGGTTAAGTTGCAACACGGGATGTCCCGCTTTTATTCTAAAATGTTCTTGCAGTTTCGTATCGGCTTTTATAGCAAACAACTCTTGAATGCCACCTGTCACTTCGACCTGATATTTTGTACGTAAAACATCGAAAAGAGATTTGTTTTCTAAATTAAGAGTAGTAAAACGAGGGAAATAATTGCTTGGAAGCATGGTAATATCATAAAAAACAGGTTTACCATTCATGTATCTCAATCGTTCAAAATAAATACATCCCAACTCTTTTTCACGATCGCTAATGGAGAATGAAAAGGCGCTGTTCCATGTTTTCACCTCAGGTTTCGTAATAATTTTGGTCGTTAAAATATTATCGCCAACTGCTGAAGTGGTACTCAGCAAGGATAAAATACCTATCCCTTTAGGCGGCCCTTTCACTACGCTACCTTTTCCCTGATGTTTAATAATATAACCATCAACCACCAGGCGATCTAACGCTTTGCGAACAGTAGGACGCGCTACACCATGAATCGTCGCTAATTCATTTTCGGATGGAAGCAAACTTCCTTCCGCGTAAACTCCATCCGTGATCTGGCGACGAATGAGTTCATACATCTTTTTGTACTCCGGCAAATCTCCCATATTTATCCAATATCATGTTTATGACCACAGCAAAGGTAGAAAAAAATAACAAGACACATCTACTTTTACTCATATTTGTATATACAAGTACATATAAATATTTACCACAAAAGTAGTATGTCTTTTATGGTAAGCTATTTGTAATAATAAACTCGACACTTATACACTCAAGTTATTATGAATAACTTTGTCTTGCATCGTTCAAAATTGAAGGAGCTGAATTGAATTGTAGGAACAATGTGAGCCATTTCACCAATATATATTAAAAAACAATCAATAGCATGCCAACCATAGTTATTATGCCCAAGCAAGGGCAATCAGTTGAAAGCTGCATTATTACGCAATTATTTAAGAGAAAAGGAGATCACGTCAAAAAAGATGACTTACTGTTTGCCTACGAAACCGATAAAGCCTCATTTGAGGAACTCTCACCCGTAGATGGTGTCATCCTTGATTTGCTTTTTGAAGAAGGCGACGAAGTACCTGTTTTGAGGAATGTATTAATCATTGGACAAGAAGGTGAATCCATAGACACTTTGGAATCGAAAGAAATCGTTTCCACACCGGTTAAAACTTCCACGGAAAACACTTCAGCAATCATTACATCAAAACCTGTTGAACCCACAACTACTTCGGAACAAGAATCAATTGTTTCGATGGGAATTTCACCCCGCGCAAAAAAATTATCGACAAAAGAGGCTGTCGACGCTACTCAATTACCAGGGAGTGGCCCAAAAGGAAGAATTATCGAACGCGATATCCAAGCCTTCGTTTCCACGCGAGGTAAAATGACACCATTAGCAAAGATCGAAACAAAAGAGAATGAATATGTGTCTGAGGAAGGTTCGGGACTTGGAGGTAGCATCACCTCAAAAAATCTCACAACAAATAATCCAGTTTACAACGCTGATTTTGAGATACGACCATTGACCAATATGCGAAAGCTAATCGCAAAAGCCATGTATTTATCTCTGCAAAACTCGGCACAATTGACACATCATCTCGGAGCCGATGCACGGCGAATCCTTGAACTACGAGAAAAGGTAAAAAAAGCGATGGAAAAAGGATATTCGTATAACATCACGTTGAACGATATGGTAGGAATGGCCGTGATTAAAGCGTTGAAAAAATTTCCTCAAGTCAATTCTCATTGCTTAGGCGATAGCATGAAATATTTCAATAAGGTACACTTGGCTTTGGCCGTCGATACTGACCGCGGGCTCATGGTACCTGTTGTGAAGAATGCAGACGATCTTTCCATTCAAGGGCTTTCCAATCAATTTAAAGAGATAGCGAATGCTTGCAAAAAAGGAAGTATTGATCCTGATTTACTATCATCAGAAGCAGCAACTTTTACGATTTCAAACCTTGGAAATTATGGAGTAGAAATGTTTACACCGGTGATTAACCTTCCTCAAACTGCCATTTTAGGCGTAAATACTATCGTTCCAAGACCCAAAAATTTAGGCAACGGAAGCTATGGCTTTGTGCCTTTTATCGGATTAAGTCTGACGTACGATCATCGGGCATTGGACGGAGGCGAAGCAACACGTTTTCTAAAACAAATTGCCATTGAAATCGAAAATCTCGAATTTGAACTCTAAACAAAAAACTATGATTGATTTAGCTATAATAGGCGGTGGTCCGGCAGGATATGTAGCTGCCGAGAGAGCCGGAGCAAAAGGACTTAACGTAATTCTGTTTGAAAAGAAAATGTTAGGCGGAGTATGCCTGAACGAAGGCTGCATTCCGACAAAAACATTACTGTACAGTGCCAAAACGTATGACAACGCCCTTCATGGCAACAACTATGGCATTGAAGCAACAAACGTCACGTTCAGTTTTGAGAAAATCATGGCGCGCAAAAACAAAGTGGTTCGTAAATTAGTGTCGGGGGTTGCAGCCAAAATGAAGATACATCATGTGGAGGTCATTAACGGCGAAGCCGCCATACAGGGACGTACAAACGAAGGAATCAAAATCAGTTGTGGCGGTGAAGAATATGTCGCCAACAATTTGTTGATTTGTACCGGATCGGAAGCTTTTATTCCTCCTATTCCCGGGCTAAAAGAATCCGGTGATGTCATTGTAACCAATCGTGAAATTTTATCGCTAACCACGCAACCGGAATCGCTGATTATTGTAGGCGGAGGAGTGATTGGTATGGAATTCGCAAGCTTTTTCAACAGTTTTGGCACGAAAGTTACTATCATTGAGATGTTGGATGAGATATTGAGTGGCATGGATACCGAATTGAGTGCTATGCTGCGCGAACAATATGCAAAAAAAGGTATCACTTTCCATCTTTCATCCAAAGTGACACAAATCAATGGCAATGAAGTCATCTTTGAAAAAGGAGGAAATGTTTTTTCGGCAAAAGGCGATAAAATTCTCATCAGTGTAGGTCGACGTCCTGTAATACAAGGATTTGGACTTGAAACACTTGGCATTGAATTATTCAAAGGCGGCATTAAAGTGGATGATAAAATGCGTACTAACATTCCCAATATTTTTGCTGCCGGCGATGTCACCGGATTTTCATTATTGGCACATACAGCCAGCCGCGAAGGCGAAGTAGTGGTGAATAATCTCACGGGACAAAAGGACACCATGCGATACAATGCCATACCGGGTGTTGTTTATACTAATCCTGAAATTGCAGGTGTAGGACTTACTGAAGAAATGGCCAAAGCAAGAAACATTCCCTACAGAATGGCTAAATTACCGATGGCATATTCCGGTCGTTTCGTAGCCGAAAATGAAGGCGGCAACGGACTTGGCAAAGTATTAATCGGTGAAAAATATGGTGAAATACTGGGAGTTCATCTGCTTGGAAATCCTTCGAGCGAAATGATTTATGGAGCATGTTTGGCTATAGAAGCTGAAATGACACTTCAAGAAATGAAAGAAGTGGTTTTCCCTCATCCTACTGTTTCAGAAATCTTCAAAGAGGTTATTTTTGAATTCTAATATCAGATTAAACAACAACTTAAAAAACAAGATATCATGCCGAAAAGTCAATTTATCGATCCTGTAAAAATGCGTGAAGCAGGTGAAATCAACTTTCAACCGATTCCTGTCAATCAATACCATAAAACGATTGAGGAGGAACTCAAAAACAACAATTACACCAAGGAAGATTTGGTGAACATTTACCATGACATGGCTGTTATTCGTGAGTTTGAAACCATGCTCAACTTGGTAAAAACCACCGGTTCGTACAATGGAATTGCATACGACAACCCCGGCCCTGCCCATTTGTCAGCCGGTCAGGAAGCCGCTGCAGTAGGGATGGCTTACACTCTGACGATTGATGATTTTATCTTTGGTTCGCACCGGAGTCATGGCGAAATACTGGCAAAAGGACTTCGTTCCATTCAACAATTGGACGATGATTCGTTAACTAAAATCATGGAAGACTTTTTCGGTGGAACAGCCTATCATATTGTCAAAAAAGAATTCAATGGATCAACCAAAGCATTAGCCAAACGATTTTTACTGTATGGCATCATGGCTGAAATATTTGCGCGGGAAACCGGTTTTAACAAAGGTCTTGGCGGAAGTATGCACGCATTTTTCCTACCTTTCGGAATATACCCGAATAACGCTATTGTTGGCGGTAGCGCTGATATAGCTGTCGGTGCAGCGCTGTTCAAAAAAGTCAATCGAAAACCGGGTATTGTGGTAGCCAATATTGGCGATGCTTCGATGGCATGCGGCCCTGTGTGGGAAGGCATGATGTTTGCCGCAATGGATCAGTTTAAGCAATTGTGGCAGGATGACATGAAAGGCGGACTACCTGTGATCATCAACATCATGAATAATTATTATGGAATGGGTGGACAAACCATGGGCGAAACTATGGGATTTGGCATGGCAGCACGCATCGGCGCCGGTATCAACCCGGAACAAATGCATGCTGAACGAGTTGATGGATATAACCCATTGGCAGTGATCGATGCATATCGCCGCAAACGTGATGTTCTCGACAACCAAAAAGGCGGTCCTGTGTTGTTGGATGTGATGACCTATCGTTATAGCGGACATTCACCCTCTGATGCTTCATCCTATCGATCAAAAGAAGAAATGGAAGCATGGACAGAACAAGATTGCATCCTTCAATTCGGCAAAAAACTGATGGAAGTCGGCGTTCTCCACCAAAACGATTTGGACAACCTGCAAAAGGAGATAAAAGAGACGATTGTTGATGTATTCAAATTAGCCATCGACGAAACGATTTCTCCCCGCATGGATTTGAACAAAAATCCCGAACGAATCGGCGAAATGATCTTTTCCAATCAAACAGCAGATGCTATGTCAACTGCCAAACCGGAAGTTAATCATCCAATGGAAGAAAATCCTCGCGTGAAACAGATTGCTACCAAGGAACGTTTTGTCACTGACAAAGAAGGTAAGCCGGTATCGAAAATGAAACAATACCAACTTCGAGATGGTTTGTTCGAAGCCATTGTTCATCGTTTTTACGAAGATTCAACCTTAATTGCCTACGGAGAAGAAAATCGTGACTGGGGCGGAGCTTTTGCCGTCTATCGCGGACTTACCGAAGCCTTACCCTATCATCGTCTTTTCAATTCACCAATCTCGGAAGCCGCCATTGTGGGGACAGCTATCGGCTATGCCATGTGCGGCGGACGCGTTATTCCTGAAATTATGTATTGCGATTTTTTAGGCCGTTCAGGCGATGAAGTATTTAATCAACTTCCTAAATGGCAGGCAATGAGTGGTAACATTCTCAAAATGCCGGTAGTGTTACGCGTTTCTGTCGGTTCAAAATATGGCGCTCAACATTCACAAGACTGGACATCGCTCGTGGCACATATTCCCGGCCTTAAAGTCGTATTCCCTGTCACGCCGTATGATGCCAAAGGATTGATGAATACCGCTTTGCATGGCACCGATCCTGTGGTTTTCTTCGAAAGTCAACGTATTTATGATATTGGAGAACAATTTCACGAAGGTGGCGTACCAGCAGAATACTACGAAATTCCATTCGGTGAACCCGACATAAAACGCAAAGGCACAGACATCACCATTCTAACCATAGGTGCCACCCTTTATCGGGCACTCGACGCTGCTAAAATTTTGGAGGAGAAATATGGCATGAGCGCTGAAGTTATTGATGCTCGTTCGTTGGTTCCTTTCAATTATGAATTAGTGATTGAATCGGTGAAGAAAACAGGAAGACTCGTTCTTTCCAGTGATGCCACAGCGCGTGGATCATTTCTTAATGATTTGGCACGTAATATAACCGAATTGGCTTTTGACTATTTAGATGCTCCACCGGTAGTTGTGGGATCCCGCAATTGGATTACACCTGCTTATGAGCTTGAAGATGCTTTCTTCCCACAAGCCGATTGGATAATCGATGCTATTCACGAAAAAATTGTTCCATTACCAAATCACGTTCCGTTTCGTAATTTTACCGATGCCGAACAAATACGACGTGCAAAACATGGAATTTAGTCAGATGGAAAAAACTGTCAATCAAACGGATATTGTGAAGGTGAATGCTCATCTTCACACCCCCTACTCTTTTAGCGCCTTTTCTTCCATTGCACAAGCTCTCGACATGGCCGAAAAGGAAGAGGTGAAAATAGTGGGCATCAATGATTTCTACACTACCGATGGCTACAACGAATGGGCAAAGGAATGTGCAAAAAGACAGCTTGTTCCTCTCTTTAACATTGAGTTCATCAGTTTGCAACAAGGCGATCAGGAAGCCGGCATCCGTGTAAACGATCCACAAAACCCGGGACGAACCTACTTAAGCGGCAAAGGATTGAGGCATCCGATACAATTAGAACAACCTTATCTGTCTCAATTGGAAACGGTGCGCGAAGAATCGAACTGGCATGTGGCAAGGATGTGTGAAAAGATTAATCAGTTACTGTCTAAAATTGAAGCCGGCTTTTCGTTAGACTACTCTGAAATTGCAAAAATGTTCACCAAAGGGATTGTTCGCGAACGTCATCTTGCAAAAGCACTTCGGATCAAAGTGTATGAACATTTTCATACTGAGAAAGCCATAAACGATTTTCTGACCGGATTATTTAGCGGAAAAGCCGTTCGATCAATCATAACGGATCATGCTGCCATTGAAAACGAAATCAGAGCAAACTTATTAAAAGTCGGTGGAGCTGCCTTTGTACCGGAAAATCCTAAAGCATTTTTGCCAATGGAAACGGTACGTCAAATCATTTTGCATTCAGGTGGATTACCTACTTATCCATTCTTAGCTGATGATGTGAAAGGCGGATTCACTGACTTTGAAAGGAATAAAGAGAAAGCGGCTGACACCTTAAAACAACGTGGCATTTTTTCAGTAGAATTTATCACAACACGCAATAGCATGGAAGTACTGGAAGAGTATGCCGGCTATTTTCACGAACAGGGATTTGTAGTTACTTTTGGAAGCGAACACAACACACCCGCTATGGAACCAATTACGTTGTCTGCACGAAACAATACCCCATTATCGGATCGGTTGATGGAAATAAATTATCTGGGAGCATGCGTGATCGTTGCCCATCAACAATTGGAAAAACAAGTATTGCAAGGTTACGTGAACAAAAACGGAGTAGCAGATATTCTACATCGCGATGAATACATCCATTTGGGAAACAAGATCATCAAATCAATACTTAAAAATAATTCCAGATAAAAATCAACGCTACAAACTACATAGTTATGATCGAAGAACTCATTGAAATATCCCATTATTACGGGAAAGATAGCCGCTATGTCATTGGAGGTGGTGGAAACACTTCCGTTAAAACTGCTGATAAGCTTTGGGTAAAAGCCAGCGGATTTTCTCTTGCAACCATTACCGAAGAAGGATTTGCTGTGCTTGATCGCAAAAAATTGAATATCATTTCACAAAAGAATTATGCACATGACAGCACAGAACGCGAAGAAGCTGTAAAAAATGACCTTGCAGCGGCTTGTATCACAAAAGACAAACGACCATCAGTTGAGACATCCATGCACAATGCCATTGACTTTCGTTTTGTAGTGCATCTGCATCCTACAGTCGTCAATGGAACTCTTTGTAGCCAAGATGCCGAAAAAATCATTTCTCAATTGTTTGGAAACAAAGCTATTTACATTCCTTACATTGATCCGGGTTATCTTCTGTTCAAAACAGTTGAGCAACGCATTCAATCTTACAAAGACATTTTCAGGAAAAAACCTCAATTGATTTTCCTTCAGAACCACGGCATCTTTGTTGGTGCAGACACCATCGATGAGATTAAGACGATCTATGACGATGTTTTCAATCGCATCGAACAAGCCGTGAAACAACCTCTTCCAGAAGGAGAAGACTCCATTTCCACAAACATCGTCAACCTTGTGCCGGCAATCCGAATGATGCTTTCCGGTGCAGGATTGAAAACCGTTAAAGTAAGAAACAATGCACTCATATCCTATTTTAGTGATTCTGAGACAACGTTCAATCAAATTGCCAAACCCTTTACGCCCGATATTATTGTCTATTGCAAGTCAAATTATCTTTACTTAGAGACATCGGGATCAGCCGATGAAATAGTACAGAAAGCTCAAGACAAAATCAACGAGTTCAAATCAAGATTTGGCTATTTACCCAAAGTCATTTTAATAAAAGGAATTGGGTTATTAGCAGTTGGCAATCATGCAAAAGAATGTGACACCATTCTCGCCGTGTACGAAGACATGATGAAAATTGCATGGCTATCCAACTCCTTTGGAGGATCGCATCCCATGAGTGAAGCACAAATCAATTTTATTGATCATTGGGAAGTGGAAAGTTATCGCCGCAAGGTGAATGCAGGAAAATCATCAGGGCGCGTTGAAAACAAAGTGATCATCATTACCGGAGCAGCACAAGGATTTGGCGAAGGCATAGCACGCGGATTGCTCAATGAAGGCGCTAACATTGTTGTTGCCGACTTGAATGACACGGTTGGAAAACGTACTGCCAATGCGCTTAATACCTTAGCAACAACAAATCAGGCGTTATTCGTAAAAACGGATGTTTCGGACATGAAGAGCCTTGAATGGTTAATGTATCGCACCATCTGTCAATTTGGCGGCGTCGATGTGTTCATTAGCAATGCAGGAGTTTTGCGTGCAGGCGGTCTCGAAGAAATGACGCCTGAAACCTTTGAATTCGTCACCAAAATCAACTACAATGCTTATTTCTATTGCACCAAAGTTGTTTCACGCATCATGAAATTACAAAATCGCTATCAACCAAACAACTACTGCGACATCATACAGATTAATTCAAAATCAGGCTTACGTGGCAGCAAAGCCAATTTTGCTTATGCCGGTGGTAAATTTGGCGGCATTGGCCTCACCCAATCCTTTGCATTGGAACTGGCTCCGTTTCGCATCAAAGTAAACTCGGTATGTCCGGGAAATTACTACGAAGGTCAGCTTTGGAGCGACCCTGACAATGGTCTTTTTGTTCAATATTTGAATGCAGGAAAAGTGCCGGGAGCAAAAACGGTGGAAGATGTAAAAGACTTTTACTTGGCACAAGTACCTATGAAAAAGGGATGTTCCCCCGATGATGTTACAAAAGGAGTAATGTATTTGATCGATCAAACATGCGAAACCGGACAAGCATTACCCATCACTGGCGGACAAGTGATGCTAAGTTGAAATAAGCCACCTAAATCTGACCAAAAGAATGACTTAAGAAGTAAATAACTGAAATTATACAATACAAAAAACAGCTACCCCGCTGTAAGCCTCCCTTTCGGAGAGGTTTTAAAAGGCTTCATTATGAAACGAGCATGTAAATCACTTACACCCAAGAGTATGAGAATGGTTGACATGCGAGTTCCATACGACCTTTAAAAACAAATTATTCACGTATGAAAGAAATAGTCGTAATATCGGGAAAAGGAGGAACAGGCAAAACATCGATTACTGCTTCGTTTGCCATGTTGGCAGGTGCTGAAGCGGTGGTGGCCGATTGCGATGTGGATGCAGCTGATATGCACCTTTTGATGCTTCCAAAAAGAGTGAACGAAGAGCCTTTCTACAGTGGCCAATTAGCTTCTATTGATTCCGAAAAGTGCATTCAATGTGGCCAATGTGCGCAGGTTTGTCGTTTTGATGCGATCTCGGTGCAGGCCGATTGCCACGTGGTCGATACGGTTAGTTGCGATGGTTGCGGTTATTGTCCTCGGGTTTGTCCGGCGAATGCTATCAAGATGGACGAACGTAAAGCCGGCGATTGGTATATTTCGGCTACAAAGGCAAACAACTTCATGGTTCATGCGGCGTTGGATATTGGCGCTGAGAATTCGGGAAAATTGGTAGCCAAAGTAAAGAACGAGGCCAAAGCGCTTGCAAAGCAACAAAACGTTCAATATATTCTTGTTGATGGATCGCCGGGTATTGGATGTCCGGTGCTTTCTTCCCTTTCGGGTGCCAATTTTGTGGTATTGGTTACAGAACCAACCGTTTCGGGATTGCACGATTTGAAACGAGTCTATGAATTAGTCAGAAAGTTCAGGATCAAGGCGGGTTGCATCATCAATAAAGCCGATTTGAATAAAGCTGTGCATAAGCAAATCATAGCGTTTTTGACAATGAAAAATATTCACCACATTGCTGATATACCATTTGATAGAACGTTTACCGACGCTCTTGTTTTGGGGAAAACGGTGGTCGAGATAGCATCTTCGTCAGCGTCACAACAAGTGAAGCGTGCATGGGAAACAATTAAAAATCTTAATCAATA
The DNA here is from genome assembly GCA_027364655.1 of Paludibacter sp. Lineage (GTDB taxonomy): Bacteria > Bacteroidota > Bacteroidia > Bacteroidales > Paludibacteraceae > Microbacter. Next base: position 6,316 of record DAHXOX010000017.1, on the reverse strand, counting down.
ATCGCATTTGAAACAATGAAACGAGCATGAACATTCTTATATCTAAGATTATGAGAATAGTTGACATGCGAGTTCCATACGACCTAAAAAACAAATTATTCCCGTATGAAAATTGCATTTACAACAAAAGGAACGGAGTGGAATTCTCCCATGGATGCCCGTTTTGGACGGACTGAATTTATCGTTATGTTCGACGAAGAAGCTAACGCGATATCGTCGTTCGATAATCGTGCCATCGAAAATGAGGCACACGGAGCAGGAACGGCTACGTCGAAAATATTATTCGAGTTAAAGCCGGATGTATTAATCACGGGCAATGGCCCGGGTAAAAATGCAGCGATGGTATTGAAAAAACTGAACTTAAAGATTTTTGTAGGAGCTGGCGAAATGACCATGAAAGAAGCCTACGAAGCGTATCAACATGCGAAATTAGAGATGATTTGAGAATCATTTAAATAGCATTCAATAGTAAAGTCATGAGAAAACATCGCGAACGCGGTCATGGTTTATTTGGTCAAGGTATGAGGCATGACCACATTTCTTTACTGTGTATTTGCCCGCAATGTGGTTACACGACATCGCATACTCAGAACATTGCGTGTTCTTCATTCCGTTGTCCAACGTGCGGGGTGCCGCTTATGCGACAAGACAGGGGAACTTCACCATTTCAGAAACTTACTGAATCCACTATTAAACCCAAGGTGTCTGAGAAAAAGATTCAAAAAGATTTTCCTAAAGTGGATGTTGCTTTGTGTACCGGATGTGAAACGTGTGTAAGTATTTGCCCAACGAATGCTATTGTAATGAAAAACGGGAAGGCGCGTATTTTGGAAACAGCTTGTCGAAATTGTCGAAAATGTGTTCGAGTGTGTCCGGTTGGCGCTATTGCATAATCATTTCAAATGAATGATTGAAACGTGAGAGATGGGAATTTGAAGAAATATCCATCTTTTTTTGTTTATCGGCAGTTTTTCCCCTATTTTAGTAGTTCAAAAATGAATATTTTTTACGGCTTTGTAGTGAGCACGATATCTTTATTTAATGAGACAAATTATGGGGAAAACGATAACTATCTATTGCCAAAACACCAATACATACCACGAAGTGACTCCGGGAATTTCGCTCATGGAATTGTTTCATCAACTGAATATCAAAATGCCTTTTCAGGTGATGGCAGCCAAGGTGAACAACAAGGTGCAAGGCCTTGATTTTTTAGTGTATAAACCGAAGGATATCTATTTTATTGACATTAGTACTCCATCGGGAATGCGGGTTTATGTGCGGACGCTTTCGATGGTGATGGCCAAAGCGGTTTACGATCTTTGTCCAAACGCTACGTTGCATATTGAACATCCCATTGCCAAGGGATATTTTGGATTTATTGCCGTGAAAGGTCAATGTTTCGGCATGAGGCTGGATTTGATCAAAGCGCGTATGAAAGAGATTATTGTTCAGAATTTGCCGATTGTTTGCGAAGAAAAACCTACTTATGAGGTTATTGAACTGTTTCGAGAGCGAAGTCAAATGGACAAGGTGGTGTTGCTCGAAACGCTCGGGTTTCTGTATTCGCGTTATTTTCGCATCAGCGATTTTGTCGATTATTACAGCAGTGTGTTGTTGCCAACTACCGGAGAACTTTCGCTTTTCGAATTGGAGGAATATCAGGAAGGATTTTTGTTACGCATTCCTAACCGAACGAATCCTTTACAATTGGAAGAATATGTTGATCAGCCTGCCATGTTCAATGTCTTTAAAGAATTTATCGCTTGGAATAACCTGATGGGCATGCGTAATGTGGGCGATTTCAATTTGGCTTGTAAACAAAACAAGAGTTATACGTTGATCAACGTGGCGGAAGCATTGCACGAAAAGAAAGTTGCCAATATTGCCGACATGATTGCACATCGGAAAGAGAATGCCCATTTTGTGCTTATTTCGGGGCCTTCGTCGTCGGGGAAAACCACTTTCAGCAAACGGTTGTCGGTGCAATTGTTGGTCGTTGGCATAAAACCGTTAGTCATTTCGCTCGACAATTATTTTGTGACTCGCGACAAAACGCCGCGTGATAAAAATGGTGAATTGGATTATGAATCGATCGAAGCATTGGATATCGACCTGCTCAACCAGCATTTGATGAGTTTGCTGAAAGGCGAAGAAGTGGAATTGCCAACCTACAATTTTGACGACGGGAAACGTTATTTCAAAGGTGAAAAAATACGCTTGCAACCAGATACTGTGTTGATGATGGAAGGTATTCATGCTTTGAATCCCGCATTGACGCCGGCTATTCCCAACGAAAACAAATTCAAGATTTACGTTTCGGCATTGACTACCATCTCCCTCGACGATCATAACTGGATTTCGACTACTGACACACGGTTGCTTCGTCGTATTGTGCGCGATTTTCGTTATCGAAATTACAGCGCTCGCGAAACGATTGCCCGTTGGCCGAGTGTTCGTAATGGTGAGGATAAATGGATTTTTCCTTTTCAGGAGAATGCCGATGTGATGTTTAATTCGGCTTTGATTTTCGAATTGGCTGTATTGAAAAAATATGTAGAACCGCTTTTGGCCGAAGTACCTCAAAATTGTCCCGAGTTTACCGAAGCGCACCGTTTGGCAAAATTCCTGCGTTTTTTCCTGACAATCCGTGATCGTGAGATTCCGCCGACTTCGTTGTTACGCGAATTTGTGGGCGGAAGTAGTTTCAGGTATTAAAAACGTTTTTTTTGATGTATTTTTGTCATGCAGAATGATGATGACCGATTATGCTTAAACAACAATTAGCTCAGAAACAGCAACTCAAACTTTTACCGCAACAATTGATGCTGGTGAAGTTGCTCGAATCAACTACAGCTGAGTTGGATGAACGCATTGTGCAGGAATTGGAAAGTAATCCTGCATTGGAGGAGATTTCGTCCGAAGAGGTGGATAGTGAAAACGATGCTGAAGTGGATATTCCCGAAACCGACAAGGGCGAAAATTCAATCGATTTGAGCGAATATGCTGCCGATGATGATATTCCCGACTACAAGCTGAAAATCAATAATTATTCGAAAGACGACAAACGGGAGGAGATTCCTTTTTCGGTCGATATAACGTTCTACGAATATCTGCAAAATCAAGTGGGCTTGCGTTCGTTGTCGAAAAAAATGGAGGAAACGGTGTTTTACGTCATTGGCAATATTGACTCGGATGGTTATTTGCGCCGTAAAACTGAGGATATGCGTGACGATTTGCTCTTTCAGTACGGCGAACAAGTGTCGGCAAAGGAGATTGAAGAGGCGATCGGTATTATCCAAACTTTTGATCCTGCGGGTGTGTGTGCTCATTCGTTGCAGGAATGTCTTGTCCTGCAATTGAAGCGTAAAGTAGAATCGGAAACCGTGAACCTTGCGTTGAACATTGTGGAGCATCATTTCGATGATTTGGCTCACAAAAATTATGACAAGATTATTGCTGAATTAAAAGTTGATCACACATTATTGCGACAGGCTTTTAGCGAGATTCTCCGATTGAATCCTAAACCCGGGAGTGCGTGGAGCACGTTGATGGATCGCAACAAAGAGGTGGTGATTCCTGATTTTACCGTCGAAAACGACAACGGCCATTTGGTGGTGACGTTGAACGACCGCAACCGGCATGTATTGCGGGTGAGCGACGATTTTCAGCAGATGCAGCGACGATTGGTCAAACAACAGGAGGTTTCGCGTCAGGCGAAAGATGCGGTTTTTTACGTCAAACAACAAATTGAATCGGCTGAAATATTTATCGACTCGTTGCAACGGCGCAACATCACGTTGTTATCGACTATGAATGCCATTGTGGAGATGCAACATTCTTTCTTTCTCGAAGGCGACGAATCGTTGCTTCGCCCGATGATTCTCAAAGATATTGCCGAGAAAACCGGATTGGATGTTTCGACTATCTCGCGCGTGAGCAACAGCAAGTATGTGCAAACGGAATTTGGAACGTTTCCGCTAAAGTTTTTCTTTATTCAGACGGTACAAACTGAGTCGGGTGAGGAGCTTTCCACGCATGCCATTAAAATGGCGCTTCAAAACATCGTTGACAACGAAGATAAGAAACATCCTTTGAGAGATGACGTGATAGCCGGATTATTGGCGGAACAGGGTTTCGACATTGCTCGCCGAACGGTGGCAAAATACCGCGCTCAAATGGGAATTCCTATGGCGCAAATGCGGCGGGAATGGAAGTGAGCAATAACGTTTCGCAGAAGATATCACGATGCTTTCTGAAAAAATTGTACTGTAAACCGGAATTCTCGTCTTAAATAAAACGCTCCCGTTAGAACAAGAGAATTAAATCAATGCCGGTATAATCAAATCGTAATCGAAGAAAATTAAGTTTCTGATCATTTGGTTTTGAAGTGTGATTGCAATTCCAATTTTGAAGTATCATGTGATGGGTTTATTGTGTTAATATAGTATTACTACTTGTTATGCTGATATAATACAGCTTAACGGGATGTGCATTATTCAATTATTCAAACAATTACATCTGAATGAAATGTGTAAAAACACAACTCTGCACGTTGCATTGTGAACAGTGACACAGCAAAATGTTGACTCTGCATGATGCATGGTTCACTTTTACACCGATTTTGAGTGCTCTGCAAGCTGCATAACCCTCGTTTTACTTGAAATTGATTACTCTGCAATCAACATTCCTCATAGTTTTCTTTTAAATGGTTCAATTGTGTGAATAGAAATGACCGATTTTGTGTCAAAATATCATTATGCAGCTTGCAGAGTCAACTTTTTATCATGTCATTGTTGACTCTGCATGATGCATAAATGGTTTTTTACCATGTCATTGTTGACTCTGCATGATGCAGAAATGGTTTTTTACTATGTCATCGTTTACTCTGCATGATGCAGAAATGGTTTTTTACTCAATTTTTTTTGTACAGCATGAACGAAAGGACTTGTCTTTTTTTTGGTTCGTTCGTTAATCGTGTGAAATAGGGATAATTTTCCGTTGAAAAATAGGATAGTCGCTCTAAGATTATCGAAGTTTTGTCTCTAAAATAGGAGGATCACCGATGTAAGAATACCATTTCGTTATAAATGTCGTATTTTTGTAGAAGCATCTTGTCGAAAATTCGCTATATAAAGAACGTCGTTATCAAAGTAATATCCATACCATTATGGCAGACATAACATCGTTAGTTCGAAAGAATATTTTATTATTGAAACCTTATTCGTGTGCACGCGATGAGTTTCAGGGAGAGGCTTCGGCGTTTCTCGATGCCAATGAAAATCCTTTCAACAATCCTTACAACCGCTATCCCGATCCGTTGCAATGGAAGTTGAAAGAGTCAATTACCGCTAAAAAGAAGGTGCCTTCTACGCATATCTTTTTAGGAAATGGAAGTGATGAGGCCATTGATTTAGTGTTTCGTGTCTTTTGCGAACCTGCGCAAGACAACGTAGTGGCCATTGCACCTACGTATGGTATGTATCAGGTTAGCGCCGACATTAATCATGTGGAATATCGCAAAGTAAGCTTGAACGATGATTTCCATTTGGATGCAAAACGGTTGCTGGCAGCCGTTGATGAACACACCAAGGTGATCTTTCTCTGTTCTCCTAACAACCCAAGCGGAAATTTGTTGGATCGTCAACAAGTGCTCCATGTACTTGAGAATTTTGGCGGTATTGTCGTCATGGATGAGGCGTATATAGACTTTTCGCCCGAAGAAAGTTGGTTGACGCATTTGACGCATTATCCGAATCTTATTGTTCTGCAAACCTTTTCCAAAGCATGGGGGTTGGCCGGTGTACGCTTAGGCATGGCATTTGCTTCTCCCGAAATTATCGTGTTGTTCAATAAGGTGAAATATCCTTACAACGTGAATATCTTAACGCAGGAATTAGTGCTGGAACATTTGCAATTTGAATCGCGCAAACGTTCATGGGTCACTTTGTTGTTGCAAGAGCGCGAACGTTTGGTCATAGCACTGCATCAATTATCCTTTGTGAAGACTATCTATCCCTCGGCAGCTAATTTTGTTTTGGTAAAAGTGGATGAAGCGAATGCAATTTACAACTACCTTGTTGAACTAAGTATTATTGTGCGTAACCGGAACAACGTGATGCTTTGCGAAGGCTGTTTGCGCATCACGGTAGGATCACCAGGCGAAAATAATTTATTAATCAATGCGTTGAAAGCATACGAAGGATAAATATATTGTCTGTCCGTACCTGTTTTTTGCTTGTACTGTTGTTTCCTTCCAACCCTTATTTTTATTTGGTGAACAGGATTTTTACACTTTGCAATTGGTGGGGTGATA
>DAHXOX010000001.1 GCA_027364655.1 Paludibacter sp. | reverse complement strand
AGTTCCTTGAAAATGACGGTCAGCAGTCGAACTTTGCTTCAGTGAAGACAATGTATCTCCATTTGGATTCAAGATGGTTCGATTGCTCCATCCACCACCCGAAAACTTCATATCTCTACGTCCAACGCTTGCATAAGCATCTACTTTTGAGGAAGTGAAGTTTAAGTTTGCTCCTAAATTGTAGCCCAATTTGCCTCGGTCAGGGACTGAAACTCCACCCGATACACTTCCATAATAACCTGGTTTCGCGCTTTCTTTCAAAATAAGATTGATAATCCCGGCTGATCCTTCAGCACTATATTTGGCAGATGGATTGGTAATTACTTCCACTTTTGCAATGCTTCCGGCAGGCATTTCTTGCAAAATATCGCCTTCATTGTCCGAAGTAATCCCTGCAGGCTTCCCATTGATCCAAATTACCACATTTGAATTATTCCGAAGCGATACGGTTCCATTTACATCAACACTTACCGATGGAATATTTTGCAGCATTTCCGATGCCGATGCTCCCGCTGATGAGATACTTTGGCTAACGGTAAATACTTTTTTGTCAATGTCTAATTTCATTGCAGGTCCTTGAGCTTCGACCTGTACTTCTTTTAATGTTTTTGAATCTACTTGCAGTGTGAGTTTTCCCAAGTTAAGCATCTTTTCATCAATGGTTACTTGTTTTTTATATGTAGTATATCCAATAAATGAGAGTTCTATTTGATAAGTGCCTGCGGCAAGTTTATCTAGCACAAAACCACCTTTCGAATCGCTTACTACTCCTTTGACAAGCGTTAATGGCGCCCCTTTTTTAATAACAACATTTACGTATTCTAACGGTTGATCAGTTCCGCTATCAATAATAAATCCCTTAATACCACCTGTTTGTGCGGTCATAAATGCCACTTCCATAAAAAGCATGGCTGCTAAAAAAACTGTTTTTTTCATCTGTGATAATTGTAAAACAACAAACTATAGTCAGTCACATCTCTTTGTTCGGAACAGAAATGTACTTTGGAAACTTCTTTTAATCTGACTGTATTTTGACCGGAAGGTTTAAATGGTGACTCCAAAAAGTCATTTTTGTCTTAAATTAGGCAGCATGTACGTTTGATCAAAAGCAAGAATATTTCCCACATGGTTGATCTCTAAGAAGGTAGTTCCTCCTCCAATGCCGAAACTCCCACTCAGATAGGAAACTAAATCGTCTCTTTTTAGCCATCCTTTGCGAAGCAGGAGACGAAGTGCGGCAAAGAAATACTCTCTCCTGTCTTCCTTGAATGCTTGATAAATAGGAATAACTCCATAGGAAAGAGCTAATTGACGCATTGGGAGTTTATCATAACAGATGGATAAAACAGGGCTTTGTCCACGATAGGCAGCCAGAAAACGGGCTGTTCTTCCTGTATACGTATCCGTTATTATTGCTTTTACTCCTAAATCTTTGGATGATTCGGCTGCATGGTGTGCTAAAAAAGCAGTGATGTCGGTTTCGTCTTTCGAATAGGAAACGGGTATATCGTTTTCTGATAATTTGTTTTTTTCTGCCTCTTCGGCAATCTTTGTCATGGTACGAACTGCTTCAACGGGATATTTTCCGTTCGCAGTCTCTCCACTTAGCATCACAGCATCGGTACGAGAAAAAATGGCGTTGGCTACGTCTGTTACTTCAGCACGTGTTGGGCGGGGATTTTCAATCATCGAGTTCAGCATCTGAGTGGCCACGATGACAGGCTTTTTTGCCATAACGCATTTTCGGATTAGCATGCGTTGGATGGATGGAATCTTTTCTTGAGCAACTTCAATACCAAGATCGCCACGTGCAACCATGATGCCGTAAGCATGTTCTAATATTTCGTCCACATTGTCAACGCCTTCTTGGTTTTCAATTTTGGCAATGATTTTAATTTGACTTTCATGTGCATCTAAGATGCTCTGAATGTCAATGACATCCTGCTTGTTTCTTACAAAAGAGTGTGCAATGAAGTCAAGATCGTGTTCAATGGCATAAAGCACATTTTTGCGATCACGTTCGGTTAATGAAGGCAATTTGATACTCACACCAGGGACATTAATGCTTTTGCGACTTCCCAGTACGCAATCGTTCTGGGCTTCACATATCAGCGCATCTTCTTCTTTGGCAATGACTTTTAATTCTATTTCTCCATCATCAATTAAAATATCACCACCCACCTGCATATCTCGAGCAAAGCCAGGATAAGAGACTGCAATACATTCTTTTGTAGTTATTTGTTGTGGATTTCCGACAATACGAATTTTGTCTCCTGTTTTCAGGACGATATCGTTTTCACAACGTGTTGTACGGATTTCAGGCCCTTTAGTGTCAATCAGAATGGCAATGTATTTGGACACTTTTCTGACGTTCGTAACAATTTTATTAAGTCCCTCTTCGTCTAAATGCGCTGTGTTGAGACGAACAACATTCATACCTTCATTAAATAATGCACGAATAAAATCCTCGTCGCATCGTTTATCGGAAATTGTAGCAACAATTTTAGTTTGTTTTGTCATATATAAATCGAAATGAGATAATTACAAAGGAATAAGTTTATTCAATTAAATGGAGCACTTTTGGTTATCTTGGCTGATTGACAAGTGCTTCGATGGCCAATCGATACGAGTCGAGACCAAACCCTGAGATGCTTCCCAAGCAGGCTTCTGCCAACACGGAATGATGGCGGAAGGATTCCCGTTTGAAAACATTTGATATGTGGACTTCAATTACCGGAGCAGGAATGGCACGGATAGCATCGGCTATGGCTATTGACGTGTGGGTATAAGCTCCTGCATTGAATACAATGCCATCCACTTGAAATCCGTATTCATGTAGTGTGTCAATTAAAGCGCCTTCGTGATTTGACTGGAAGTATCGGATTGAATGCTCAGTGTATTTCTTTTGCAACTCTTCAAGAAAATCTTCAAAAGAGCGATGCCCATACACTTCAGGTTCTCTTTTTCCCAATAAATTGAGATTTGGACCATTCAGGATAATAAAGTTCATGTTTCTAAGAGTCAAAGGTGTAAATTGTTACAAAGGTACTTCTTTTTTAGCCTATTTGAGAAATTATTCCCTGAAGGAATTCGCGTTTTCGTTTTTTTTGACAATCCGGTTCATAGATAAGAGCTCTCTTTTAGTATCAATATGATCAGTGAAATAGTGCCAAATGCCCCGTAATGATGCCTAAAAACATTGTTATACAACATATCAAATACGAATGGTTTTCAATCAATAGTTCTTACATTGGCCAATCAAAAAAACATGTGTTGATTCGTTATTTTGACTTGATTTATAATTATTCATCTTAAATAATAAGATTATGAAAGTCTATCAATCGAATGAGATTAAGAATATCTCACTGTTAGGAAGTTCAGG
>DAHXOX010000082.1 GCA_027364655.1 Paludibacter sp. | reverse complement strand
GCCGTCAAAACTTCTGCAGTATCTGATGTGGAATCAATCACCAGATGGGCTTGTCGATAAAATGGCTCACGCAGTTGAAGGCTTTCTGTGATAAAACATGCTAAATCAGCATCCGACTTATCGCTCACCAATGGACGTTTCGCCTTCGCAGCAGCAAGCCTTACAACCAACGTTTTTACCGAAGCAGCCAAATAAACAGTAATGCCGTGGGCATTCATCCACTCCATATTTTGATGATAACAAGCAGCGCCACCTCCTGTAGCCACAACCACATCGCAAAAATCAGTCAATTCTTCTAAACTTTTATGCTCTATTTCTCGAAACTTGGTTTCTCCATACTCAGCGAAGAGTTCTCCGATGGTTTTATGAAATCGATTCTCAATCCAAGCATCCAGATCAATAAATTGAAAATGAAATTTCTCTGCCAAAAGGCGACCGATGGTAGATTTTCCGCTTCCCATATAGCCTACCAGAAAAATAGGATTCATGCTTATTACTGTTAAAAATGAAACAATTACCGCGCTAAACAAGAACAGAAAAAAGTCCAATAATTAGCCATAAAAAGGACATCTTCCATATCAAAGAAACCCGTTGCAAAAAAAACAAAAAAAATTGACATTCCACCATCGGTAAAGAATGATCTAAACAAAAAACAGTAATTTTGCCTTGTCAACGAAGGAGAAAAAATCAACTTCTAAAGCCGCTTTGAAACACACGTTCTTTCAATCAACCGAAAGGTGATATATCAAATTGATAATCAAGCACATTGTTTTAAACTTATGCTATGCAAAAAAGTTTAGTATCCATTACCGACTATTCGAAAGACGAAATATTGCGACTCCTGCAACATGCTGAAAAGTTTGAACAAAATCCAAATCAACCTCTTTTGGAAGGAAAAGTGGTGGCTACCCTTTTTTTTGAACCATCAACACGCACACGATTAAGTTTTGAAACGGCAGTAAACCGCTTAGGAGGACGAATTATTGGTTTTTCGGATGCATCCACATCAAGCTCATCAAAAGGAGAAACGTTGAAAGACACCATCAAAATGGTAAGTAATTATGCCGATCTCATTGTAATGCGTCATCCTTTGGAAGGAGCAGCACGCTACGCATCGGAAGTGGCCAGTGTTCCGGTTATCAACGCCGGTGACGGTGCCAATCAACATCCTACTCAAACGCTTCTTGATCTTTATTCCATTCAAAAAACGCAAGGACATCTGGATCATCTCAATATTTTCATGGTTGGCGACTTAAAATATGGTCGTACAGTTCACTCATTGCTCATGGCGATGGGACATTTTAATCCAAGATTTCATTTCATTTCTCCTGACGAATTGAAAATGCCTAACGAATACAAGCAATTTTGCGACGACCGCGGCATAGCCTACACAGAATACAATGAGCTGAATGACAACATTAACACAGCTGACATTCTCTATATGACCCGCGTGCAACGCGAACGATTTACCGACCTCATGGAATATGAAAAAGTGAAGAATGTCTATTCTCTAAAAAACAAAATGCTCGACAACACACGTCCCAATTTGCGGGTTTTACATCCATTACCCCGTGTCACCGAAATCGATGAAGATGTGGACACTAACGAGAAAGCCTATTATTTTCAACAAGCGCTTAACGGTGTTTTTGTGAGACAAGCTGTTATTACTTACGTGCTTGGACTTATTTCATAATGCACAGTTAAACTAAAACTTCGTTTAAAAAAGCCTCTCTAAAAAAGTTATAACATAGAACGAGAATTGAATTAAAGTAAACTGCAAACCATGAAATGAGGTTACGAGTTCGACAAGACCTTTAAAAATGAACTATTTCGAGTTACTGTTTGCGAGTCACATATATCATAAATGCAAAAAAATAATCGTATGAAACGAGCATGTATAAACAATTCGCCAATGACGATGAATGAGTAAGCGAGTTCCATATGTCCATAGTGTAAAAAATAAAACAAATTCGTATGAAAATCAAACTGATTTTATTCCTAGTTTCTATCGCTGCAATCTCTTCGTTACAAGCACAATCTCAATTTAATCAAGATCGTGATCCAAAAAAGAATAGTGATTTGTACTTCATTCCTGAGATAAACGTTGGCTACGGTTTTTTGGCCACTAATTATCCACTGCCTCCTTTTAGTTACAACAAAATCACAAAGACAATTTATGACGGATACACCCCAATGTCCTACACGCTTTCATTAAGTGCGGGTTATCATTTTACTCCACAATATGCAGCCGGTGTGGGCATTGCTTACGAACGATACATGGAGCCTAATGCGAACTCTTTGCCTTTGTTTATTGACCTTCGTGGTTATTTGAAAGATGCAAAGAACACCCCGTTTGCCTTTGCCAAATTAGGTGAAAGCTTTTCATGGTGGAAAACGTTTGAACCAGGTGATTGGGTTAATTTAGGTGTTGGCTACAAATTCTTCGTTGGCAAAACCTGTTTGACGGCTTCTATCGGATATGAACTCAAACATATAGCTCATTGGGAAACTTATTCAACCAACGATCAGATTCCGAATCCAACTCCTAACCGTTGGGCAGGACTTAACAGGAACGCGATTATACTTAATATCGGGATGGTTGTTTTCTAATCTGTAACTCGCTGCAATCAATTCATATACAAAAACGCAATTCAATGGAATCCAAAGAAGTAAAAATGGTTGCCGCACTTAGAAATGGGACAGTAATTGACCACATTCCTTCGGACAAATTATTTAAAGTGGTCTCCATTTTGCATTTAGATGAATTACCCAACCAAATTACCATAGGCAATAATTTATCAAGCAGCAAATTAGGATCAAAAGGTATTATCAAAGTATCCGATAAGTTCTTTACCGATCAAGATATTAACAAGATTGCCTTGATAGCTCCAGATGCCAAACTCAATATTATTCGTGATTTTGAAGTACAAGAAAAGAAGAACCTGCGCATACCTGACAGCTTTGAAGATATTGTCCGCTGCGGAAACCCTAATTGCGTGACCAATCATCAACCTATCGTAACCCGTTTTTACGTAACTAATCATCAGCCGCTTACGATACGCTGCCATTATTGCGAACGAATGATGATTGCCGACGAAATCAAGATCAAATAATCATCCAACAAAGAAACACAATGCGCCCACCTGTCAAAGTAGACTGGAAACCAGGGACAATGATCTACCCATTACCTGCTGTCTTAATTAGTTGCGGAGCAACGGATGAAGAATACAACATATTGACGGTCAGTTGGGTTGGAACAATTTGTACCGATCCACCCATGTGTTACATTTCCGTACGACCTCAAAGACACTCTTATCCAATTATCGCAAAAAACCGAGAGTTTGTCATTAACCTGACCAACGAGGAAATGGCGTTCGCAACTGATTGGTGCGGAGTACGTTCAGGGAAAGATCATCAAAAGTTCACAGAGATGCATCTCACGCCGGGTATATCAAAACAGCTGCAAGCACCCATTATTCAAGAATCACCCCTAAGTATGGAATGTCGCGTGAAAGAAATCATTCCGTTAGGCACCCACGACATGTTTATATCTGAAATAGTTAATATACAAGCAGATGCACGCTTCATCGATGAAACAACAGGACAATTCAAAATGCAAGAAGCCAAGCTCATAGCTTATTCGCATGGCCATTATTACAAATTGGGTGAAGAGATTGGTAAATTCGGCTGGAGCGTTCAAAAAAAGAGTAATGCCCTCAAGAAAAAATGAAATGAATTTTCATTTGTCATGAACTTCTAAGTTCCTGATTAATACCGTTTATGGAAAATAGCTTCGACCCACAAGAAAATCTTTTTCTGCCGAAATATTTCAGCTCAAAAGCCATTGCTGCCTTTTTCCTTGCCTTGGTAGGTACTAACTTGGTATTTTTCCATACCATGTTGCCATTTCAATGGATGGTATTTGCTATCATTGAAGCTGTTGGATTTTTCTATTTCACCCAACAACTCTCTAAACGTTGGCGCTGGATCAGCGTCAAACGATTTGAAAAACGGCTTTTTACTACCTCGCTTATCCTTCATGCCATCTGGGTTGTATTCGCCTATTTCTTTTACATCCAGATGAGTGGCCAGCCATTCGAGTTTGCTGCAGCCGATTCGCATGGATATGTGGCTACCGGATTACAATTTGCAAATACCATCAGAAACGGACAATTCTTCTCCATCTTTGGCAATCAACACATGGACGTCTCCGACATGGGCTTTCCTCTTTGGTTGTCGTTTCTCGACTTGACGATTGGCCCTTCCCTGATCGTACAACGACTGATTCATGCTATATTTAGCGCATTGACGGCTGTTTTGCTCTATCGACTAACCACACGCAACTTTGGAGAATCAGCAGGACGCTTAGCCGGCATCATGTTCATGCTGCTCCCCAACTTCTATTTCTATGTTGGAATTCATCTTAAGGAAACCATGATGATTTTCCTTGTGGTAGCTTTTGCCAACAATGCAGATCAACTGCTGAGGGGAAGCAAACTTCAAGTCAAATCGTTGGTGCTTTCCATCATCTTTCTCTTACTATTTTTCTTATTTCGTACGGCACTTGGCATTACGGCGATCTTTGCTTTACTAACTGCTTTGGTTTTTTCTAAAGGTCAGAGCATAAAAAAATGGGGAAAACGAATCATTATTGCCGTGTGGGTTATGGTTGCCATCGGTGTTTTCTTATCAGCTCGCATGGCCAACGAAATTGATGAATTGTATCAATACAGCAACGTTAACCAAAGCACAAGCATGAAATCGCGTGCCAACGAACAAGGCGGAAATCCTTACGCTAAATATGGGACAATGGCTCTTTTTGTGCCAATGATTTTGACATTACCTTTCCCTACGTTTACCTTAGCCAACGAAGAACAACAAAATCAAATGATGTTTTCCGGCGGCTATTTCGATCGGAATGTTTATAGTTTTTTTGTCATCGTAGCCTTGTTCTTGCTACTAAAACGGCATCAATGGCGCGAGCATCTCTTCATCATCACTTTCTTTGGAACTTATTTACTCATCATTGCAAAAAGTGCCTTTGCAGTTTCCGAACGCTTTCATTTGCCGGCAGTTCCTTTGCTTTTGGCTATGGCAGCTTATGGTATGACGCAGACTGGGAAAAAAGAACGAAAATGGTATGTTCCTTTTCTTGTATTGATTGTTTTTGTTGTCATCGGGTGGAATTGGTTTAAGCTGGCTGGGCGAGGAATGGGTTAATGTAGGTTGTCACATTAAAAAATCGTACCTTTGCACTCCGAAAAAGATACGGTATGGACAACAATAATACGATTCTGGCACGATTGGAAGGATTATCCCAACGCTTTGTGGAGATTTCGACCTTAATCACTGACCCAAATGTCATTTCTGACATGAAACGGTTTGTGAAACTCAACAAAGAGTACCACGAGTTAGAAAAAATCGTCAACGCCCAAAAAGCCTATCAACAACTATTAGATCATCTGCAAGAAGCCAAAGAAATGCTTGATTCAGAAGAAGATTCAGAAATGCGTGACATGGCTAAAAATGAGATAGATCAGATTCAACAAAAACTTCCCGAATTAGAAGAAGAGATCAAACTTATGTTGGTGCCCAATGACCCGCAAGATTCCAAAAATGCCATTATGGAAATTCGTGCAGGGACAGGTGGCGACGAAGCCTCCATTTTTGCAGGCGATCTGTGGCGCATGTATACCAAGTTTTGTGAAAACAAAGGATGGAAAGTGCAAGTAACCAATTTCAGTGAAGGAACATCCGGTGGTTACAAAGAAATTGTCATGGAAGTTTCAGGTGAAGGTGTCTATGGCATCCTAAAATACGAATCAGGCGTACATCGCGTGCAACGAGTTCCTGCTACCGAAACGCAAGGCAGGGTGCACACTTCCGCCGCAACAGTGGCGGTACTACCCGAAGCGGAAGAATTTGATGTCGATATCAAAGAATCCGATATTCGCGTAGATATCTTTTGCGCCTCTGGTCATGGAGGACAATCCGTAAATACGACTTATTCGGCTATACGATTGGTGCACATGCCAACCGGCATTACCGTTCAGTGTCAAGACGAGAAATCACAGTTGAAAAACAAAGCCAAAGCGATGGTCGAACTGCGAAGCCGCATCTACAACATGGAATATCAAAAATACTTAGATGAAATTTCATCAAAACGCAAAACGATGGTTTCCACAGGTGATCGCTCAGCAAAAATCAGAACGTATAATTACCCTCAAAGTCGCGTGACAGACCATCGCATTGACTTAACGCTCTATAATTTACCAACCATCATGGATGGCGATTTACAGTTCGTCATCGATAAATTAATTGTAGCCGAAAATGCAGAACGCATCAAAGAAGCTCAATTGTAGCAACAAAACAAGCGCTCACAAAAAATGACTATCTTTGTATCTCATCTAATTATCCAAAACTAACTTAACCGAAAATGAAACTTTTAGCAGGAAAAGTCGCGCTCATCACTGGAGCCGCCCGCGGAATCGGGAAAGCCATAGCATTACGATTAGCACAAGAAGGTGCTTCGATTGCTTTTACTGACTTAGCGTATGATGACGTGGCAAGAGCCACAGAAAATGAACTTATAGCATTGGGCGTAAAAGCCAAAGCCTTTGCCTCCAACGCTGCCAATTTCGAAGACACACATCACGTAGTTGATGAAATTGTCAAAGAATTTGGCCATATCGACATTCTTGTCAACAATGCCGGTATCACCCGCGACGGATTGCTGATGCGCATGACTGAACAACAATGGGACATGGTGATCAACGTCAATCTCAAATCGGCATTTAATTTTACACATGCAGTCATTCCAACAATGGTTCGACAAAAAAGTGGCAGCATCATTAATATGAGTTCCGTTGTAGGAGTATCGGGCAATGCAGGTCAGGCAAACTACTCAGCCTCGAAAGCCGGCATGATCGGTTTAGCAAAATCAGTTGCCAAAGAATTTGGCTCGCGCAACATTCGTGCCAATGCCATTGCTCCGGGATTTATTGAAACTGAAATGACCCACGCACTTACAGACGAACAACGTGCAAAATGGGCTGAAGCCATTCCGTTGCGACGCGGAGGAAGTCCTGATGAAGTTGCCAAAGTGACACTTTTCCTTGCATCCGATCTTTCATCCTACGTTTCGGGACAGGTAATTCACGTGTGCGGTGGCATGAATACTTAACTCCACTTGAAAATTAGAAATAACCCTATCGATAACGCAGCCTCACCATCCGGTGTGAGCTGCGTTTCTTTCAATCTCAAATTAACAACCGATTGACAACGTAATTTGGCAAAAGACACCTTCACCAACATATATCGGTTGAAATACGTTCCGCATCAGTTCAAAAAAAATCATTCGATATGAACACAACGAATAAACAGCCGACCATCGAAATTATGGACACCACGCTACGCGATGGAGAACAGACTTCCGGCGTATCGTTTGCTGTCAATGAAAAGTTGAGCATCGCTCGCCTCTTACTCGAAGAAGTGCAAGTCGATCGCATCGAAATTGCATCTGCCAGAGTTTCAAAAGGAGAACAAGAGGCTGTAACCCGCATCATCAATTGGGGAAAAGGAAGAGGTTATCTCCCACGTATTGAGGTGTTAGGGTTTGTAGATGGAACCATCACAGTCGATTGGATGAAACAAGCAGGAGCTAAAGTCTTAAATCTTCTTTGTAAAGGCTCGTTGAAACATGTTACCGAACAATTACACCGTACACCGGAACAACATTTGGCCGAAATTACTGAAGTCATCCGGTATGCCGAAAGCAACGATATTCAAGTAAATGTTTATTTAGAAGATTGGTCAAACGGAATACAACATTCTCCGGAATATGTTTATTTCATGATGGATCATCTGCTCACGCTGCCGATTAGACGATTCATGCTTCCAGACACTTTAGGAATACTAAATCCTTATCAAACAGGCATTTTCTGCAAAGATATGATAGAGCGCTATCCTACAGCGCATTTTGATTTTCATGCTCACAATGACTACGATTTCGCAGTAGCCAATTCGTTTGCTGCTGCCATGGTTGGCGTTCACGGAATTCACGCTACAGTAAATGGACTGGGTGAACGAGCAGGGAATCCTCCATTATCAAGTATAATGGCGGCACTAACAGACCATTTGCACATAAAACTTCACGCCCGGGAAGATCGAATTTCACATGTCAGCAAAATTGTTGAAAGTTATTCCGGCATTCGAATCCCAGCCAACAAACCCATCATTGGTGAAAATGTCTTCACACAATGTGCTGGTATTCACGCTGATGGAGACAACAAAAATAACCTTTATTATAACGACTTGCTTCCGGAACGCTTCGGAAGGGAACGATCGTATGCCTTAGGAAAAACATCCGGCAAGGCCAATATTCGAAAGAATTTAGAAAGCTTAGGCATCGAATTAGACGATGAGTCTATGAAACTGCTTACCCAACACATCATTGAGTTAGGTGATAAAAAAGAATTGGTGTCGATGGAAGATTTACCCTACATCATTTCCGATTTGCTGCACAGTGAAGAGGTGGAAGAAAGAATTCGCGTTCTCAATTATTCATTATCAGTTGCACAAGGACTTAAACCCGTTGCTACTATCAAAATAGATATCAAAGGTGCAATCTATCAGCGTACAGCCATTGGTGATGGACAATATGATGCTTTTATGAAAGCACTGTGGCAAATTTACGATAGTTTGAAGAAGCCGCATCCCATTCTTGCCGATTATGAAGTAACCATTCCTCCGGGAGGAAGCACCGATGCTTTTGTACAAGCCGCCATTACCTGGAAATTTAATGACAAAACATTTAAAACCAGAGCCTTAGACCCGGACCAAACAGAAGCGGCTATCAAAGCAACCATCAAGATGTTGAATCTTATTGAAACCATGTAACAAGAGCGCAACTATTGAACAGCACGTGAGTTTTTACACCATTCTTATCATTGCCATTGGCCTTTGCATGGATACTGTTTCAGTGTCAATAGCAGCTGGATGCAGCAAGCAACCTTTACACATTGGTTCCATCTTGCGCTTTGCTTTTGTGTTAGCCTTTATGCAAGGAGGAATGCCTGTCTTGGGTTGGTTTCTTGGCGAACATGTTGCCAATCTTCTTTCTCGGGTTGATCACTGGATTGCATTCCTTTTGCTCTCTCTGGTAGGCGGAAAGATGCTCTACGATGGCATTGTCAACAATCACAACCATCATCATCACCATCACAAGAAAAAAAAATCAATCAAATTCACTTCCTATAAAGTATTATTTACATTAGGTTTAGCCACAAGCATCGATGCGTTTGCGGTTGGATTCTCCTTCGCAGCGCTTCATCAATCCATTTGGTTGCCAGCTGTCATCATTTCGTTCACCACGCTTACCTTTGCATTCTTAGGCGTCCTCATTGGCAAAAGATTGGGACATCACTTTCAAAATTATGCTGAAATCATTGGCGGACTTTTGCTCATTGGCATAGGACTGAAAATTGTAATTGAACATCTATCTACAACTATACATTATTAATATACAAATGAATACCAATATAGAAGCTGCATTGCAATCGTTCGAGCGCTTACTTTTTATCATGGACGAATTGCGTGATAAATGTCCGTGGGACAGGGAACAGACACTCGAAAGCTTGCGTACGCTTACCATTGAAGAAACCTATGAATTAGCCGATGCAATTTCAAAAAATGATATGCAAGAGCTAAAAAAAGAGATTGGCGACCTCCTTCTTCATATCGTTTTTTATGCTAAAATTGGCAGCGAAACAGGCGACTTTACACTTGAACAAATCATCGACAGCCTGAATGAAAAACTGATTTACAGGCACCCACATGTTTTTGGTGAAACCGACGCCAGCACATCAATGGCAGTGAAAGAAAATTGGGAAAAACTGAAGTTAAAAGAAAAAGAGGGAAACAAAACTGTTTTAGGCGGTATTCCAAAATCGATGCCTTCTTTAATCAAAGCCTACAGATTGCAGGACAAAGCGCGCGGAATGGGGTTTGACTGGGAAGAACGAGAAGATGTTTGGGATAAAGTTACCGAAGAACTCGACGAATTGAAAGACGAAATAGCTAATGAAGACGCCTTGAAGAGTGAAGAAGAATTCGGCGATTTTCTGTTCAGCATCATCAACGCTGCACGACTCTACAATATAAACCCTGACAATGCATTAGAGAAAACCAACGCGAAGTTTATCCGACGCTTCAATTACCTCGAAGAAAAAACCATTCAACAAGGTATTGATTTGAAGAACTTAAGTTTGCAAGAAATGAATGCCATTTGGGATGAAGCGAAAAGCAAAGGGTTGTAACTTTATTCACGAATGAAAAAAGAGAAATAGGTTGCTATTTCTCTTTTTATTTCTACCTAAAAAGTGCGGTTCATCTTTTATGATTCTTATGATTTTCCTTCAGGAAAAGTTCTAAAGCTGCCGTCATTGAAGGAGCCTCTGGACTAGGCGCCTCTAAATCAAGACGTAGTCCTGCTTCTCGCACAGCATTACCTGTAGTAGCCCCAAAACATCCGATATTAACTTCTCCTTGTTCGAAATTCGGAAAATTCTTCAGCAACGAAGCAATTCCCTGAGGACTGAAAAATATTAACAAGTCATAGTTAAACTCTTCATCCTGAGAGAATTCGTTACTCACAGTTCGATACATGATGCCAACATGATATTTCACCTTGTACTTTTCCAATAATTGCAAGATTTCTTCGTTATGGACATCCGATAAAACTACTAAAAAGGTTTCATCCAAATGCTTTGAGATGACAACGAACATATCTATCAGTTTTCCCGTAGCACCATAGAAAACCTTCCTTTTTCTGTATTGAATGTATTTCTGCAAATAAAGAGCCACTGACTCTGAAACACAAAAATACTTCATGGATTCAGGTATAGTTATTCGCATCTCCTGACAAATACGAAAAAAATGATCTATGCCGGTTTTTGAGGTAAACACGACAGCAGTATGATCCAAAATGACAATTTTTTGTTGTCTAAACTCCTTAGCCGGAACTGCATCAACCTTGATAAAAGGGCGAAAATCAATCTTAACCCCAAATTTCTCGATGATGTCAAAATAAGGAGATTTATCAGATGTTGGCGGTGGTTGTGAAACCAAAATTTTCTTTACCTTCAAAACGTAATTACTTTATTTGTAAGACAAAACTCAACTGCTTAATTACTTGCAATCCTACTAAAACAGGTAAAATTTCCAGTGTGCAAAGGTACAATAAAATATAGAAAAAGGAATCACGCCAATTCCAAAAAAGTTGAATTATTTTGTATGCAATCAAAAAAACAGATATTCCACACAATACTAACGAAATAACATTAAAACCATGAGATAGACCTACAGAAACAAAGCTTTGCGCAGTTACTAAAGGCAGCAAACAAAGACCTAACCCAAAAATAACTGAAAAATAAGCACCCCGAAACTGCGTTACTTGCTTGTCCGACATGAAAAAGACATATTCCAATAGTCTAAACAACAACCATTTTAATCCTAAAAATAGAACAATACCGAGAAAGATGAAAGCCAACACAACAAGAGCTGTAAACGTATTTTCGTCGGGAACTAATTGTTCGACAAAGGGAAAGAAAAAAACATTTAACCCCAGCACACCTAAAAGAATCAGCATTATCCGGTAGCGAACCTCTACTGCCCTCAACTCATCTTCAAACAATGAGTTTCTACCTTCTCTCTTCCGAAAAACAACACGCACTCCATCTCTCAAAACTTTTATAGCGCGTGGGAATAAAAAAGCATACAAGAAAGCAATAATTAAAAAAATGCCACTCGATACGTTGTACGAGAACAAGCCGGAATGTATTGTTTTTCCTTCAAACCCTGAGGGACAAACAACCACAGGACGCAACGACTGAGTGCGCAAATAAATATTTTGTCCATGTTTACCCCATAAGGTATCCATCGGAGCAATCTTCTGTGAAGTAAGAAAAGGGATTGTATCGGTAGCAATAGTTGTGTTCATGGGTTAAACCGCAGCAAAACGACGCGCATCATCAGGCCATGTCTCGGCATGTTCAATAGCAGGCAACACTTCTTCGGGAGTATCTACCAATTGCCAAATTTGCCGATGTTCATTACGAATAAATTGTTCTCCTTCTGCGTGTTGCATCAATTGGAGAAAATAGCGAAAGTAGTCGTTTGTATTCAAAATAACGATAGGTTTATTGAACAACCCCAATTGCTTCCAAGTGATAATTTCAAAAAGTTCGTCGAATGTCCCAATGCCACCTGGCATAGCCAACACAGCATCAGCCATTGACGCCATCAAAGCCTTACGCTCATGCATTGTTTCTACTACCTTCAGCTCTGTCAAACCTACATGATGCCACCCTTCATCGCACATAAATCGAGGAATAACGCCTGTAGCACGGCCACCTTCATCTAATAAACGATTGGCCATAGCCCCCATAAGACCACCTTTACCGCCACCGAAAATCACATGAATGTTACCCTTGGCAAAACATTCACCGACCTTAGCAGCAGCCTCGTAATAACTTGGAAGCGCTTTACTACTGGAAGCACAATAAACTGACACCGTTTTCACTCGAAATTATATTAAGTAACACGATTATATAATGCTTATTTAGAATTAGAACACAGAAAAAAACAGAGGTTACCACACAAACGGTTACTCCAACCCATACTCGTTTATTTTGCGATACAAAGTCCGTTCAGAAATACCTAATTCACTGGCAGCCAATTTTCGTTTCCCTTGATTTCTTTCTAATGCCTTTATTATTACCTCTTTCTCTACGGTTTGCAAAGAGAGAGATTCTTCAACATACTCTTGCGTGTCTTCAATATGATCTTGCTTTTCTTCAGGTTGAGTCATTCCTAATGGAGAAAACTCAGCGGGGACAAATGCGTCTTTGTCTTTAGGCGAAGAAACATATTGTGAGCGTATCAACTGCAGTTCATCTGTTTCCATCGACGAAGGTGCCTTCATTTGCTTTCCTGCCATTAACTCACGCACTGATGCTTTTAAGTCGTTCATATCTTTTCGCATATCAAACAACACCTGATAAAGGATTTCTCGTTCATTTGCGAACATGCGTTGTTCATGAGTTGAATGTCCCAGCAAAGAAGGTAATGTTTCCATTTCATTGTCAGGCAGATAAATACGAAGCACGTCTTCTGTTATCTCACGGTTCTGTTCAATCACCGAAATTTGTTCAGTAATATTCTTAAGCTGCCGAATATTTCCTTTCCAATAATAATTGGAGAGAAGTTTTTGTGCCCCTTCCGTCAAGCGAATAGGAGGCATTCGATATTTATCGGCAAAATCAACGGAGAATTTTCGGAATAATAAAAAGATATCCTCTTTTCGTTCACGAAGAGGCGGAATATAAATCGGCACAGTGTTTAGTCGGTAATACAAATCCTCACGAAACTTTCCTTGTCTCGTCGCTTCTTGCATGTTCAAATTTGTAGCAGCAACAACTCGAACATTTGTTTTCAACACTTTTGACGATCCAACTTTCATAAATTCTCCCGCTTCGAGCACACGCAACAAACGAACTTGCGTTGAATGAGGCAACTCGCCCACCTCGTCCAAAAAGATAGTTCCACCATCAGCCACTTCAAAATAGCCTTTTCGATCACTCAGCGCACCGGTGAACGAACCTTTTTCATGCCCGAAAAGCTCAGAGTCGATGGTGCCTTCGGGAATAGCGCCACAATTGACTGCTATGTAAGGGCCATGCTTTCTATGACTGAATTGATGAATTATCTGAGGAAAATTTTCTTTCCCGACGCCACTCTCGCCGATAATCAATACGGATAAATCGGTCGCTGACACCTGTACCGCAATATCAATGGCACGATTAAGCAACGGCGAATTGCCAATAATGCCAAACCGCTGCTTCACAGCCTGTAGATCTGAAAATTGCATACTCATATCTTTGGACAAAAAAACGTTGGAAGAAAAGCGCTCACTTGGTTCATGTACACTGACAAATATATGACAGAAACACCTGACAAAATTACATCTTTTTCATGAAAAGTGAATCATAACCTATGAAAAAAGAGCATCAATCTGGTATTGTTTAAGAAAACAAAAACGTGTAAAAAAGAGGATTAAAATCCGCTAAAATCAACTGCATCAAACAATAAGCTCGGCGTTTGCCAGCTTGAAGCATAGATTGGATCGTTACCTACTTCCATTAACCGGCTCCAAAGTGAAAGCATATTGCCTGTAATGTTCATTTCTCCAATAGGAAATTGGATTTCACCTCTTTCTATCCAAAAACCTTCAATACCATACGAAAAGTTACCCGTTGAACTATTACAATTTCCCCCGTTAAAGCCGGTTACCAATACGCCGTTTCCGATATGCGCCAAAAGAGTTTCCCGATTGGCATTTCCTAACGCAAATTGTAATACGGATGCTGATCCGGTCGTCGGCGCAACACCCAATTTATGAGCAATATAGGTGTCAATGTAGTAATTATTCAAAATTCCTTTTCCAAATACAGAACGTGACTCTAAAGCAATTCCTTCACGATCGAAACAACGCGCTCCAATAGTACGAGACAACAATGGACAATCGTTTAACGTCATTTTATCTGAACACACTTTCTGTCCTTGTTTATCGATCAAAAACGAATTGTTTTGCTGCAATGCGGCGCCACTCAACGCACCCATCATGGGAGATAACAACGTACGCACCTCATTTCTATCCACAAGCATAGGATAAGTCGCCGATTGGATTTTACGTTGCCCGATTTTCATCAAAGCCCGTTGCAAAGCCATTTCTCCAATTCCTTCTTTCTGCAGAGAATTCCACGACAGGGACTGATCATACCAATAAGACTCGGGGCGAGCATCTTCGACACCTCGCACGGAAACACTCACCGAAAGTCCGCAAGAAGAAGCAGCGCTCTCTACTTCAAGCCCATTACTATCAATCAAATAAGAGTAACTCTCATTATCCCCATAAGCCGATGCCACAGAAATAATGCGCTCATCGCTTCGATCCACTTCAGCCGCTGCACGAAACGCAGCTTGCAGTTTTGCATCAGGGTCGAGTGCTGCAATGGTTGGATCGTGCAATGATAAAAAAGTATCATTGCCTTTATAATAGCGTTTGGAGTTAGGCAAATGCCGCGCTTCGTCAATAGCTAATAAACGGGTTGATGCAATTGCATGAGAAAAAAAATGTTCTAACTCGCTTTTTTCGAGTCGATTAGTTGAAAATGAGCCATATCGGCCATCCACAAATAAATAACCAATTAATTGATTTTCTTCGGCTTGTTGCAATTGTTCAATGCGTCCATCACGCACCTCGTAAGAGCTATCAGAGCCCGAATAAATTCCGATACGACAGGCTTGTGTGCCTTGACGCAATAAATAGTTCTTCAACCAATGCGCCAACTCTTTTTGATCATTCGTTATCATGTTATCCGAAATAGTTTTATTGATTTGAACCTGTCTCCAAAATGATCAGTAATGAATTACTCACTTGCACCACCGACAGTCAGCTTCGATACTAAGACAGAAGGCATCCCGCAAGTAACCGGACAGCTTTGCCCGTCTTTTCCACAAGTCCACGTGCCGTTATCCATGGCATAATTGTTTGCCACCATCACAATATCGGCCAATGCCTTAGGCCCATTTCCAATGATGTTGACATCTTTAATCGGTTGTGTCAATTTGCCGTTTTCGATTAAATATCCCGATTTTACAAAGAAAGTGAAATCTCCCGCGCCAATTTGCACCTGACCGTTGGTAAAAGTATCAACAAAGACGCCATTCTTTACCGTTGCAATCAAATCTTGTTCGGCAGCTTGTCCATTTTCCATGTAGGTGGCGCGCATTCGTGGAATTGGCGCAAATCGAAACGATTGTCGGCGACCGTTACCGGTAGGCGACACACCATAATGACGAGCGCTTATCCGATCATGAATATAACTTGTCAGAACACCATCCTTCACAAGATAGGTCTTTTGTCCTTCCGCACCTTCGTCGTCCATGTTTACGGAGCCTCGATTGAAAGAAATCGTTCCGTCATCAACAACTGAAATCGTTGTATCACATACTTTCTTTCCCAGTTTATCCGAAAAAATGGAAATATTCTTCCGATTGAAATCAGCCTCAAACGCATGCCCGATGGCTTCGTGCAATAAAATGCCGGAACCACCCGCTCCCATTACGACAGCCATTTCACCACCTTTGGGCGATACAGCCTCGAAAAGAAATAATGTCTGATTCACCACTTCCTGAGCTAACGTTTCAACCAACTCGTCCGTGAGAAATTCCGTTCCCATGCGATAAGAGCGCGCTGCACGACCATTCTCGGTTTTTCCGTCATACTGCATAATACACGTAACCGTTAACGTGGCCATCGGACGATAATCGAAAGTTAGTAATCCATCCGAATTAGCATACAAAATATAGGATGAAGTATCCGTTTGAGAGACTAAAACCCGTGAAACACGGTCGCTCAAACTAAAAATACGATCATTCAGTTTTTGCAAAAAAGGCCGTTTCAATTCCACACCTGCATTCTCCCAAGAACCAAGCAACGGATAATAAGAAGATCCCCGCGTTGTCGGAGACAATCCTACCGCTTCATTATGTGTCGATTCTCGCACAATACGCGAAGCCGTTCGAGCTGCTTTTAGCATCTCTTCCAACGTTACGTTTTCAGAGTAAGCATACCCTGTCTGATCGCCTTTGACAACCCTGATTCCCACTCCGAAATCTATGTTGGCAGAAACCGTATTCACTTCACCATCACGTAGATTCAGCAATGAGTCGAAAGTGTGCTCAAAAAACAAGTCTGCGAATTCTCCGCCTGTTAACATGGCAGCTTTGATAACTGTCTGCAAATCGGACAAAGCAACGCCAAAATGTTCCATCATGTCATTCAAAGACAAAACACCCGTCAGTGGTTGAGCAGCCGCCAATGACCCCGACAACTTACTTTCGCCATTCAAGCTATATATTGATCTTTTTTCGTTCATAAGTGAATATTCAAAATAACACCGTAAAATAGCACGCCATTCTTACTTTCTTTTTCTGCTATATACTATTGTTCAATACAATGCTACCCATTTGGCAAAAGCAGCGAACTATCGCCATAGCTCAAAAATCGAAAATTGTTTTGCAATGCGTAGTCGTAAATTCGCCGCCAATCGGTTCCCACAAAAGCTGCAATCAGCAATAACAACGTGCTACGTGGTTGATGAAAATTGGTAATTATCCCATCCACCAAACGAAACGTATAACCCGGCGCAATCAAAATTTGTGTAGCAGCATGAAGCTCATTTAACCCGTTTCGATCCAAATAATCGAGTAATGCTTTCAAGGCCTCCTGAGGAGAAGGATTGAACTGAGTATCTTCGTAAGGCATCCATTGATGAATATGGAAATCACATGCCTCTGCACCTAAAAACAATTGCTTTCCCAGAAAATAGAGACTTTCGAGCGTGCGTACCGATGTGGTTCCTACAGCAATAATCGGAGCGTCATGAGTCAACAAACGCTGAATCACGGCACGACTGACTGCTATACTTTCCGTGTGCATTTCATGGTCGAGCATAGCCTCCGATTTGACAGGTTGAAACGTTCCCGCACCCACATGCAACGTGACATCCACCCATTCCATGCCGTTTACATGCAAATCAGCCAGTACGGAATCCGTAAAATGCAGCCCGGCCGTCGGAGCAGCAACCGAACCTTCTATTTTAGCATAAACTGTCTGATAAGTTTCTTTGTCAGATGGTTGCGCATCGCGATTGAGATAAGGAGGAATGGGCAATTCGCCGACTATTTCTAAAAGAGAAGCAAACGTGATGAGTGCATCCCATTCAAATCGTAAAACGTGCGACATTCCCTGTGAGGAAACACGAGATGCCTTCAGCGTAAAACGGCGTCCATCGATCTCAAAGGATCGAGTCAAAACGCCCTTTTTCCATTTCTTGGCGTTACCTATCAACCCAATCCATTCGCATGAACCCGTTTGCTGAAACATCAGAGCATAATCCGATGGAGAAAAAGGCTCCAAACAAAACAACTCGATACGCGCTCCCGTCTCTTTGAAAAAAATAAGACGCGCTTGCACTACTCTTGTATTATTGCGTACTAACAGGGAGTTAGCCGGCAAATAATCAGGTAATGAACGAAAAATTGTTCGGTCGATTTCTCCTTTCCGGTACAAAAGTAACTGCGAAGCATCCCGTTGCGGCAACGGGAACTTCGCAATCCGCTCATCCGGCAACGGATAATCATACGCTTCGATAGCAAGTTGCTGCGGACGAATTACCATGAACCCGAATAGAGAATTTTTATTTTCTGAGCGACAGTTTCGTAATAGCCATCTGTTTTAGCTCAGGATAGTTCAGAAATCCAATTGATGAGTATTTGGTGTTATTTTTGTTGAAGAAGATAAGCGTAGGCATCGCTTGAATTCCCATACGTTGAGACAAAGCTGCGTCCTTATCCACATCGACACGATAAATCACTACTTTCCCTCTGAGTTCACGTTGTAATTGATCAACTAATGGAGATAACCGTTTACAAGGAGGACACCATGTAGCATAAAAATCGATAATGACAGGTAACTTCGATTCTAAATGCACCGAAGAACTTTTATCGTAATTCCAAACTAACTGTTTGAACTGTGCGGCATTGATCATTCTCACTTCGCCTGTTTGAGCAGAAAGTGAAAAACCATAAGAAAAGATTGTCAAAAAAAAACCTGCTAAAAAAATCTGCTTTTTCATACTTGTACTTGGGATTGGGAAAAAGGCCATTGATACAAATGACCCCTTGATTAAAAATGAATAGACAATTACTAATTATTCAATAACATAGGCATCAACAGCATTAAGATATTTTCGCCTTCCACTTGTTCAAATGGCAAGAAAATACCGGCACGTGATGGATCGGAAAGTTCTAAAATAATCGACTCCGAAGCTAAGTTATTAATGATATCAATTAAAAATGACGATTTGAACCCTATCGACAACGGTTCACCTTCGAATTGGCAACGAATGGTTTCCTCAGCAGAAATTGAAAAGTCAATATCTTGTGCTGAAATCACAATTTGATCATTTTCAATGTGCAGTTTGATCAAACTCGTGCCTTGGTTCGAAAAGACAGAAACACGTTTCACCGCATTGAGCAACAAAATACGATCGACAATCACCTTATAAGGATTATTCATAGGAATGACCGCCGTATAATTGGGATAACGGCCTTCAATCTGGCGCGCATACAGGGTATAAGTTGGCAACGTAAAACAAATATTTTTGTCATCAAAACGAATCAATACTTCGCCGCTTTCTTTTGGCAAAACATTACGCAGCATGTTAGCTGCTTTTTTGGCCAAAATAAAGGAATAAGCACTATCTCCACGCGCTTCTTCATTCTGAAAACGAACCAATTTATGCGCATCGGTTGCAACCACAGTCATTTTCTCAGGTGTTATATCGAAAAAGATGCCATTCATCACAGGACGAAGTTCATCATCACCCGTTGCAAAAAAAGTGGATTGAATGCTGTCATTGAGCGTTGCAATGTTCAATGTCATTTGATTGGTTGATTCAGGCATCATAGGCAAACGCGGATAATCATCGCCATTTTGGCCAATGAAATTATATTGCCCATTGTCTGAATAAATCACCATAGCTAAGTTTTCATCATCAATTTCGAATGTCAACGGCTGTTCCGAAAATTCACGTAACGTGTCTAACAACAATTTGGCAGTTACAGCGACATTCCCTTCACCTTCCACATCCGCAATATCCATGGAAGTAATCATGGTTGTTTCTAAATCGGAAGCGGTAATTTTCAAAACAGTTCCCTCAATTTGAAACAAAAAGCTATCAAGAATCGCCATGGTATTCTTAGAGTTGATAACGCGACTAACAGCTTGTAAATGGCTTAATAAAGCAGTACTTGAAGCAACAAATTTCATAATGAAAAAATATTTATAAATGTGACTTTGAACATCTTTGCATCAAAAATCGCCATGTCCCATTCGATTTTCTAAAAGACAAAGTTAAGCCATCAGTTCGAAACTGCCAAATGCTTTTTATGAACAGATTATCAACACGCCGAAAGACCTAATCTTCGATTTTGCAAAAGAAAGTAGTCGAAAATTTGGCGGCTAATCAATTTTAAGTTACTTTTGTACCGCTAAATTTGCCTCTTTAGCTCAGCGGTAGAGCAGCTCACTCGTAATGAGCAGGTCGAGGGTTCAATTCCCTTGAGAGGCTCTGAAAATCCTATTAATAAGTTATTCCTTATTGATGGGATTTTGTCGTCTTATGTTCAGAGGTTGTTTGTGGAAGTAATTTGAGCGACTATTGTCCGAATGCAACCTGTAAGAAAATGGCGTATCTTTGCAGAATTGATATAACAGAAATGAATCTCTTCAGAAAGAAGAAACTTTTGATTGAACATAAATAGCATTTTAATTCGATGAAAATTATTATTGCCGGTGCCGGCGAAACAGGAACCCACTTAGCCAAAATGCTTTCCAGAGAAGGTCAGCAAATTACTCTTTTGGATGAAAACAGCAGGAAACTATTGCAAATGAATGCTGCACTTCATATTGAAACGGTAGTAGGACCTACTACTTCTCTTCATAGCTTAAAAGAAGCCGGAGTTGACAAGGCCGATTTGTTTATTGCTGTGACGCCATATGAATCGGAAAACATGACTGCATGTCTGTTAGCGGCAAAGTTAGGAGCAAAGAAAACCATTGCACGTATCGATAACAGCGAATATTTGAACCAAGATTACAAAGCAATGTTTGCCGAAATGGGCATTTCGTCGCTAATTTATCCGGAGATGCTCGCAGCCATTGAAGTCATTAATGCACTGAAATCAACATGGTTAAGAGAGTATATGAGTTTTGAGAATGACATTATGATTCTTGGAGGAATCAAAATACGCGATCATGCCGCCATTATACATAAATCTTTAAATTCGGGATATTTCGATCACTCTCGCTACCGGATTGTTGCTATCAAACGCAATAATGAAACCATCATTCCAAAAGGTAGCGATGAGATTTTGACCTCTGATTTGGTTTATTTTATCACTACTCCTGAGAATTTAGACTTTGTACGCAAAGAATCGGGAAAGGAGCTGTATGAAGTGAACAATATCATGATTATGGGTGGTAGTCGCATTTCAGAACGCATTGCCGAATGCATTCCCGATTACATGCGCGTGAAATTGTTTGAAATTGATAAAGAAAAAGCGCATCGCTTGGGAGAAAAATTGAACAATGTATTGGTTATAAACGGAGACGGACGCGATGTGGAATTACTAAAAGAAGAAGATATTGAGGAGATGAATGCATTTGTAGCACTCACGGATAATTCTGAAACCAATATTCTAGCTTGTTC
This sequence comes from Paludibacter sp., assembly GCA_027364655.1. GTDB lineage: Bacteria > Bacteroidota > Bacteroidia > Bacteroidales > Paludibacteraceae > Microbacter. Next base: position 6,269 of record DAHXOX010000082.1, on the reverse strand, counting down.
AGTTGCCAAACGATTTGGAATTATGAAAACCATCGCTGAAGTGGAAAATATGGAATATATTCCTATGGCAGAAAGTTTGGATGTTGGGGCTGTTTTGAATAAAAAACTATTAACAGCCAGTACCATATACCAATTCACGATTAATGCAAACGTGTCGAATGTGAAATGTTTGACCAATGTGGAAGCCATTGCGGTAGAATTTGTGGCAAAAGAAGGGTCGAAGTTTACCCAAACCAACGTCAAGAATCTTAATTTGCCCGATAATGTGAACATAGGTGGATTAGTACGCAACGGAGAAGGCATTATTGTGAATGGCAATACGACCATTCAGGCTGATGATCACGTGATTATTTTTTGCATGATTTCGGCCATGCCAAGTTTAGAAAGTTTTTTTCAAACTGTCTAACAGTTAAAAGACTGCCAAAAGAAAATTTCGACAGCCTTTCTAATAAATTACACGTAGCATAAAAATCATTTCACAGCCTCAGCTAATTCAGCGCCAGATTTAAATTTAGCCACTTTTTTAGCTTCAATCGTAATCGGTTTTTTTGTTGCAGGATTAATTCCATTACGGGCATCTTTTTGTACTACTGAAAAAGTTCCAAATCCAACTAAGCTTACTTTGTCTCCTTGTTTTAAGGCTTCAGTAATTGCATTAATGGCTGCATCCAATGCTTTTTTTGCATCGATTTTTGTTAAACCAGCTTCGGCTGCGATTGCGCTCACCAATTCTCCCTTGTTCATAAATGTAAAATTTTTAATGGTTAGAAATTAACAGGATAACTCATCCCCGATTGCAAAGATACACGATTCTCTTAATAAAACAAGAAGTGGACGATTTTTTTTGTAAAAAAGCCGATTTTCATTCATAAAATATGTTTCTCGGCATAAAAACAGCACTATTTTCCCTATTTTTGCTTGAAAATTACTCCCTATGGTCAACAATCAACATTCTCGTTTTTCCTTTCTTCCGCCAGTCGTCCTCAATTTATTGATCATCAATGTGCTTGTTTGGCTAACAAGCGTGGTTTTACCCAAGGTTTCTTCTATCGATTTGGATCTTTTGTTAGGTCTCCATTATTGGCAATCGGCATCGTTTAATCCGCTTCAGTTGATAAGCTACATGTTCATGCACGCATCCTTCGACCACATTTTCTTCAACATGTTTGGCTTGTTTATGTTTGGGCCTGTATTAGAGCAAGTTTGGGGCGGGAAACGATTCCTGTTTTTCTATTTATTCACCGGCGTTGGTGCAGGTATTGTACAGGAGCTATTCTGGTCGTATCAACTGATGCCTTTAATTGGTAGCGCTGCTACACACATTATTTTTCAAGGTGGTTTTGAACCAATTACAATCGGAGCTTCCGGCGCTATCTTTGGTATTCTTTTGGCCTTTGCTATGATTTTTCCTGATGCTAAATTGTTTTTGTTTTTTATTCCCATACCGGTCAAAGCACGCTACATGATTCCCTTGTATGCTTTAGTAGAGCTATTTTTAGGCGTTGCAAACTTTTCTGGAGACAATGTAGCACACTTTGCTCACTTAGGCGGTGCTTTATTTGGATTAATCTTGATTCTGTATTGGAAAAAACATCCGAAATTCTTCTAAATATTGAAAGACTATGCCCCATTTTGACGATTTACGTCACACTTTTCAACACGGAACGATGTTGAAGAAACTGCTTTATCTCAATATTGCCGTTTTTGTATTGGTTCAGATCGTTATCATTGGATTACGACTGTTCAATAGCGACGGAACGGAATGGTTGACTTATCTGGAATTACCATCGAATCTATCGTTGTTGTTGGTTAGACCTTGGACATTGCTCACTTATATGATTTTGCATGTTGAAGTATGGCACATATTATTCAATTTGATTTGTTTGTTGGGATTTGGGCAACTATTTTTGCTCTATTTTTCGCAGAAACATTTGTTGGGCATCTATTTATTGGGAGGATTTGCAGGTGCGCTTTTTTACATTGGCGCTTACAATTTATTCCCTTACTTTTCGGTTGTCAAGGAAAATAGTTTCTTGTTAGGCGCCTCAGCATCCATAATGGCTGTCATCGTTGCCGTTGCCACGCATGTTCCTAACTTTGAAGTTTCTCTTTGGCTTTTTGGGAAAATAAAACTGAAATACATTGCCATATTCACAGTAACAGTCAGTATCTTGGGAATTTCGTCGAATAATGCAGGAGGCGAATTTGCGCATCTTGGAGGTGCGCTAGCGGGTTTCTTTTTTGCAAAACGCTTTCATGCAGGCAAGGATTTGACAAAAGGAATCAACAAGTTTATTGATTCGATTACCACTTTGTTTAAGCCACGACCCAAGAAGTTTAAGGTCACATACAATCGGGCAAAGCCGGATGCTTTCTACAACAAACAACAGCACGACAAAGAGAAAGACATTGATCAGATTTTAGAAAAGATCAAGCGTTCCGGCTACACGAGTTTATCGGCAGATGAAAAGAAAAAGCTTTTTGACCGTAGCAGTCATGCTTAAATATCGACTTAAGTAGTAGAAAATAAATAGTGTTGTAACCCTTCAGAGTTGAAATAGGCAAAGTCCAAAATTCAAAACACGACATTAAAATGATCATATTACTTAAAACATTCTCGTATGAAAATGATTGTCAAAATAATATTGCTCACGCTTAATGTGCTTTTTGCCATTGGCATGTTAATGGGAAAAGCTGCCACCATTGTAGAGCCTTTACATTTGCCTGTTTTTGCCTATTGTGGGTTGGCGTTTCCTTTCTTTTTGTTGGCCAACATTGGATTTCTAGTGTTTTGGCTCATTACCGGAAGATGGAAATGGACGCTCATCTCGTTGGTGACGGCACTTATCTGCATTAACAACATCGGGAATACGTTTCCCATTCATATCTTGAAACATACCTTGTCACCTAATACTCCGACGCTCACTGTGATGAGTTATAATATTGACGCATTTGGGCAATATGCGCCGGTGAAAGAAGACCGGATAGGTGGTGGTTTACTTTCTTATGTCAACGAAAAAAGTCCTGATGTAGTTTGTTTTCAGGAGTTCTATGTTTACAAACACTCAAATAATAAAGTTACTGAAAATAACATAGTTCACTTGCTTAGCAATTTCCCGTACCACTACATCCACTATTCGGTTCACGCTGAATCGTCAGCCGAAGGATTGGCCATTTTCTCAAAATATCCTATTGTAAATCACGGCGTTTGTCGCTTCTCGAAAGGCTATTATTCTACCATTTTTGCTGACATTCGCGTTAATGGAAAAATGATTCGGGTGTTTGATCATCACATGGAGTCGAACAAGTTCTCACTTAAAGATCGGAAACATTATGCTGATTTGGTGAGTGACTTTTCGGCAGAACAATTTCACAACGTGGCACTTACATTTTCCACTAAAATGAATGAGGCTTATGGGTTGCGTGCCAAGCAGTCTGATACGGTTGCCACTGTGATTAAAGATTCTCCTTATCCTGTTATTGTTTGTGGCGATTTTAATGATGTCCCTGTTTCCTACACGTATACTACCATCAAAGGTAAGCTAATCGATTCGTTTGCCGCTGTTGGTTCGGGATATGGCAATACCTACAGTAGTAAGTATTTCCCATTTCGCATCGATTACATCTTTTGTTCTCCGAGTTTTCATCCCGTGTGGAGTCATGTGGATAAAGTGCATCATTCTGATCATTACCCAATAATGTCTGAAATTGCTTTGCAATAAGCAATCTCTCTTTATCTGTTTATTCATCTATCTTGTTATGAACTTGAAATCTTATTTGCCAATTCATTTTTTGCCGCTATGCCTGCTTTGTGCTTCCTTGCTTTTTGGAAGTTGCTCGTCAAAAAAAAGGTTTGACGTGGATGTGAATGCCATTCCGTTACATGTCACCATTCACCCTTTTGAGCAAGATTTTTTTGCAATTGACACGTTGCATGTAGCTGACGGGTTAGCTCATCTTTATGCGAAATATGGAAATTATTTGAATCTTTATTTGCATAATGTGATGCAATTTGACACAGTAGGCAGCTCGGCTGTTAATGATCAAGTGCGTGCATTTTTGGAAGATACCGCCGTGCGTAGCATCTTTCGTGAAACGATTCGTCAATATGCCAATGACTCGGACGTTGAATCAAAGCTAACAGATGCTTTCAAACGGATTCATTATTTTTTCCCGAATCATCCGATTCCACAATTCTATTTTCATGTTTCAATGTTCAACCAGTCGGTGGTGACGGATGATAATGTAGTTTCATTAAGCGCTGACAACTATTTAGGACCAAATTATTATTGGTATAAAAAAATAGTTTACGCTTATTTACGGAGCAATATGCGTCGCGAAAAGGTTGCGTCTGACTTCGTCATTGCTTATCTTTTGACGGAATTTCCCATGCCGCCGTCTGATCGATTTTTAGACAACATGCTCTATCGTGGGAAAATGATGTATATTTTGGCTGCGTTGATGCCCAATGAGCTGCCTAATGTGCTGATGGGATATACGCCACAGCAGATGGAGTGGTGCAAAAAGAACGAAAAGGCTATTTGGCTGAATATATTGGATCACAAACAACTTTACAGCACTGATCCTATGATTTCTACTGCTTATTTGAATGATGCTCCATTTACATCGTATGTTTCTCAAGAATCGCCAGGGCGCATTGGTACGTGGCTTGGGTGGCAAATCGTCTCTCAATACATGGACAACCATCGATCCATAACGCTACCACAGTTGATGGAAGATAACAACTATCAACAGATGCTTGAAAATTCGGGCTACAAGCCCTAATCGCTAAAACACCAACACATGGATACTGATCAGTCTTCTCGGAAAAGGCTTTTTTTGTTAGATGCTTATGCACTGATTTATAGAGCATATTATGCATTTATCAAAAATCCGCGTTACAACTCAAAAGGAGTAAATACTTCGGCAATTCTGGGTTTTGTCAACACGCTGGAGGATGTGTTGCGCCGCGAACAACCATCGCACATTGCCGTTGTTTTCGATCCATCCGGGCCTACGTTTCGTCACGAAGCCTATGCTCAATACAAAGCCAATCGGGAAGAAACGCCTGAAGATATTCGTAAATCAGTGCCTATCATCAAACAAATTGTGGAGGCCTATCACATTCCTGTGCTACAGGTTGCCGGTTTTGAAGCCGATGATGTTATCGGAACATTGGCTACTCTTGCCTCTCAGGCTGACTATGACGTTTATATGATGACTCCTGACAAAGATTATGGCCAGATAGTGAATGAACATCGATTTATCTACAAGCCAAAGTTTGCCGGCAACGATTATGAGATTTTAGGTATTGAAGAGGTTAAACAAAAATTTGACATTCAAAATACAGAACAAGTAATTGACTGGTTAGCACTTACCGGCGATCAGGTTGATAATATTCCCGGTTGTCCTGGCGTTGGGCCTAAAACCGCCAGTTTGCTTTTGAAAGAATTTGGCAGCATTGAGCAACTTTTGCAACAAACCGACAAACTTAAGGGAAGTACTAAGCAAAAGATAGAGCAAAATAAAGAACAAATTGTTTTTTCCCGATTTTTGGCAACCATCAAAATCGATGTTCCTATTTTGTTGGAAGAAGAAAAACTCATTCGAGAGCAACCGGATAAAGAGCAATTGACTTCGCTATTTTCGGAGTTGGAATTCAGAACATTATTAGCGAAACTCAACGATAGCAATTCGTCTTTTGCTTCCAATCAAAAGGATCTGCCATTGTTTGCAGCTCAGCAACCCGATCTATTTAGCGGTTTTAATACAGAACCTTCCAGTTCCGTAACCGTTGAACAACCAGATATGTTTCAATCAGTTGATACGGTTTCGCATCGATATGAATCGGCAGAAACACCCGAGAAACGTAAAATACTTTTGCAGCAACTTATGCAGCAAGAGAGTGTTTGTTTCGATACGGAAACGAACTCGTTGGATGCCATTTCCGCTCATTTGGTTGGCTTTTCGTTTTGTTGGAAAGCGCACGAAGCCTATTTTGTTCCTGTTCCCGAAAATCAACGCGAGGCACAAGCCATTGTGGATGAGTTTATTCCATTTTTTTCAAATGAAAAGATTGAAAAGATTGGTCAAAATATCAAGTTTGACTTGTTGATACTTTCTAATTATGGCGTTGAGGTGAAAGGGAAACTGTTTGATACTATGATTGCCCACTACGTTTTGCAACCCGAATTGCGCCACAACATGGACTATTTGGCAGAGATTTATTTATCATATAAAACCATTCATATTGACGAGCTGATTGGCAA
>DAHXOX010000241.1 GCA_027364655.1 Paludibacter sp. | reverse complement strand
CTATTTCGCCCAATTCGCTTTGTGCAAAGTCGGTGATGCCTACATAGGCGCTTTCTCCTTCAACGCGAATCCACTCATGTTCGGGAGTGTAATAAAGATTTTCGGGAATGTTCATAATTGATAAATGTTTAAAGATGACTTCTTTCAGTTTATGATTTGACTTAATGTATATTGGAAGTTTATACTCTTTACCCACCATCTGTCAGGTCAAAGAGAGGATCAAGGGGACAAAACGTTCAGTGTATTGAATTGACTTTTTCAGCCCGATTATTGAGGCAACAAAATTACATAACTTTTTTGTATTCACAATGCAACGACCACCAAATTGAGTATGTTTTATCGCTTAGTTGACGTAAAGTAGAATTTTCGATGCCTGCGATGCCCCAAATTCTATAACAATCAGGTTATAACTTAAGGCGAAAAATAGAAGGATTGATTTTTCAAAAAGAAAACAGAAAGCGTATCCTACAGCCAGTCTATTGGTAGAGTATGGCTGGAGTATGGTTGGTCTATAGCAACCCAATACAATTCCTATAGAAGACCTATAGAAAATACGGAAATCCTATAGGTTTTTAATGTTAATGTAGAGGATTTTGATCATTTGTCTCGTCCTGAAAATTGTTTATAGATTTTGTTGTTAATAATCTTGTTATTGAATGAACTTCTTTTTTAACTCTTCTTGGGTTATGGACGTGCCTAAAATACTCTTGAACAATTTGTAACTGTAAGTCGTCCGTAATCCTGTTTACTCTTCTCTTCATAATCCTGTTTTTTGTTTACTTTTTCTGTAAACCTATTGCAGGACTAAACAAGCTCTCTATTGCCATTAGTTTCTTAATAGACCACCATACAGAAAGCTACATGTATCAAAATTTTAAGTACCTTTGTCATGCCCTAAGTTTAACGTATGCGTTTATTAAAACGAATTGATTATTATACTCTTACACAGTTCATAAAACTGTTCTTAGCCACTTTTTTTGTCTCATTGTTTGTCTTCTTAATGCAGTTTCTGTGGAAATATGTTGACGACATGGTAGGCAAAGGGTTGGGGTTGAAAGTTTTGGCTGAGTTCTTTTTCTATGCAGCCGTTTCGTTGGTGCCATTAGCGTTGCCGATGTCCATCATGCTTGCCTCATTGATGTCATTTGGCAACATGGGTGAACAATTAGAGCTTTTGGCCATGAAATCAGCGGGCATATCGTTGTTTCGTATCATGCGCGCATTGATGATTGTCATTGCTTTTGCCGTGATTGGCGCTTTTTTCTTTTCCAATGATGTTTTACCGGAGAGCCAAACCAAGATGTGGACACTGCTCATCTCGATGCGACAGAAATCGCCTGAATTGGAAATCCCTGCCGGAGAATTCTACAAAGGTATCAGCGGATACTCCATTTACGTAAGTCAGAAAAATGACAAAACGCAGCTTCTGAAACATGTTCTTGTTTACGACTTTACATCAGGATTCAGCAACGCATCTGTCATGTCAGCCGACTCGGCACGGTTGGATGTGAGTCCCGATAAAAAGTTCTTAATCTTCACCCTCTACCACGGAGAATCATTTTCGAATCTTCAACAGCAAACCACTTATGCCAATGCGTCCAAAATACCCTATCGACGGGAAACATTTGCGTTTAAACAGCTGATTATTGACTTTAATTCCAACTTCACTCAATTTAGCACGTCGTTATTGAAAAACGAAAACGTCAGTAAAAACGTGCAAGAACTGGCAGCCACAATTGATTCTTTGAACAAGCAACTCGTTGTGTTACGCAAAGGAATGGCCGGAATGTACCTGCCTCAACGCTTTTACGGCGATTTAATCCATCTGCCGCAACCAAAAAACAACAGTCGTGTTTATCAAGATAGCCATTATGCCACCGACAGCTTGTTTATCCATTTATCCGAAGCACAGAAAAAGATGGCTGTGTCGGCGGCTCTTTCCTCTGTGACGCAAACAAAAGGAGAAATGGGCTTTAACAACATTCAAATTAAAGAAACCGAAGATACCATTCGTCGACATGCCATCGATTGGCACCGTAAGTTTGCCTTATCATTTGCTTGCCTCGTCTTTTTCTTCATTGGAGCGCCTTTAGGAGCTATTATTCGAAAAGGTGGATTCGGCACGCCGGTCGTACTTTCCATTTTTATGTTTATCGTTTATTACATTGTGGATAACACGGGAACCAAGATGGCTCGTGAAGGGCTTTGGCCGGTGTGGGAAGGCATGTGGCTCAGTTCGGCCGTACTGCTGCCAATCGGACTTTTTTTGACATACAAAGCTGTGACTGATTCCACGCTCATGAACACAGAATCATATACCCATCTGTTCAAAAAATCAAGATTAGTTGTTTATCATTGGCTCAAGAATTTGGTAGAGAAACTTCGATCATCCTAACCAATGCCATCACGACTCCATCATAGAATTATTAAAACAACCTCATTCAGAAATATACTTAAACAATAAAATAAGATATGGATTCATTCAAACTTAACACCATCGACGAAGCAATCGCAGAGATTAAACAAGGTAACTTTGTGATTGTTGTTGACGACGAAGACCGTGAAAATGAAGGTGATTTTATTACCGCAGCCCAACTGATTACTCCGGAAAAGGTCAATTTCATGGTCACTCATGGGAGAGGATTAGTATGTGCCCCCATCTCCGAGGAACGCTGCGAAACACTCGATCTTGAAATGCAGACCAGCAACAACACCTCCATGCACGAAACCCCCTTTACAGTTTCAGTTGATTTACTTGGGAATAACTGCACCACGGGGATTTCGGCATTTGATAGAGCTGCCACGATACTATCCCTTTGCGATCCGAAAACCCAGCCTTCCGACTTAGGACGTCCCGGTCATATTTTCCCCCTTCGCGCTCGATCACGAGGCGTCTTACGCCGTGCAGGGCACACTGAAGCTGCTGTCGATTTGGCACAATTAGCAGGCCTTTATCCGGCAGGCGTTTTAGTGGAAATTATGAACGAAGACGGAAGCATGGCACGGTTACCCGACCTGATTGCTATCGCTGAAAAATTCAACATGAAAATCATTTCAGTGAAAGACCTTATTGCGTATCGACTGCAACGTGAATCATTAGTTGAAAAGGGAGTAGAAGTGGAAATGCCTACCGCTTACGGAAAATTCAGACTTATTCCATTTCTTCAGAAATCGAATGGATTAGAACATGTTGTATTAATCAAAGGAACATGGGAACACGATGAAGCTGTTTTAGTTCGTGTTCACTCCTCATGCATCACCGGCGACATTTTTGGTTCGATGCGATGCGATTGCGGAGATCAGCTTCATAAAGCCATGCAAATGATTGATAAAGAAGGAAAAGGTGCATTGGTATATATGAATCAGGAAGGAAGAGGTATTGGACTAATGAACAAAATAAAAGCTTATCATTTACAAGAAAAAGGGTACGACACCGTGGAAGCAAACCTTCACCTTGGATTTGAAGCCGATGAACGTGACTATGGCGTTGGTGCCCAAATTTTACGAGAAATCGGCGTTACCAACATGCGGTTGATGACAAACAATCCGGTGAAACGCATTGGATTAGAATCCTATGGATTAAAGATAGTAGAAATTGTACCTATCGAAATACAGGCTAATCCCTATAATCAGTTTTACCTTCAAACAAAAAAGGAGCGTATGGGACATGTCTTGAAGAATATAAAATAAAAGGAGTTTCTCTTTTTAGATTTCTTTTTGCAAGCCATATATCCCATTTGATCTATTTTGTCAAGAAAAAGCGTTAATTTTGCGCCGTGCTATTCAAAATTACACAGGAGACATCAAGAAGAATCACCACTGTATGATTCTCAATCTTATAAACCCAATCACAGAACCAACTATTCTAAAGCCGAAACCAGAAACTAACAGCGTTTTTCATCTTGAAAATATATCGCTCCTTTAGAATGACCTAACAAATAATAACTAACCATATTTTCGCATGAATGCCAACGAAAAAAGCCCTTTGCAATTAGAACGTGCCTTGTATGAACCGAAACTTCCACAAGCACTGAAAGGCCCTGTTTTCTTAAAGGAAGGAAAACCTACCACTTCGGTGGGCGATCAGGAAACAATTCAAAAACTTTTTCCAAACACGTTTGGACAACCTGTTATCACATTAGAAAAAGCCGACAAACAAATAGTTACGCCCATCGTGAAAGTGGGAGTTATCCTTTCAGGTGGGCAGGCACCTGGTGGACACAATGTAATTGCCGGACTTTTTGACGGATTAAAAGCACTTCATCCCGACAATCAACTCTATGGATTTCTGGGAGGCCCGAGTGGATTAGTAGAGCATAAATACATTGAACTAACTCATGACATCATTGATGAATACCGAAATACAGGCGGGTTCGACATCATTGGATCAGGACGCACCAAACTGGATGATCCCGAACAATTTGATAAAGGAGCCGTCATCTGCCATAAATTAGGCATCAATGCCATTGTTGTCATTGGAGGAGACGATTCGAACACAAATGCTTGCATTTTAGCTGAATATTATGCTCAAAACAAAACAGGCATTCAAGTCATCGGTTGTCCGAAAACAATTGACGGCGACTTGAAAAATGAAATGATTGAAACATCCTTTGGATTTGACACAGCTTGTAAAGTATACTCAGAGTTAATTGGCAACATACAACGCGATGCAAATTCATCAAAAAAATATTACCATTTCATTCGTTTAATGGGGCGGTCTGCTTCGCATATCGCCTTGGAATGCGCACTGCAAACGCATCCTAACTTATGCATCATTTCCGAAGAAGTGGAAGACAAGGAAATGACACTCAACGATATAGTCAATCAAATTGCACACCTTATTGCTTCTCGCGCTAAAGAAGGATACAACTTTGGTTCCATTTTGGTTCCCGAAGGACTCATTGAGTTTATTCCAGCCATGAAAGTGCTTATTTCTGAACTCAATGATTTATTGGCACACAATGGAGTTTTTAACGCCATTCCAAATGACGAAGGTCGTCGTCAATACGTCATCCAACACTTAACAACCGGAAGTGCTAAAGTGTTTCAAAGCATTCCGGCTGCCATCGGCAAACAACTAACACTCGATCGCGATCCACACGGGAATGTTCAGGTATCACTTATTGAAACGGAAAAACTGCTGATTGAGATGACCAAACATCGCTTGGCAGAACTGAAGACAAAAGGAGAATATAAAGGAAAATTCCAAGCCGTTAATCACTTTTTTGGATATGAAGGTCGTTGCGCCACTCCGTCCAATTTTGATGCCGACTATTGTTATTCATTAGGGAATACAGCTTCCGCACTTATTTCTGCAGGAAAAACAGGATATATTACTTCAATACGCAACCTTACCGAGCCAGCCAATGAATGGATTGCCGGTGGAGTACCGATCACCATGATGATGAACATTGAACGTCGACATGGCAAAGAAAAACCTGTTATCAAAAAAGCGTTGGTAGAATTAGATGGAGCTCCTTTCCAGTTTTTTGCACAACATCGTGATGAATGGGCTAAAGGAAACAAACATTATATTTTTCCGGGACCAATTCAATATGGCGGGTCAGCTGGAGTTTGCGACCAACCTACCAAAACATTACTTTTAGAAAAAGGGAAAAAGTAAGTTTCTCAATAACATATCAAAACGGTAGTCCGTAGCAAATAAAGTTTATAAGCTGCCGGCTATCGTTTTTTTATTTATTCATTTTCGCATGGCAACCTGCTACTTAAGTCTTGGCTCCAATTTGGGAAATAAACAAGCAATGCTTTCATTTGCAATTGAACAATTGGGGCATTTTGGATACGTATCGGCTTTATCATCATGCTATATTACAACACCTTGGGGCTATCAATCCGAAAACATGTTCCTCAATCAAGTAGTCTCTATTAAAACAGAGTTAGAACCCCATATATTGTTGGAATCACTCCAACGTATCGAACAAGCTGCCGGCAGAATTCCTACCACATCATCTCATTATAGCGATCGCCCACTTGATATTGATCTTTTATTCTACGATGAAAGAGTCATTTCGGACGATATATTGACACTTCCTCATCCAAGACTGCACCTCAGACTATTCGTTCTCGTCCCTTTAAACGAAATTGCTCCAACCCTACTCCATCCCCTACTCCATCAAACGATGGCGCAACTTTTAGTAATATGCCCTGACGCCACTGCAGTCATTAGGCAACCAATCTAATTTAATCGTGCACGTGAATGAATTAATGTATTTTAATCAGATTCCACGAGAAAAAACAAGATTCTTCATCAATACACAAACAAAATAGTGTAACTTTGTCCACCGTTTTCGACAAAAATAGATATGGCAAAACCAAACAAAGAAACACCTGTATTAAAAGGAATTGATGCTATAAACTTCATCAATGAGATGAAAGAAGCAGATGTAAACAAAGCATCGCGGGCTGAAAAAGAACGCACGTTTAATCACTTTGCCACGATGGCAGCTATCGCTAATTTCCGATAATCATGGATTTTTCTTCGTACAAACTCAACCGCCTTTCGGATGATCTGGCTTTGAAGCCTTTTGATTGCGGACGAGACGATGTGAACACTTATTTACTGGACAGCGCCAAATCCTACGATAAACAATTTCTATCTGTCACCTACGTACTCGAAAGTTCAGATCAAACTGTAGCATTTATTGCTTTAACCAACGATCGCATCACCATCGAATCAACCCCTATCACGGGAAGATGGAAGAAATATTTTTACGAATACCTACCTATTGGAAAACGATATATCAGTTATCCTGCCGTTAAGATCGTACAATTAGGTGTTAACAAAACCTTTCAACAGAAAGAAGTCGGTACGGCATTGATTGATTTCGTCAAAAAATGGTTGATTAACAACCGCTACACCGGCTGTCGCTTTCTTACCGTTGAGGGTATTAAAGAGTCATTACCATTCTACGAAAAAAACGGTTTTTATTACATGACCAATGAGGATGTCGACTCCACAACCCGCATCATGTACTATGATTTGAGACGACTTGAAGAATAACAATCAAGCTATTGGTCTCTACCCACAATCCCTATTCTCACAAAAAAGAAAACGCTACAAGTATTGATTGCAGCGTTTTTCTTTTAATCAAAAAAAGAAGTTAGTTAATTTCTTCTCCCACCCATAAAAATCATAATGTAGTAAAACAAAGTTGCCAACGAACCAAGAGCTGCAATAACATAAGTATAAGCAGCAGTCTTTAGCGCATCCTTCGCAGGTGCATACGTTTCATCATTAGTTATCCCCGAATTATTAAGCCATGCCAATGCTCTCATACTGGCATTGATTTCGACCGGTAATGTAATGAAACTGAAAAGCGTCGTCAAGCCAAAAAGAATGATGCCAAACAGTAGCAAAGCCGGAAACGTATTGACCATGAAAATACCGGCCAGTAAAACCCACATAATCCAACTAGAGGTATAGCTCACGATTGGTACTAATGCCGACCGCATCTTCAACGGCGCATAAGCCGTTGCGTGTTGTACGGCATGACCGCACTCATGTGCAGCAATCGCAGCTGCAGCTACACTATTACTAGAATAAACACCTTCACTCAAATTCACTGTCTTATCAACCGGGTTATAATGATCAGTAAGTTGCCCTTCTACAGAAGTAACCGTTACATCATAAATGCCATTCTCATGCAACATTTTCAGAGCAACATCGCGCCCAGTCATGCCATTAGAAAGAGGAATTTGAGAGTATCTTTTAAATTTACTCTTTAAGCTGCTTTGAACTATCCAACTAAGCAAAGCAAACACACCAAAAATAAGATAAATCATCATAGCGTTTCATTTTTAGTTACACAGCAAAGATAGCAAATTGCCTGCCAAATGTCACTTTGTCAGGCATAAAAAAACAAAAGCATTTATGGAAGCTCCTTACAAAGTAATCCAACCACGTTCTGTCAAAATGGATTGCATAGCCTGCTGCACCTTTTGAGCTTCGTGGCGTGCCGCTTGTGCAAATTGTTCATTGTTGGCAGCATATAAAATCTGACGAGATGAATTGACTAACAAACCACATTGATCATTAAGAGCATGACGACACACCTTCTCCAAGTCGCCACCTTGAGCGCCAATACCCGGAATCAACAAAAAATGATGAGGAGCTTGCTTTCTCACAGCATCAAAATATTCATCTTGAGTAGCGCCCACGACATACATCATTTGATCGGACGATGCCCACTGCTGAGAACGGTTCAACACTTTTTCAAACAATCGGTCACCAACAGTATCTTCAGTCAATTGAAAATCAGTAGCCCCTTTATTCGAGGTCAATGCCAACAAGATCACCCATTTATTAGGATAACGTAGAAAAGGCATTACAGAATCTTCCCCCATATAAGGAGCAACCGTAACAGCATCAAAATCGAGTTGCTCGAAAAAAGTACGCGCATACATTTCGGAAGTATTCCCAATATCACCGCGCTTGGCATCAGCTATTAAAAATTGGTCAGGATAATATTGACGTATGTACTGCACTGTATTTTGAAGCGCTTGCCATCCTTTCACACCGAGACTTTCGTAAAATGCAATATTCGGTTTATACGCCACACAACAATCAGCCGTTGCATCAACGATGGCTTTGTTGAACTCGAAAATCGGATTCTCATTGGATAGCAGATGTGATGGAATTTTGGTAATATCGCTATCTAAGCCAACACATAAAAAGGACTTCTTGCGACAAATATTTTCAAATAGTTGATTTGCAGTCATAAAACAAAGTGTCTTTACTTTCTAATTACAACTACAAAGGTACGAATTTAGAGAGAAAGAAAGAACCCGCAAAGACCAGTTTTAGCTATTAACCATAAAATTGCGTACTTTTGTAGGCTAATTGATCCACAATGACTATTTTATACGAAGACAACCACCTGATTGCCGTGAACAAAACCACGTCGGAAATTGTGCAAGGCGACAAAACAGGCGACAAGCCATTATCCGACATACTAAAACATTATTTGAAAGATAAATACCAAAAACCAGGCAATGTCTTTGTGGGTGTCATCCATCGTTTGGATCGACCTGTTAGCGGTGTTGTCCTGTTTGCAAAAACCAGTAAAGCATTGGCACGAATGAACGAAATGTTCAAAAATCACGAAGTAAAAAAGAGCTATTGGGCAATTATAAAGAAGATGCCGATAGAACCACAGGCTACTCTGACACATCATCTTGTGCGCAACGAGAAACAAAACAAATCATTTGCTTTCGATAAAGAGCAAAAAGATAGTCAGTTGGCTATTTTGCACTATACATTGAAGGCAACATCCGATCGATATACACTAGTAGAAGTTGATTTAGAAACGGGACGTCATCATCAAATTCGGTGTCAGCTGGCAAAAATCGGCTGCCCGATAAAAGGCGACTTGAAATATGGATATCCCCGATCAAACGAAGATGGTGGAATCTCACTTCACGCCCACAACATTTCGTTTATTCATCCAATAACAAAAGAGCCGATTTCCTTGACGGCGCCTGTTCCTGAAGAAAAATTGTGGAAAATGTTTGAAGCTGAAATCAACCACAAACTTTAAAAGGAGAGTTTGTCTATGAAATTTCTTGGTTCAGTTCAAATTGGGATTTTGAGGAAAATCTGCCCAATGGCGGTATTTTCCACCTAATACTTTCATAAACTGTACCCACATCGTTTCTATATTTTCAGACAGTAAAATCGATTCGTTGGCCATGGGGCCAACAATCCATGATTGATGCTTCATCTCTTGTTCCAATTGTTCGCTTTCCCAGCCTGAATATCCCAAGAAAAAACGCACTTTACCAGTAACGCCTAAACCATGGTTGATATTTTCAATTAACTGATCGAAATCACCACTTAAAAAGAGATGAGGTGCGATAGAAAAACTGTGGGGTAAATCTTCCATATTATGCAAATAGAAAAGAGATTTTGGCCCAACCGGCCCACCACAAAAAATACGAATATTCTCTTCAATACCCATTCCCTCAACCACCTCGTGAAGGTAGATATCCAAAGGCTTATTAAGCACCAAGCCCATACTTCCTTCGTTAGAGTGTTGAGTTAATAATACTACTGAGCGACCAAAATAAGGCTCACTCATAAAAGGCTCTGCTAACATCAAACGCCCTTTGGCAGGTTTAGCGTCTGACTCAATTCGAAAGAAAGAATTATCAAAAACCATACTTGATCGGCTTAACATCAAACAAATATAGTATAGTACGAAGCAAATTATCCCTTTTTAGTTGTTTTTTTCTTTGCAGGTGATTTTTTAACTGTTTTCGTGTCGTTTTGAATAATCTCCAAACAGGCCTCATACGTCAACTGCAATGGATCTGTTTTGGAAGAAATCTTATAATTCTTTTTTTGATAAGAAATATACGGCCCATAGCGTCCATTCAGAATTTTAAGTTCCTGATCTTGATCAAAAACTTTCATTTGACGATTCTTATCCGATTCGCGTTTGGCTTGAATCAAAGCAACGGCAGTTTCTGCAGTAATAGACATTGGGTCTTCCGTTTTGGGTAGCGAATAGAAACCGCCATCGTATCGAACGTATGCCCCAAAACGACCAATACCGACGACCATCTCCTTGGCGTCCCACTCACCTAAAGAACGTGGTAATTTGAACAATTCCAACGCTTCATCAAGAGTAATTGTTTCAAGTAATTGCCCTTTTTTCAACGAAGCGAACTGCGGTTTTTCATCACCTTCCTTGATTCCCAACTGCACGATCGGGCCAAAACGGCCAATCCGCACCGAAACTTGTTTGCCGCTTTTTGGATCGACACCTAATATGCGTTCACCGGAACGACGCTCAGAATTAGCCATTGTTTCGACCACCATAGGATGAAACTTATCGTAAAAATGTTTGAGCGCTTGTTGCCAATCCAATTGACCTTCAGCAATGTCATCAAACTCTTTTTCAACATTGGCGGTAAAATTATAATCGAGGATATTAGGAAAATAGTCCATTAAAAAATCATTTACCACCATTCCAATATCGGTTGGCAAAAGTTTTCCTTTGTCGGCTCCAAAACGCTCTTCCTTAGTCTCTTCCTTGATTTTATCTTTTTTCAGCGTTAACACCGTGAACGTGCGCATTTCACCGTCTAAATTAGACTTTTCTACATAAGTTCGTTTCTGAATGGTCGATATGGTAGGAGCATAGGTTGAAGGGCGGCCAATGCCTAACTCTTCTAATTTGCGTACCAAAGCAGCTTCCGAATAACGAGGAGGCCGTTGAGAGAAACGTTCGGTAGCAGTAACCTGATTCATGTTAAGCGGCTGTTTTACCTTTAATGGAGGCAACAAGGCTTCCGACTCTTGATCCGATTCCTCATCGGTCGACTCCATATAAACACGCAAAAAACCATCGAATTTAATCACTTCGCCAACAGCCAGAAATTTTTCAGTAGCGTTGGATAAACCTATGGTTATCGTCGTACGTTCCAATTCAGCATCACTCATTTGCGACGCGATGGTACGTTTCCAAATCAATGAATACAAATTTTTTTCTTGTGATGTTCCACTGATTTCATGCTTATCCATGTAGGTTGGGCGAATGGCTTCGTGGGCTTCTTGAGCTCCTTTTGTTTTAGTTTGAAAACGACGGAATTGCCAATAGCGTTCGCCGGCCATCGATAATATTTCGGCTTTAGAGGCACCAAGCGCCAAATCAGACAAATTCACCGAATCGGTTCGCATATACGTAATCTGACCTGCCTCGTACAATTTTTGAGCAATCATCATGGTTTGTGACACGGAATAGCCTAATTTACGGGATGCTTCCTGCTGCAACGTGGAAGTCGTAAATGGAGGAGCAGGAGACCGTTTCGACGGTTTTTTCACAATGTCTTCAATTCCAAAATGACTCGTTTTACATGTTTCGAGAAACGCATACGCTTCTTCTTTCGTTTTGAATCGATGTTGCAATTCTGCCTTCAACTCTACCGGTTTGCCATCAGCATCTGTCACCGTGAAAAGAGCAATGACTCGAAAAGAAGCCTCGGAAACAAATCCTTGAATTTCACGTTCTCGATCAACGATTAATCGCACTGCGACCGATTGAACACGTCCGGCAGAAAGTGACGACTTAACTTTTCGCCACAACACAGGCGACAATTCAAATCCGACGATACGATCGAGAATGCGCCGAGCCTGCTGTGCATTTACTAAATCAATGTCAATTTCGCGAGGTTGTTCAATAGCCTTCAGAATGGCAGGCTTCGTGATTTCATGAAAAACGATTCGACGTGTATTTTCATGTTTCAGCTTAAGTGCTTCTGACAAATGCCACGCAATAGCCTCACCCTCACGGTCTTCATCGGATGCTAACCATACAGTTTCTGCACCATCCGAAGCCTTTTTAAGATCGGCCACTAATTTTTTCTTGTCCGGCGAAATTTCATAAATCGGTTGAAATCCATTTGTTATATCAACTCCAAACGCATGTTCACTTAAATCGCGAATGTGTCCAAAGCTTGGCAAGACAGTATAATCACTTCCTAGAAATTTTTCAATCGTTTTGGCTTTCGCCGGTGACTCTACAATCACCAAGTTTTTTGACATAAGCTACATTTTTTGAAGCATTCAATCGATTCGTTTTAATCGGCAAATCGACATAACTATAAAAAAACCAACCTGATAAACTCAAAAAAGAGAAATAGGTTTTGACATTGTTAAACGAGTGCAAAGTAACGAAATGAATTTCTTAACTACCAATTTTCCGGTGTTTTTTTGGAAAAAGAATTTTTTTTCTTACATACAATATGAAATGATACGCCATTCAAAACAGATAAATATGCCTATTAATCAAATGATTACATAGGAATTCAGGCAACTATTTATTAACCTCATTCACAAAAAAAGAGAGTAAGAAACCTGACCGAAAACGTATTTAAGATACCTGAAACAACAATCCACGAAATGAACCAAGAGGAGATAACCCCTGTTTTGGCTAAAAAGTCGAGTCACCATCAGGCAAATCGACTTCTTATTATCTATTTTATTATGTAAAACGATATACATAGCAGCATTTTGCTAATCTCTGCGTTTTCTATTTGTCTTGTTTGAAGACCCTCTTGCTGGATTCGGGGCATGTCTGAAATTTCTTTGTTTAGGCTGCGCTTTGATTGACCAAACAGGGGTTTCTCCAAGTTCAGCGGGTAACGTAATACGATCAACTTGACTCTCAATTAATTCCTCTATACGATGCATTCGAAGCATGTCTTTCCCGTTGACTAAAGTCACGGCTTCGCCTTCGCTGTTGGCGCGCGCCGT
Source organism: Paludibacter sp. (assembly GCA_027364655.1). Classification (GTDB taxonomy): domain Bacteria; phylum Bacteroidota; class Bacteroidia; order Bacteroidales; family Paludibacteraceae; genus Microbacter. The sequence continues at coordinate 15,287 of DAHXOX010000241.1, read as the reverse complement.
ACGACCGATGCGATGCACATAATCTTCGGCATCGTGCGGGACATCGAAGTTGATAACCATGTTGATTTCTTTTATATCAATTCCACGACTAATGACATCGGTTGCCACTAAAATGCGGGTTCGTTTGGATCGAAACTCACGCAGCACCTCTTCACGTCGATCTTGCTCTAAATCGGATGAAATACCTCGCACACTATATTTTTGCTGTCTCAAAGCTGATGCGATTTCATGCACCTTGTGTTTTGCCGAAGTAAAAATCAAAATAGAAGAATAGTCAGGACGCTGCTGCAATAAATAGTGTATCACCGGAATTTTTTGTTGATCATACACTAAACAAATGTGTTGTACCACATTATCAGCCGGTTTTGACATGGCTAAAGAAATTTCAACCGGTTGATTGAGAATTTTCTTAGCAAGCAGTCTGATTTTAGCAGGCATCGTAGCGCTAAACATAAGCGTTTGCCTTTCTTTGGGTAAATGAGTAATGATCCGTTCTATATCATCTAAAAAACCCATATCTAGCATCTTATCGGCTTCGTCCAATATCAAATGTTGCAACTGCGAAAAATCACCATGCCCCATGGCTAAATGCGAAATTAAACGACCTGGCGTTGCCACAATAATATCAACTCCGTTTTTCAACGCATTGACTTGTTGCGAAAATTCAGCTCCGTCGCCACCACCGTAAATGGCAACAGAACCAATCGACGCAAAAAACGAAAAACCTTGAATCTCTTGATTGATTTGTATAGCCAATTCGCGTGTCGGGACAATGATCAATGTATTGGTTCCGTCAGACGGATTCTGAATCAATTGATGTAAAATCGGGAGAACGAACGCAGCTGTCTTTCCGGTACCGGTTTGAGCACAAGCCACCATATCGTGATTGTCTAAAATGGTCGGAATCGCCATCTCCTGAATGGGAGTGGCTGTCTCGAAACCCATATACGAAATAGCTTCTATCAAGCTTTCGTTCAGGTTGAGTTCTGAAAAATTCATGCGAGAAATAATTTAATTAATCCAACAAAATATAGCATTACTCGAAAACGAGTATTATTTTGCCACACGCGACTCTCCATTTTTTTAATTGTCTTTTCTCCAGCCACAATTGAAAAGAGGTAAATATCTTGAGTGTTTTTATGTGAATAAATCACTATAATTTGGATCTTCAAAAGTAGCAAAAATAACCCATAGTAAGAAATCTATTAGAAGGAAGTATCCGGCGTATCACCCTATAAACCAAAATGTTCCAAGCCGATATCGTTATTCGGCAAACTTTCTGTAATTTTGTTGCTCAAAAATTAGCAGAAAACCATTTATTGGGAATGTGGACAAGCTAACATACTATTTGCAACTGATACAAGTAATTATGGAATACAATTTCAGAGAAATCGATCGAAAATGGCAATCTTTTTGGAAAGAGCATCACATTTACAACGTTGATATTGATCGGCATCGTCCCAAATATTATGTGTTAGACATGTTTCCCTATCCTTCGGGAGCTGGTTTACACGTAGGACACCCGCTTGGATACATCGCTTCCGACATTTACAGTCGTTTTAAGCGGCTTCAAGGTTTTAATGTGCTCCATCCAATGGGATACGATGCGTACGGCTTACCAGCAGAACAATATGCCATACAAACAGGCCAACATCCTGCCATTACTACCGAAAAAAACATTGCTCGCTATCGTGAACAGATGGATAAGATAGGCTTCTCGTACGATTGGAATCGTGAAGTGCGAACTTGCGAACCGAACTATTATAAATGGACACAATGGGCATTTATTCAAATGTTCAATCACTATTACGACCTTCGCATACAAAAAGCACAACCCATTGAGAAATTAATTCATGCTTTTGAGATAAATGGCACACAAGGTGTAGAGGCTGCCTGTTCGGAAGAAATGAGCTTTACAGCTAAAGAGTGGAGCAACAAATCAGTTGCCGAACAACGCGACATTTTGATGAATTATCGCATAGCATACAAAGCCGATACGATGGTTAATTGGTGTCCTACACTTGGAACGGTTTTAGCCAACGATGAAGTCAGCGAAGGCGTTTCTATTCGCGGTGGACATCCGGTTGAGCAACGAAACATGAGCCAATGGAGCTTGCGAGTTTCGGCTTACGCGCAACGATTATTAGACGGCCTCGCAAAGCTTGCTTGGAGCGATTCGCTCAAAGAAACACAGAAAAATTGGATTGGCCGAAGCGAAGGAGCTGAAATGCAATTCTCCATTGCGAATATGGATGAAAAAATGACCATTTTCACCACACGGCCAGACACCATCTTCGGCGTAACATTTATGGTATTAGCCCCTGAAAGTGAATGGGTAGCCAAACTTACTACAGATGAACAACAACCAGAAGTTACTGCCTATCTGGATGCTACCAAAAAGAAAACAGAACGAGAGCGCATCGCCGACAAACGTGTTTCAGGTGTCTTCTCCGGAGCTTACGCAGTGAATCCGGCAAACGGCCAAAACATTCCAATATGGATTAGTGATTATGTCTTGGCAGGATATGGCACGGGTGCTATCATGGCTGTACCTGCACACGATGCACGAGACTACGCTTTTGCCAAAAACTTTAATCTTCCTATTATTCCAGTGATTGAAGGATGCGATGTCTCACACGAAAGTTTTGATGCCAAAGAAGGCATTCTCACAAACTCCGGTTTTCTGAACGGATTGAACGTGAAAGAAGCTATTGCAAAAGCAAAAGAATACATCATAACGAATCAAATCGGACGTGTCAAAATAAATTTTCGTTTGCGTGACGCTATCTTCAGCCGTCAACGTTACTGGGGAGAACCATTCCCGATTTATTATAAAGACAGACAACCTTATACATTAGACGAAGCTAAATTACCTTTGAAACTTCCTGAAGTCAGCAGCTATTTACCAACAGAACATGGAGAGCCACCATTGGGTCGTGCTGCAAACTGGCAAACTGAGGACGGCTTCCCCTTAGAGCTGAATACTATGCCCGGATTTGCCGGATCATCAGCTTATTATTTGCGCTATATGGATCCTCACAATGATACAGTGCTGGTTTCAAAAGAAGCTGACGAATATTGGCGTAATGTTGATCTATACATCGGTGGAACGGAACATGCCACTGGACACTTGATATACAGCCGATTTTGGAATAAATTCCTGTTCGATCTTGGCATTGTTTGCGAAGATGAACCATTTCAGAAACTGATTAACCAAGGCATGATTCAAGGCCGAAGTAATTTTGTATATCGAATTAAGGACAGCAACATTTTTGTGTCTATCAACTTAAAAGATGCTTACGAAACGACTCCTATTCACGTGGATGTCAACATTGTGCATAACGATATTCTCGACATTGAAGCATTCAAAAAGTGGAATCCTGAATACAAAACAGCTGAATTTATACTTGAAGATGGAAAATATATTTGCGGATGGGCAGTGGAAAAAATGTCAAAATCAATGTACAACGTGGTCAATCCCGACGATATTGTTGAAAAATACGGTGCTGATACACTTCGATTGTATGAAATGTTTTTAGGGCCATTAGAACAATCGAAACCTTGGGACACAAATGGCATAGACGGTGTTCACCGGTTTTTGAAAAAACTTTGGAATCTTTTTTGGAAAGAAGATACAATGGCTGTTTCTGATGAAACTCCCACTTTGGAAGAATGGAAAGCACTCCATAAACTATTGAAAAAAGTCAAATATGACATTGAAAATTTTTCGTTCAACACATCTGTGAGCGCCTTTATGATATGTGTCAATGAATTAACCACCCTAAAATGCAATAAAAGAGCTATTTTAGAACCGCTTTTAATTACTCTGAATCCTTTTGCTCCACACATCAGCGAAGAACTTTGGCACCGGTTAGGGCACAAAGACGACGAATCAATCTGTAATGCAACCTGGTTAGAAGCTGACGAGAAATACTTGCAAGAAGATGTTGTAACATACGCTATTTCATTTAACGGGAAGGTGCGTTATCAACTCTCCTTGCCCGCTGACATGCCTAACGACAAAGTAGAAATCACTGTTTTAGAGAGTGACCAAGCACAAAAATGGTTAGAGGGTAAAACTCCGAAAAAGGTAATCGTTGTGCCAAAAAAAATCGTCAATATTGTGATCTAAAAAAGCAAGTTACTTTAAACAAATAAAGCCGCAGTGATAAGCTGCGGCTCTATTTGTTTAATACTTAGTTATGAGCGAGTTTCTATCTCTTCTCTTAAGTCAATCTCATTCCCTGCTTTGTCTATAAAAGCATATTGAAGTAACCCAAAATCCTGAATTGAAATCATCTTAAAGCCAAAGCCATAGCGCAATTTCCACTTCCACATCAACGATGGGAAGCCGGATTGAAGATATGCCTCAACATAAGGATGTACTTTCATAACAAACTGTTTTACATGCAATTGATTCACCAAATAATCCACTTTTCGCTCTAAGGTATCTGTAAATAAGATGGATGATTTGATCTTTCCTGTTCCAAAACAAGTTGGACAAGTCTCTTGCGTATCGACGAACATGGCAGGACGTACACGTTGCCTTGTGATTTGCATAACACCAAACTTGCTTAAGGGAAGCACATGGTGTTTTGCACGATCATTTTCCATCAGCTTCTCAACATGTTCGAAAAGCTGCTGTCGATGTTCGCTTTTCACCATATCGATAAAATCAATCGCAATAATACCACCTAAATCGCGCAATCGTAGCTGACGTACAATTTCACCAGCAGCTGCTACATTAACTTCTAATGCGTTATCCTCTTGATTGTTATTAGCTTTCGAACGATTTCCGCTATTCACGTCAATCACGTGCATGGCTTCCGTTTGCTCAATTATTAGGTAAGCGCCGCGTTTAAATGTAACCGTTTTGCCAAATAATGCTTTGATTTGCTTGGTAACACCAAAATTGTCGAAGATGGGCAATTTTCCATTGTAAAACTTGATAATGCCTTTTTTTTCAGGCGCAATCAACTCCACATAATCACGCACTTCATTGCAAACAACCTCATCGTTTATGTGAATGCTCTCAAAATCAGGATTAAAGATATCACGAATAATGCCGATTGTACGACCTATTTCTTCAAGTACGGGAGTAACACCCTTTGTTTTTTGCGTTTTCGCAACAGCTTCATCCCAGCGTTTAACAAGAATCTTCAACTCATTATCCAGCTCTGCCACCCTTTTTCCTTCAGCAACAGTGCGAATGATGACACCGCAACGCCTCGGTTTGATGCTTTGAATAAGCTGTTTGAGACGAATACGTTCTTCACTGGATTTAATTTTTTGAGAAACCGACACTTTGTCGGAAAATGGAATAAGCACCAAATAACGACCTGCGATAGACAATTCGGCTGACAAACGAGGCCCTTTAGTCGAAATGGGTTCTTTGGCAATTTGAACCCACATTTCTTGTCCAACTTTCAGAACGTCAGCAATGGAACCTTCTTTAGGAATATCGGCGAAAACCTTCGATTTCAACATGGAAGGTATTCGCTTGCGATCAGCTATTGTTTGTTTGAGAAATTCAGTTTGAGAAAGGAATTGAGGACCTAAATCTTGATAGTGAAGAAATGCTTCTTTTTCATAACCAACATCCACGAAAGCGGCATTTAATCCTGGCATCAACTTTTTGACGCGTCCCAGATAAATATCGCCAACCATAAAAGATATCGAACGCCCTTCTTTATTCAATTCTACCAGATTTTTGTCTTCCAGCAGGGCGATGGTTATCTCAGTTTGTTGAACGTCAACTACTAATTCACTATTCACACGTTTATGATTTTATTATCCATACTATAAACAAAGAACAAACCTACTGCCAAAAACAGGCTGCCGGTTTGCTCTTGTAAAATTTTCTTGAGATGAATTATGACTACTTCTTCTTATGACGATTCTTTCTAAGTCTTTTCTTACGCTTGTGAGTAGCCATCTTATGACCTTTTCTTTTTTTTCCGCTTGGCATGTCGTTATTTTTTTACTGATTCAAAAAAAGTTTTTGCCGGTTTGAATGCCGGAATCTGGTGTGCAGGAATAACAATGGTAGTATTCTTCGAAATGTTACGAGCTGTTTTTTGAGCTCTTTGCTTTACAATAAAGCTACCAAATCCTCTCAGGTAAACGTTATCACCTTTTGCTAACGAATCTTTCACATTTTCCATGAATGATTCTACGGTTCTCAAGATAGAAACCTTATCGATTCCGGTTTCTTTCGCAATTTCATTTACAATTTCTGCTTTTGTCATCGTTGAAAATTTTTAATTGGTTATACATTAATGCGTAAAAACTAGTCGCCTATGGGTTTGCAAAGATATTGCATTAATTTTCAACGACAAAATATTTTTTCCACTTTTTTTCATGCAACGACGTTTTTTTTCTTGAACCTCGTACCTTTGCCTTATAAATACAGAACATTTCACCTCATAATTCTTTAGTTTATCACTTGCGCCATGCTTCAACTTCAACATAATCCTTTCATATCAGAAACATTAATCCATTGGTACACAATAAATAAACGCACTTTACCCTGGCGCGAAACAAGCGATCCTTATGTAATTTGGGTTTCTGAAATTATTTTGCAACAAACTCGTGTAGCACAAGGAGCTGACTACTTTTTACGATTCATTCAGAGGTTTCCCGATATAAAAACATTAGCCAATGCGTCCGAAGAAGAGGTGCTGAACTATTGGCAAGGTCTGGGATATTACAGCAGAGCACGCAATATTCATGCTGCAGCTCAACAGATTGTAAAACTTCATGCAGGTAAATTTCCTGATCAATATGAGTTGATCGTTGCGTTACCGGGTATAGGCAACTATACGGCTGCAGCCATTGCATCTTTTGCTTTTCGACTTCCTTTCGCAGTAGTAGATGGAAATGTATTCCGATTTTTAACCCGTTATTTTGGTATCGATACACCCATTGACGAAGTAAAAACCCGCAAACAAGTAACAGAACTAGCAACTTTGCTACTTAACATACACCAACCTGACATTCATAATCAGGCTATCATGGAATTTGGCGCTCTTCAATGCACTCCATTTTCACCAGATTGCTCAAAATGTCCGTTTGAAATCTCTTGTTTTGCCAATGCAAACCGAGTAGTTGCAGAACTACCGAAGAAACGAAAAAAACTTCAACCGCAACATCGCTATTTTTATTATTTTTGTTTCGTCCAAAATAACAGCACTTATTTACAAAAACGAATAGCGAAAGATATATGGCACAACCTATATGAATTTCCTCTCTTCGAATCAACTGAAGCTCTTTCGTTGGAACAATTGCTAAATGAAGATTTTTTCAAGAAACTAACCGATTCGATATCTTACACAATTCTTGCTGTTTCGCCGATGATAAAACATGTTTTAAGCCATCAAATTATCAACGCTACATTTTTAACACTTGCGATTACCGAAAATAACGAAACACTGAATCACTTTGTTTATAGTACTTTTGACGATTTATCACGTTTTCCGATTTCGCGTCTGACAGAAAAATTTCTACAAAAAATCGTTCATTGAACGACAATATTAAAAATAAACACTATCTTTACGCCAATTTTAACTTTTCAACCTCATTCATATGTCAGTCAACAAAGTAATTTTAGTAGGAAACGTCGGCAAAGATCCCGAGGTTAAATATTTAGATCGAAACATGGCAGTGGCAAAATTCTCATTAGCAACATCTGATCCTGCTTACAAGAATGCTAATGGCACTGAAGTACCCGAACGCACAGAGTGGCATAACATAGTTATGTGGAATCGTTTAGCTGAAACCGCAGAAAAGTATATCAAAAAAGGAAGCCAACTCTACATTGAAGGCAAAATTCGCACCCGTCAATGGGAAGATAAAGATGGCATTAAAAGATACACAACCGAGATTTTTGCTGATACAATGCAATTCTTAGGCAAACGTCCTGAAGGAGGGAATCAATCTGAGGCACAATCATCCAGCTACACTTCAACCGTAGCCGAACCTTCGACATCCAATCCTATACCACCTGTTGATTCTCCGGTAGATGATTTGCCATTTTAAGGCTAAGACTGCCATTTATAATGGAAAATCTATAGAATAGGAGATTTTTTACTACTTTTGCAAGGACAGAACTATCTGTCCTTGTTTCGTTTTTAGCACTCTCATTAACATGCTTTTATATTCTAATTTCATTGCCGGTATTTGGATGAATACGCTAACAATCACTACAGGAATTAACCTCATCGTGATTCTGATGCTACTCATTATTTCTGCGCTTCTTGCGGCTTATGAAATTGCTTTTTTTTCGCTGAAACCATTCGATGTACAAGAAATAAACAAGAGTTTCAAAAGAGCTGATAAACGCGTTGCAGCCCTCAAGAAAAGTCCCGAAAAGATGTTAGCCACTCTGCTCATCGCCAACTCAACCATCAATATTGCCATTGTCATTCTTTCAAGCGTTTTCATTACTACGCTCATTGATTTCTCTAAATCACCTTGGTTAGCGTTTTTCGTACAAACCATCCTAATTACTTTTATCTTATTATTAGTCACCGAGATTATTCCAAAGGTGTACGCAAGACAAAACGCATTAAAGATTGTCCGCAATTTTTCCGGCGTACTTACTCTTCTTTTTAGGCTACTTACCCCTTTTGCTTCAATCCTACTTTTATCCGGAAAAATAGTTGATAGGAAAATGTCAAAATATAGCGCTATAAATTTATCAATGAATGATTTATCTCATGCTTTAGAATTGACTACAGCTACTACCAAACAAGATGATAAAGAAATATTAGAAGGCATCATACGGTTTGGAAGCAAAAGTGCAAATGAAGTGATGACAGCACGACCAGACATTGCGGCTATCGATCTTAAATCGTCTTTTTTTGAAGTAAAAAAACAAGTTATTGACGTGGGATATTCACGGATACCTGTTTATCAATATAATATAGATCACATCAAAGGAATTCTGTTTAATAAGGATCTTTTACCTCATTTAGAAAAAGGAGATAGTTTCAACTGGCAAACCCTCCTGCGACCGGCCTATTTTGTTCCGGAAACAAAAAAAATTGATGACTTACTCCGTGAATTTCAGACAAATAAAAACCATATTGCTGTTGTGGTCGACGAATTTGGTGGCACATCAGGCATTGTAACGCTCGAAGATATTTTGGAAGAAGTGGTAGGCGAAATTGATGATGAATATGACGATCAACAACCTCTTTACACCCGTATTGACGAACATACATTTGATTTTGATGCAAAGATTCTCTTATCCGATTTTTTCAAAATAACCGAGATTGACACAGCCTTTTTCGAAGAAATCACGGCAGAAGTGGATAGCTTAGCGGGACTTGTCCTCGAGTTGAAAGGCGATATTCCAAAATTGCACGAGAAAATTGTTTTCTCTCACTATCTATTCGAAATATTAGAAGTAACCAAAAGAAGAATTCTAAAAATCCGTTTGACCATTGACGAACAACCTTCAACGTTGAAACCCGAATAACTCATCTGTTCACTTCATAAAATATTTCATGAAACATTCATTTTGGTGGCTCTTCATTCTCTCTTTCGTGCTAATGTCGTGTCACAATGATTCTCCACGTCCTTATGGCTATTTTCGCATCGATTTACCTAAACATGCCTATCGTTCGTTTAATCAAGGCTACCCTTATTCATTTGATATGTCAACTTTTGCGGCTGACAGCGTTGTGAAGGCCAAAGGCGAAGAATATTGGATCAATATCTATTATCCAAAACTTAATGGGTGCATCTATTTAAGTTATAAACCCATACACAACAATTTGCAAGCCATAGCAGAAGATTGCCGCACGTTTGTTTACAAACACACCATAATGGCAGAATCCATCACAGAACGACGATTTGAAAATAAAGACGCAAAAGTGTATGGCATTTTATATGATATCAAAGGAGATGCCGCCTCGCCGCTTCAATTTATGATGACCGACAGCATCCATCACGTGTTGCGTGGCGCACTCTATTTCAACGATGTACCTAACAAAGACTCCATTGCACCAGTGCTAAATTATGTCCGTAAGGATGTAATGAAAATGATCGAAACCCTTCATTGGAATAAACCCTGACACAACAACAAGCTAATAATCATGCTGATTCAGAAAAAATCGACTGCTGAAGGAGCTTTAATCGGCATTTGGCACATAGTCGAAACGGAAACTCAACTTCTTTCTCTTTTCAAACAACCTGAAAGGTGTATGCACCAAATCGCGGCGATTAGTCATGCAGAAAAAAGATGCGAAAAATTGGCTGTTCGCGCTTTGCTGAACGAATTAACCGAAGAAGAAAAATCGATCGATTATCATCCAAACGGACAACCCTATTTATCCGATCATAGTTTTAACATAAGCATTTCACATACAAAACATTATGTCTGCATCATCTTGCATCCAACTCAAGAAGTAGGCATTGATATTGAAAGTAAAACACCACGCGCAGCTCAAATCCAGGAACGGTTTTTAAGCCCCGATGAATATCTTTTAGCGAATCAAACGTCGGGATTTGTTGTACCTTTGTTGTTGTGGACAGCTAAAGAAGCGGCGTATAAATTGATTTCAGATGCAGCTTTAGACTTTGTAAATCAGATAAAAGTGACTAATATAAAGATGGATGAACAGATCATTACAGCTTCGATAGCAACCATTGACCAACCAATTACACTGTTTTTCACCATTGATTCCGATTTTGTGCTCACCTATGTTTGTGCAACCCTAAAAACTCCAAAAGCTCAAAATCATGTGTAACTAAAAATTCACGCATTATGTCAAACAATAGTCAAGAAATCAACGAACTAACTGATAAAGAATATAAATACGGTTTTAGCTCCGACATTGAGGCCGATACCATTCCCAAAGGACTAAACGAATCGGTTATTCGACTAATTTCAGCAAAAAAAGGAGAGCCGGAATGGTTACTAAAATATCGGTTAGATGCCTATCATCATTGGTTAACGCTGGAAATGCCTCATTGGGCACATTTAAAAATTGCTGAGATTGATTATCAAGATATTATTTATTTCTCAGCACCTAAAAAAAACTCACCAAAATCATTGGATGAAGTTGACCCTGAACTCCTAAAAACTTTCGACAAATTAGGAATTCCACTGCACGAACAAAAACAATTAGCCGGCATGGCAGTAGATGCCGTAATGGATAGCGTTTCGGTGAAAACCACTTACAGAGAAAGTTTAGCTGAATTAGGCATCATTTTTTGTTCCATCAGCGATGCCGTAAAAGATTACCCCGATTTGGTGAAAAAGTATTTGGGGTCTGTAGTCTATTACCGCGATAACTTTTTTGCTGCACTTAACTCGGCAGTATTCACCGATGGTTCTTTCGTCTATATTCCCAAAGGTGTCCGCTGTCCGATGGAGTTGTCGACCTATTTTCGTATCAATGCTGCCAATACGGGACAATTTGAACGGACTTTAATCGTTGCCGACAGTGATAGCTATGTATCATATCTTGAAGGATGTACAGCTCCAATGCGTGACGAGAATCAACTTCATGCAGCAATTGTAGAAATCTACATCCACGATCGTGCTGAAGTGAAATATTCCACCGTGCAGAATTGGTACCCGGGCGATAAAGAAGGCAAAGGAGGTATTTACAACTTTGTGACTAAACGAGGATTGTGCAAAGGTGAATCATCAAAACTTTCATGGACACAAGTAGAAACCGGATCGGCCATCACGTGGAAATATCCCAGTTGTATCTTAGCAGGCGATAATTCGTCGGGAGAATTTTATTCCGTTGCAGTGACTAATAATTATCAGCAAGCCGACACCGGAACCAAGATGATTCATATTGGCAAAAACACGCGTAGCCATATCATTTCTAAAGGAATATCTGCAGGAAGAAGCCAAAACAGCTATCGCGGATTAGTCAAAGTTTCGCAAAAAGCTGAGAATGCTCGAAATTATTCACAGTGTGATAGCCTTTTGCTGGGTAGCAGTTGCGGCGCACACACATTTCCGTATCAGGAAGTAAACAACGATACGGCACAAGTGGAACACGAAGCCACAACTTCCAAAATAGGTGAAGACCAAATCTTTTATTGCAATCAACGAGGCATCTCTACCGAAGAAGCCATAGGACTTATTATCAATGGATATGCTAAAGATGTATTGAGTAAATTGCCCATGGAATTCGCCATTGAAGCACAAAAATTGTTGCAGATTTCTTTAGAAGGATCTGTAGGCTAAAAATCCCGTCAATTATATGGAAGGTACACTCTATCTGCTTCCGACAACACTTGGTGAAAGCGATTTGCACCACGTATTGCCTGATTTTAATTTCTCTGTGATGAATCAATTGACACATTTCATCGTAGAGGATATTCGTTCGGCTCGTCGATTTTTGAAAAAGGTTAATTCAGCTATAAACATCGACACACTCACTTTTATGACACTCAATGAACAAACATCCGACATTGAGCTACCTGCTTTGCTCCAACCTCTCAAAGAAGGTCACGATGTGGGAGTCATTTCCGAAGCCGGTTGTCCTGCCGTAGCTGACCCCGGAGCAGCCATTGTACAACTTGCTCAGGAAGCCGGTATTCGTGTGGTTCCATTAGTGGGACCTTCGTCATTGCTGATGGCGCTCATGGCATCTGGATTCAACGGACAAAACTTTGCATTTGTAGGCTACCTTCCCATCGCATCGCACGAACGCACCAAGACATTGAAGATATTGGAAAAGAAAACCATTACCGAAAACCAAACACAAATCTTTATCGAAACTCCCTATCGTAATCATAAACTCATGGAAGAGCTGGTAGAAACGCTGTTTCCAACCACCCGCTTATGCGTTGCAATCGATGTTTCCTTATCTTCAGAATGGATTCGCACCCACAATATGGCAGCATGGAAAAAACAGATACCCGACATGCAAAAAAGACCCGCTGTTTTTTTGATAGGCCGATAAATATTTCATAATCTGACTATTGATAAATGAAAATTTGATTTTAGAGGAGCATTTCGAAAGTACACCCACCCACTTCAAACATAAACTGGTTCATGTTTGAAATAAACAAATTCATCTTTATGGTAAATCGATTTACCGCTGAGCTAATCTCACTTATTTTTGAGGGAGGCAAGTTCACTTTTGAGTAAGCTGTTTCGTAGTTTGGATAAACTTGCTTGCGTTGAATCTACGTTAGTTCACCACTGAGATTATCTCGCTTAACCCATTTTGCAGCTCTATATTCCTTTTGAGTTAATAATAGCTGATAACGAAGCTAAAATAGCAGATATTATCCAGGTTTCGATGTGGTGGCATTGGATCATGTTTGTAATATGTTGAAAATAAGATACCGAATATTTTGCAATTTCATTTTTATGGTACTAATGATTGATTCCATAACGTTTAACACGTTGGCTTTTGAAGGAAGACAAAATCGACGACCGATGGAATTATGCAGCGTTTATCGTATCTTTGTACCCTAAATTTAATCAAGAAGTTATGGGCAGAGTGTTAGCCATCGACTATGGGCAAAAGCGCGTTGGCATTGCTGTGACGGACATTTTGCAAATCACAGCCAATGGATTGACTACTGTTCCTGTGACAGAAATATTCGACTTTTTGACTAATTATTTCGCCGCTGAACCTGTTGATACTGTTGTGATAGGATTGCCTAAGCAAATGAATAATCAGCCTTCTGATTCCATGCGATTTATCACCCCTTTTGTCAATGGATTCAAAAAACGGTTTCCCGATAGAAACATGGTGATGTACGACGAACGGTTCACCTCCGTATTGGCACACCAAGCCATGATTGACGGAGGATTAAAGAAAAAAGAGCGTCAAAACAAAGCATTAGTCGATCAAATTAGCGCTACCATATTGCTCCAATCGTACCTCGAAAGCAAACGATAAATAACAATTTCAAAACATCAAAAGTTAAACATAAACTCGATTCAGTGACATGATATATCCTATTTTTACTTACGGACAACCTGTTTTACGCAAAGTAGCAACTCCCATTGATGCCACCTACCCCAACATTAAAGAAGTGATTGACAATATGGTAGACACTTTAGCACACGCCGACGGCATTGGGTTGGCTGCGCCTCAGGTAGGGCTTGGGATCCGCCTCATTATAATTGATCTATCATTACTTGAGGATGTGAAACCCGATCTGAAGGATTTCAAACGCATCCTCATCAACCCTGAAATCATTGAAAAAAGTGGGGATACCGTCACTGACGAAGAAGGATGTCTCAGCGTACCGGGTATTCACGAAATGGTGCCTCGTTTCAATCACATCGTGATCCGCTATATGGATCCGGATTTCGTAGAATATACCGAAACACACGACGGTTATATTGCCCGTGTGATACAGCATGAATACGACCATATTGAAGGACATCTCTTTATCGATCGCATTTCGCCTATTCGCCGCCAACTTATTCAAGGAAAACTCAACAGTATTATGAAAGGCACCACAAAATGTGCCTATAAAATCAAAGCAGTGAAATGAAAAAGAACCATTTCATCACAACTACCGGCTACCGGCTACCGACCATCTTGCTAAGCCTGCTCATTTCCTTAACGTTCGTTTCTTGCTCGCTATCCTACAAGTTCAATGGTTCATCTATTGACTATTCAAAGATCAAAACTATTACCATTGCCAATTTCCCGAACAACGCGCCATTGGTATATCCTCCATTAGCTCAAAACTTCAATGACGCATTGCAAAACATTTTTGCTCAACGCACCAAATTACAACCGGTTAGTCGCAATGGCGATTTGCAAATAGAAGGGGAAATAACCGGTTACGATTTAACACCGTTAGCTATTCAAACCAGTGGAATAGCCGGAGAAACACGACTTACATTGACTATCAAAGTTCATTTTACCAACACAAAAGACGACAAGGCAAGCTTCGATACTTCTTTTTCGGCTTCGCAAACATTTGCAAGCAACCTGATGTTGAACCAAGTTCAAGATCAACTTTTGCAAGTAATGATTAAAGAATTAACTGAAGATATTTATAACCAAACCGTTGCAAAATGGTAATGTGACCGGCAATGACCAAAGAAGAACTCACTACATGGATGAAGCATCCGGAGACGTTGCGAGAAAAGCAGGTCACCGAATTACGGGAAATATGTGATATTTACCCCTATTTTAGCATCACACGGATGCTTTGGCTCAAAAGTCTTCAAAATACCCATGATGTCCGTTTTGAACGCGAAACACGGCGCACAGCAACCTATTGCGTTGATCGACGCAAACTCTATTATTTGCTGTTTCCAGAGAAGAAAATTATTCAGG
>DAHXOX010000238.1 GCA_027364655.1 Paludibacter sp. | reverse complement strand
AAATCAGCGGTAAACAATCCGATCACCACGATGATGATTTTTGTCGGCGTCATTGTGTTTGGATTGTATTCGCTTACCCGTCTGCCTATCGATTTTTATCCGAAGATGGATTTACCCATGATTTCGGTTGTGACCACCTATTCCGGAGCTAATGCGTCGGATATTGAAACAAATATAACCAAGCCGCTCGAAGATGCATTGAATGGGATTCAGGGATTAAAAGAGTTGACTTCAACTTCAGAAGACAATCTATCCATTATTACGTTACAATTTGAATGGGGTACCAACCTGGACGAGTCGATGAATGACATTCGGACTTCCATAGATCAGGTATATACAAATTTTCCTGATGGAGTGCAGCGTCCTTCTGTGGTCAAGTTCAGTACCAGCATGATGCCCATCATCATGTACTCCATTACTGCCAAAGATAGCTATCCCGGATTGTCAAAATTAATCAACGAGAAAATTATCAATCCATTGAACCGGATTGACGGAATCGGTTCAGCTTCGATGATGGGAGCACCTCAAAGAACAATCTATGTGGACGTTGACAAAAATCGCATGGAGGCTTATCATTTGAATGTGGAGCAGATTGGCAATGCCATTGGCGCGAGGAATCTCAATACTCCTTCCGGTGACATTAAAATGGGAAGCTCGGATTATCAGTTGCGTGTGCAAGGCCAATTTCAAGAAAGCGATCAAATAAAAAATGTCGTGGTGGCAACCGTCAATGGCAGCCAAATTTTGGTACGCGATCTTGCTTCTGTGCATGATACATTGCAAGATGCTACGATGGAAACGAAAGAAAACGGAAAGAATGGAATTCAGCTCATGGTGATGAAGCAATCGGGGGCCAATACCGTTTCCGTAGCCCGAGATGTGAAAGCTATGATGGCTAAAATTGAACCAACCTTACCATCGGATGTGCAAGTAAAAGAAGTTTTCGACTCTTCATCGTTCATCAAGGGGTCGGTTACAAATCTTTCTGATGCGCTTCTTTTTGCCTTAATTTTTGTGGCTGGCGTAGTCTTCTTTTTCTTGGGACGCTGGCGTGCTACGTTGATCATTATTTTGACAATCCCGATTTCGTTGATCACGGCGTTGATTTATTTGGCATTAACAGGGAATTCGTTGAATATTATTTCTCTTTCATCGCTTTCCATTGCTATAGGGATGGTGGTAGACGATGCCATTGTGGTGTTGGAGAATATTACAAAGCATATTGAGCGTGGTAGCAGTCCACGCGAGGCTGCAATTTATGCCACCAATGAGGTTTGGTTGGCTGTGATTGTGACGACGATGGTGGTGGTAGCTGTGTTTATGCCGTTAACTTTTGTGACAGGCATTACGGGTGTCATGTTTAATCAATTAGGCTGGATCGTTTCAATCACGGTGGTAACTTCTACGTTAGCAGCTATTACTATTACTCCGATGTTGTCATCGCGGTTGCTGCGCTTACGTCCAAAGGAACAAAAATCGACAAAACGATTCAGTTATGACAACACGGTCGGAAAATGGCTTAATCAATTAGATCATTGGTACGAGAGAAAACTCCATTGGGCTTTGGGGCACAAAGCGTGGGTGTTAGGGACGGCATTCGTAATATTTGCTATATCATTGTTTTTGGCTCAATTTGTTGGAACGGAGTTTTTACCTACTTCGGATCAGAGCAGGTTGACGATTAATGCAGAACTTGCTCCCGGCACACGAGTAGAAGTAACCTCGCAAACGGCGCGAAAAATTGAACAAATGCTTTCGAAAACTGTACCTGAAATAGAATTAATCACAAGTTCATCAGGGGCAAATGATCAAGGCGGCATTTCAGCTATTTTCAATGGATCATCAGGCAGCAATATGATAAATATGAACATTCGGTTAAAACCAATTACCAAGCGGAAACGATCGGATGCTCAAATTGCTGAAGCGATTCGTCCAGAAATTGCCAAGCTACCCGAAATTGTGAATTACCAAGTCACTTCAGGAGGTATCTCGTTTGGTTCTTCTACGACTTTCGATATTGAAATTTACGGATATGATTTTGATGAAACCAATAAATTAGCGCAACAAGTCAAGCACTCAGTTGAAGGACTGCAAGGTGTTCGCGACGTTCAAATAAGCCGTAAAGATGATAAACCGGAATTAGAAGTAACGCTTGATCGTCAAAAATTAGCCTTGTATGGTTTGACAAATGCCGGCGTTTCGGCTGTAATTCACGATTGTGTGAATGGGTTAACGGCCAGTAAATTTCACGAAGAGGGAGATGAATATGATATCATTGTGCGGCTAAATGCTGATGAACGGAATTCGATCACGGCATTGCAAGAACTCCCCATTCCTACTCCACAAGGCAATAATGTCAAATTGAAGGAATTGGGGACGGTAAAAGAATATTGGGCACCACCTAATATCGATCACAAAGATAAACAACGAATTGTAACGGTTTCCATTACTCCTGTGAATGTGTCGTTAAGTACACTTGCCAATGAGGTAAAAGGAAAAATTGCTAAGTTGAATGTTCCGTCGGATATTCAAATTGTGCTGGCAGGAATCTACAAAGATCAACAAGACTCCTTCAAGGATTTAGGATTGTTGCTGGTACTGGTTGTTTTGCTGGTATTTATTGTCATGGCATCTCAGTTTGAATCGTTCTCAAAACCTTTTGCTATCATGTTTTCCATTCCTTTTGCTTTCACGGGCGTTATTTTGGCACTGCTGCTTACCGGAACAAAGTTGGGTATGATAGCTGCGTTAGGATCGGTATTGTTGGTTGGAATCGTGGTGAAAAATGGAATTGTGATGGTCGATTTTATCAACTTGTTACGCGATAGAGGCCTTCCATTGAATGAAGCCATTACCAAAGGTGGGCGTTCGCGTTTGCGTCCTGTGTTAATGACGGCATCGGCTACGTTTCTCGGCATGCTGCCAATGGCAATGAGCGTGGGAGATGGCGCCGAGACCTGGACTCCAATGGGAATTACCGTGATCGGAGGATTGATTTTCTCGACAATTGTTACTTTAATGATTGTTCCGGTGATGTATGCCATTTTATCGCGACGTGGTGAACGTGACAAAGAAGGACTAGTGAGGAAACAATTCCATTTTATGGATGAGTCGCCAAAAGAAAAAACGAAGGAATGAAGTTAGAGAAAAAATAGGTATACAGGAAAACAGTCCTATACGTCCTTAATGCAAAAAAGAAAATTGGTATGAAAGCAGTTTATATTGTATTTAATCAAGCAGACACAGAACGGATAAAGTATATGCTCGATCGTTTATCCATCCGGGGATATAGTTGGTGGGCAGAAGTGCAAGGACAAGGATCGGTGGATGGCGAACCACGTTTTGGGACGCATACATGGCCCGAAATGAACTCAGCGGTACTGACGATGGTGCCTGATGAGAAAGTGCAACCACTGCTCGATACAGTTAAGAAAATCGACGACATCAATCACGAAATTGGTATTCGCGCCTTCGTGTGGAATATTGAAGCATCCTATTGACCGACCGGTTTGTATTGAGAATCATATTGAAAACGGGATTGATAGTTCATTCAATTCCGTTTTTGCATTCTATCAATTCAACATAGCAAACAATAAAAGAGGCTGTCAGACATTGTTGCCTAATAGCCTCTGAAAGTATAGAGAAAATTGATCAATTACTAAATACTAAAACGCCACTTTTGGCATCAACCACAATGGGTTTTGAACGGTCGATAGTTTGAGCTATCAGACGCTTGCTTAATTCGTTCAATACATTACGCTGAATAACCCGTTTCACTGGGCGTGCACCGAATTGCGGGTCAAATCCTTCTTTGGCAATTTCGGTCAAGGCGGCATCACTCACTTCAAGTTCTACTCCGTTTGTTTTCAATTGTTGTTGTATTTGAGCTACTTGAAGTCCCACAATTTGTTTTATTTCCTTTTCGTTGAGAGGAGCAAACATCACCAATTCATCAATTCTATTCAAAAACTCAGGTCGAATGGTTTGTTTCAACAATTCGAAGACTTCGATTTTTGTCCGTTCAATTACCTCTTCACGGTTTGCAGTATTAATTTTGGAGAAATTCTCACGAATTAGATTAGAACCTAAATTTGACGTCATAATGATGATCGTATTTTTGAAATTCACCGTTCTTCCTTTGTTGTCTGTCAATCGCCCATCATCAAGTACTTGCAGCAATACATTAAACACATCCGGATGCGCCTTTTCAATTTCGTCAAAAAGAACCACAGAATAAGGTTTGCGCCTGATGGCTTCAGTCAACTGACCACCTTCGTCATAACCGACGTAGCCCGGAGGCGAACCGATAAGTCGCGTCACCGAGAATTTTTCTTGATACTCCGACATATCGATGCGGGACATCATATTTTCATCATCAAACAAAAATTCGGCCAACGCTTTGGCTAACTCCGTTTTCCCAACACCTGTCGTTCCCATAAAAATGAAGGAGCCAATGGGACGTTTCGGATCGCTCAATCCGGCGCGACTACGGCGCACAGCATCGGCCACCACGTTAATAGCCTCATCTTGTCCAATTACCCGAAGGTGCAGTTCGTCTTCGAGATGTAGCAATTTGTCTTTTTCAGCCTGTAACATTTTGCTTACGGGAATGCCAGTCCATTTTGAAACTACATCAGCAATATCTTCAGCATCTACTTCTTCCTTAATCATGGGTGAATCGGCTTGCTGTTCATGTAATTTGACTTTGTCGGCTTCAATTTCATTCTCCAAAGCTTTAAGTTTCCCATAGCGAATTTCGGCCACTTTCCCATAATCGCCTTCACGTTCGGCTTTATCAGCTTCAAATTTCAGATTTTCTATCTCAACTTTGGCTTGTTGAATTTGGTTCATCACTTTCTTTTCAGAAAGCCACTTTGCTTTACTTTCATTTTCTTGTTCCTTCAAATCGGCAATTTCTCGCCCTAATTGTTCCAATTTATAGGCATCGTTTTCGCGTTTTATGGCCTCACGCTCGATTTCCAACTGTTTTATCTTCCGTGATATTTCATCCAATTCTTCGGGTACGGAATCCACTTGCAAGCGCAAACGGGCAGCAGCCTCATCCATCAAGTCAATCGCCTTATCAGGCAAGAAACGATCCGTTATATAGCGGGTTGACAACTCCACGGCAGCGATAATTGCTTCATCTTTGATACGCACTTTGTGATGGTTTTCGTAGCGTTCTTTCAACCCACGTAAAATAGAAATAGCATCTGCTTCATCCGGCTCGTTCACCATCACAAGTTGAAAACGACGTTCCAATGCTTTGTCTTTTTCAAAATACTTTTGATATTCATTCAAGGTTGTTGCTCCGATAGCCCGTAACTCTCCCCGTGCCAAAGCTGGTTTCAGAATATTTGCCGCATCCATGGCTCCTTCGCTTTTCCCAGCGCCAACCAATGTGTGTATTTCGTCAATAAAAAGAATGATTTCACCATCGGATTGAATGACTTCGTTGATGACCGATTTCAAACGCTCTTCAAACTCTCCTTTGTATTTTGCACCGGCTATCAAAGATCCCATGTCGAGCGAAAAAAGCTGCTTCGATTTCAGGTTTTCGGGCACGTCGCCACGCACGATTCGATGAGCCAATCCTTCGGCAATGGCTGTTTTCCCTGTCCCGGGTTCTCCTATTAAAATCGGGTTGTTTTTTGTACGGCGACTCAATATTTGCAACACGCGTCGTATCTCTTCATCGCGACCAATCACCGGATCGAGTTTTCCTGACCGAGCACGATCGTTCAGGTTAATAGCATACTTATTCAATGCGTTGTAAGTCTCTTCAGCCGATGGATCCGTTACTTTATTCCCTTTACGCAATTCTGCAATCGCCGCACGAATACTCGCTTCGGTAACACCCGCATCTTTGAGCAAAGTTGCCACCTGACTCTTTTCGGTCAACATGGCCAACAAGATAAATTCGAGCGAAACGTATTGATCGCCTTCTTTGTTGGAATAGTCGATGGCTTTTTGCAACACGGCATTGGTCTCACGACTAAGATAAGGCTCTCCGCCAGTTACTTTAGGCAGCGATTCCACCATCTGATCGACGGTAGAAGCAATGATGGCGGTGTTAACTCCCGTTTTCCCGAACAAGAAGTTGGTAACGTCTGCGCCAATTTTTAAAATGGCTTTCAGCAAATGAGGTGTTTCAATTGATTGTTGATTTTTGCTTTGTGCCAAATCAATGGCCTCTTGCACCACCTCCTGCGATTTAATGGTGAAATTATTGAAATTCATGTGTATGTGAATGGCTTTATTGTTTGTTCCCTCTGAAGCAAATTCTTTGCCATACACATACAGAGACCATAAATGCCAAAATGTCGCC
>DAHXOX010000237.1 GCA_027364655.1 Paludibacter sp. | reverse complement strand
GAAACCGGTATTTCATCAAACTATTTTGTTGCATTCACTGCCTGCTCAAACAACCAAGCAAGCCGTTGTTTTGCCGTCCGGTCTCAACGTCAGCAAAACATGGTTTCTGAATCTTCGGTTGTACAATAAACTGCATCAAGTGGTAAGCACCAATTTTTATGTGCTTTCAACGAAGCAAGATGAACTGGATGAGGCAAAAAGCAATTGGTACATTACTCCCCAGTCACAGTATGCCGATCTCACGATGTTGCAACAATTACCTGTCGTGAAATTAGAAAAGAACGTGTCGGTATCAAAGAAAAGGGATGATACGTACGTTCAGGTGAAACTGAAAAACCCGTCAACACATCTTGCCTTTATGGTCTATCTCGATCTAAAGAACAAAGAGAGTAATGCCTCGGTAGTGCCCGTGTTTTGGGGCGACAATTATTTCACATTATTGCCGGGTGAAGAAAGAACCGTTTCAGGATATTGTCATTCATCCGATCTGCATGGAGATGCTGTAAAGGTGACTGTGGGTGGATGGAATGTGGAATAATGAATGGTTGAACGAAGCCCCGGCAATAGCCATCATTTTTCAATCCGTATAAAAATAATAAATATAGTGAGATGACGCACACAAAGCATTCAAAAAGGGACTATTACGTCGTTTCGTTGATCATGTTGACCTTCTTCGTGATCTCTTTCCTGACCAATATCATCGGGCCGCTGGTGCCTGATATCATCAAAGGATTTAAGTTGAATCTCACATTGGTAGCTGTTCTGCCATTTGCTTTTTTTATTGCCTATGGCATTGTTTCAATTCCTGCCGGCATACTCGTGGAGAAATATAAAGAGAAGAAGATCATGGTGGCTGCCTTCGCTATCTCTTTCTTTGGGGCATTCATGCTGGCTCTGTTCCCAAATTACCTCACGGCGATAGTATCGTTGTTCTTTATTGGCTGTGGCATGGCCATGTTGCAGGTGGTCATTAATCCGTTACTGCGTATATCGGGCGGAGAAGAGCATTATGCCTTTAATTCCGTCCTGGCACAATTAATTTTCGGACTTGCCTCTTTTATTAGTCCTTTGGTTTATTCTTATTTAGTGCTCGATCTGAAGGCTCCCGGTGTCGGTAATCCGATTCTTACGCTTCTTTCTTCCCTTGTTCCTTCAGCATTGCCCTGGATATCTCTCTATTGGCTGTTTGCCGTTGTAAGTCTGGTGATGATCATCATCATTTTGGCATCCAGATTCCCAAAGGTAACTCTGAGCGATGACGAGAAAGCTCCGGCTCTGCAAGTCCATTTGAATCTTCTGAAAAAACCCGTTGTAATTCTTTTCTTTTTAGGTATTTTCTGTTATGTCGGAACCGAACAAGGCGTAGCCAACTGGATTTCACAATTTATCTATGTGTATCATCATTATGATCCACAAATTACCGGAGCGCAAACAGTTGCTTATTTTTGGGGATTTATGACAGCGGGTGGTTTACTTGGATTGGCTTTGTTGAAAATTATGGATAGCCGCAAAGTGCTTATTGGGTTCACTGCCCTCGCGATCGCTTCCCTGAGCGTAGGCTTGTTTGCAAATGGCAGTGCCGTATTGATTGCTTTTCCGCTGGTGGGTTTTTTTGCCTCCGTGATGTATCCTGTTA
>DAHXOX010000162.1 GCA_027364655.1 Paludibacter sp. | reverse complement strand
AAACATCTTTAATAAAAACAGATTTCTCCTTTATCTTTTCGAAAAGTTGTTTTTCTTCATCATTCGATACAACATTAATAATATCGCCATTATCGGGCAAATTATCCTGATTTATTTCCTGCGAAAATTCGATTTTTCCTTTTTGGTAGGTGTCGATAATTAGCGTTGTGTTTTTGATATAGTCATTCTTCTCGAATATTAAAACGTGAGTATCAACCACAGCTTTAAAAATATGCTCTTTAATATCAAGAATTCTTTCCCAATAAAATTGATTCATTAAATAGCGACGAATATTTCTGAATTTAATGGATTGCAACCAGGTGTTTGGAATGATGATACCCAACTTACCACCGGTGACCAATAGTTTTTTGTATCGTTCTAAAAACAACAGGTATAAATCTTGTTGGTAATCTTGATAAGTGTATTTCCGGTCGAAATAATTGATAACTTCTTTGTCGCTTACTTTTACGTAAGGAGGATTACCTATCGCAATGTCGAAACCTGAATTTATCTTTTTATAACCTACTTGTGGTTCTTTTACTGTCAGTGAATCAATCAATTCATTCGTTTCTTTATGAAAAGTCTTTACTTTATTAAATTGCTTTTTGAAGGGTAATCTTTTATCCATTTCAACATCACGGCTAAAAACTTCTGGAAATGCTCTTTGCCAGCTAAATGGTTTTATTTTCTTTTCATCTCCATAATCAATTTGTCCATCATAATAATCCATATCCACCAAACTATTTCCATCTTTGATATTGTTTTCGAGTGATGGCAAAACTCTTTCGTGAAACATGGATAACTGATGCGAGATGGAAGCGGAGGTTTCACCTTCCATGCATTTGAGCAATAAACTGAGTTTGGTAACTTCCACCGCATTTACATCAATATCAACTCCATAAATGTTATTGAGCAAAATACGTTTCTTTTCGGCGGTAATAAGGTTACCTTCGGGGGTAAGGGGATTGTTTTTAGTGCCACCTTTAGATGGTTTTCCATTGTTGGAATAAAAATCTTTATGAAAGTCGAGCAAATACTGGTAAGCACCAATCAGAAAACTACCGCTACCACAGGCAGGATCTACAATTCTTATTTTACTGATTTCATCTGGATTTTTCCCTTCAATCAATTTACCTACCGTATTTTTCACGATATATTCCACAATATATTGAGGCGTATAATAAACTCCGCCCGCTTTTCGAACTTCAGGTTTATCTTCAATAACAGCATGATGTGCAGGCGTAATACGGATTACTTTACCCAAAAACTGTTCGTAAGCACTTCCTAAAATTTCAACCGAAAGAACGGAAAACTCATACGGACTAATCGGGTAATACAACTCATTCAGAATGGTTTTTATTACCTTGTTGTCAATTTTTAGATGCTGACTTATCTGATCTTTTTTCAGATCAAATAAACCGGAATTGTACTTATCGTCAGCCTCTTTGAAAATGCTGAAAAGATTTTGATAATAATCGCCCTGTTTAATCGCAACCCGCAAATTTCCATAAGGTTCTACATCTCTGTCTTCAGCAATTCGTAGGAAAATAAGACGATCAATCGTTTGCTGAACGGCAAAGTTGATTTCATCTTCGTTCAGTTCTTTATTTCGCAGACTGATGGAAGTTGCCAGATAAGTTCGCCAACTGTCGAGCGAAATAAGAAATTCTTTATCAACAGTGGCAGTTCCTCTTCTATTGGCATTGCCCGCTATAAATTTATCAAAACTTCCTTTCAGCACACGTTCCTTTGAAAAAGTGTCCCAAATAAAGTCGAATTCTTTCAGATAATCTTTGAAGTTGATATATTTTATGCGTGCAACTGACGCTTTATCGGTGGAAAAAGGTCTTCGTGTACAGTCATATATGGCGAATTCTTCGAAATCGGTGATAATGCTTATCGAGAGTTTGTCGCTCCAACCATAACGCCGTAGCTGGTATGCAGGATGTATGTCGGTTTTAATATCAATGCTCGGCTTTTTAGCTTCCACAAAGAACAGTCGTTTCCCGCCTACCAATCGAAAGGAATAGTCCGGCGCTTTTGTAGCCCGTCCCACTTTAATTTTATCCTCATGAACCACTTCACGATAGCTCTCCGCATAGCCATTTTCGTTATCGACATCCCAACCCAGCGCTTTGAAAAAAGGATCAATAAAATCGCGACGCGTTTGCGTTTCGTTGTAACCAGCATCTTTGTACGATTCATATTGCTCTTCAAAACGAGAAACCAAAGCCGAAATGGTTTGATAGGCCGTCTCCTTCTCGATTGCTTGATGTTCCATTTCGTTAAGGTTTAAATCGTGGGTGTTACGCCATTTGGCCTGTTGAAAACAAAAAAGATATTTTTTTCTTTTGCAAAGTTGTGGTTTATCCTTGACATTGACAAATTTTAGAGTAAGAAAAACAACCTGTTTTTCTGAAAATAAGCTATCAAATGGCAGCAATAACGAAAGGTCAGAACGTATGATACAACCCAAAATAATACGAAAAATGTTTGTAGGAAGCAATGCCGTTCCCGAGATCAGTAGAAAAAAGAATTTGATACTCTTTTGCTATTGGAATTCCACCTCCGACATGCAATCCGGAATATGCTTTTGCACCCATGAAAGAAGGCATTTGATGAAACAATTCAGCTCCCAAAAAGAATGTATCCGTGAAATTATATTGAATCAATAAACCGGTAAATCCCCAATTCTTATTTCCGATACCGGGGTTAATCCAATAACCGCCGCCACCATAGATTGTCCACTTGCCAATATCTTTTTGAAGCCATATAGGTAAATAGATTTGAGTTTCGCCATTTCCCAAATGTATGGAAGCATTGCCGGTAGGAATTTCAACAAGAGGAAACGTAGCAATAGCAGGCATGTAAACCGATTGATCGACAAAACGGAATTTAATACCTATCTCGGTATCGCCATATCCAATGTGTGATGCTTCTCCTTTGAGCGCCGAAAAAGCCATTGGAAGAATAAGATGAAATTGGGTATTGGGTAAAATCCCGTAATTAAACTCTACAGCCGGCCCAATGCCACTTGCTCCACCGGCATCGAAAACGGCAGTAGAAAATAAATAAAGTTCACCATGCTGAAATGGTACCGGTATTGGGTCGTCGGTCCTAAACGGCGGCCCGGCAACCATTCGGACATTGCCAAAGCATAATCCAAAGACAATCAGCAAGAAAGGAAGTATGTTTTTGTTCATGCTTATAGCATAAATCGTCCCATCTATTTCGGAACCTCTACAGAACAACGCTGTTATTGAACGCTTTTTCTGACACAAAGATAATACAGCAGTGCCTGCTTCGCAACAGAACAATCATTTTATGAGTTCGCTCCGAAAAATCAACGGAGACAATTCATTTATCAACATGGCGTTTAAATATTCACTCAAAAAAGGGGAAAAACATTCACGAAAAAATTCTATAAATTATTTGTATATATCATTATTATTGATTACCTTAGTACAGAAAAAATTGAAATAAAATATTCAAGAATTAGGTAGTCATAAATAGCCGCTTTTTCATCACTCGTAGAGCACATACAAAATTCTACGATGAATTGTATTGTCTAAAATGGCCAAATCAGATGGAACCCGATATTTTATCATTAAAAAATTACCGTTATGAAAACTGAAAAGGAAGCAGCCGAATTAAGTGAAGATTTCAACTTTGACGAAAACATTGCAAACGATCCTGAGTTTAGTGCTCAACCTGAGAATGAAGATGACGCATCTATTGATTGGCCTAATTTTGTGAAAACAACGGGGAACGAAATCGAACCTCCCACTTCCGAAGATTTGTCTCGCTTGGGAGATGAAACTCCGAATACATAATTCAAGATCAATTGGCGCTGTAATAGGCAAATAAGCTCCGCCATTTATTCTGTAAATTTAACAGATGCTTGTTACAATTGGCTCAGGGTGTAATTATCTTTGTTGCAAAACTCACATATATCATATTAAAATTTCAGCGTATGAAAACGAACAAGATTTTGTTACCTGTACTCATCCTTGCAGCAGGTGCGCTACTTACGATCCCTCTATTAGCGCGAGATTTCCCGAAGGCTCAAAAAGAAAACATCAAGAAAGAGATGGCGCTGGCAAAAAAACAAGCACGAGACTCTGTTAGAATGGCTGCATTTGACAACGCAAAAACAGCGCTAGCAAACAAAGATTGGATTCTGGAGGCAACGCAAGTGTACAGCAAATGGGGACGCGTGTTCCAAGTAAATGACAATACCAACTTCATTATGCTCGAAAAAGACAAAGCCTATTTACAACTGGCTTTCAACGGATTCAGCAGCGGGCCAAACGGTATTGGCGGCATCACCTTAAAAGGATATCCGACTAAAATTTCAATTAAGACCGACAAGCAGGGCAACATTACCTATACCATGAATGTTTTTGGCAATGGACTCAATGCCGATATCACCATCTGGTTGGGTTATGGGGACAATCATGCAGAAGCTATGGTAAACGCAACATTCAGCAGCGGGCAGGTAAGTTTTTCCGGTCGATTAGTGCCATTAGCCGATTCTAATTATTATCGCAGCGGCATGGATTTCTAGATACAAATCATTGTCGTCCACCAACAAAAGCTGTCTTTCGTAGTAAAATACGGATGGCAGCTTTTTTAGTTTACACAGCAGAAAGAAAAGACACTCAACCTTTACAATTTTATAACAATCAACTAATTACGAGATATTTCGTGCTACTAAGTTTGAATTAAAAAGTCAACAATGCAATTATGAATTGTTAAAATAAATTCTATAATAAGAATACATAATCAAGGAACCATCCACGACATCATAACAGAGCTATATATCTATATCACTAATATTCGAACAACTAAATAAACAATTTCATAAAGACGTCAATAAAAAATAGAAAATAAAATTGCAATATGAACAATTTATAGTTATTTTTGCAAACAATTAATCAACTCTATGCAACAGTTGCTGCTATTGCTAACCATTTGTCTATTGCTAACCTCCTGCCGTCATACATCGTCAGGAGAAAAAGCACTATTGACGCATGCAGAAACCCTCATGGAAGATCGACCCGACAGCGCATTGCATCTGCTAAAAACACTCTCCAATCCTCTAAAGTTTTCGCCTTCCAATAAAGCACTTTACGCACTGTTAATGACTGAAGCGATTGATAAATGTGGCCTTTATGACCAAGTTCCTACATCAGATTCGTTAATCAAGATTGCCATTCAATACTATACCCATAGTAATGACGCAGAAAAAACAGCTTATGCCTATTTTTATCTTTCCCGCTGTGAACACAATCAATATAATGCAAAAGGTCAGGCTCTGGCTTTACTTACCGCCATACCTTATGCTATTCAATCGAATAACAATAAATTATTAGGTTTTATTTACGGTGATATAGCAGTCGTTTACGAAGACCAGCAAAACAGTCATTTTAATGCAATGGATGATGAGAAGATCGAAGATACTCCATTGTTTGAAACACAACAGAAAGACAAAATGTTGTATTACAATAAACTTTCGCTTCTTGCTTTTCAAAAAGCAAAAGACAAACGCAACTATGCCATTAGTTTGCTAAATGTTGGCAACAATTATTATCAGCTACAAAGATATGATAGTGCTTTGTATTTTTGCCAAAGGTCAGAACCAATGATACTATCGTTGCATGAGCCACCTCTTCTTACAACACTTTACCGTTTGATGGCCGGTATTTATTTCGAACAAAAAGATTTTGACAAAGCGCTTACTGACATTAGGTTATCGATGCAGTCATCTGATGTCCTTGATTACAACAAATGGCTTGTTTATGCAAGAATTTGTATTAAAACAAATGCGTTAGATTCAGCGCGCTTCTATTTGAAAAAGTGCATTCGATCCAGGCATAAATTGGCCGTTTGTTATCATTTGTTACAAGAAATAGCAGAAAAGCAAGGTCATATACAAAGGGCGTTGCGTTATGCTAAGCTTTCTACTGCCGCCAAAGATTCGATTGACCGAAGTTCACTTGTCGAGAATTTCACCGTAATGGAGAAAAAATTCAATTACGAACGGGTAATGGTAGAGAATAAACGATTAATTATCAGGAATGAACGCTACCTCATGGGTATTGTTATGATTTTGTTCATCTGCCTTGTTATTGCTATATTCTTCGTCGTAGAACGAAATCACAAGAGAAAGCTGGCTATCATAGATGAACACCTACAGAAAACATTAAATGATAAGGATAAGTTCTTCTCCATTATTTCGCATGATCTTCGAAATCCATCCTATTCGTTAAGGCAACTCGCTGAGCAACTCACTCTACATATTGATCAACTCGAAAAGGATAAAGTGAAGGCATCATTGAATTTACTGTTTGAGACAGCCAAACAAAATAACCAATTAATGGAAAATTTGCTTCTTTGGGCAATTACCCAACGAGAAGACTTTCTGCCCAATCCTTCCGTTTTCGACATCCGCAACGTAATTGAAAACTGCATTGCAACACTTCAACCCGATGCTGAATTAAAACAAATCACGATTATTACGCAATTACAACACACGTCTTCGATGCGTGCTGATCGTAACATGATAGAAATGGTTTTACGTAATCTTTTGAGTAATGCTATCAAGTTTTCAAAAGAAAAACAACAAGTTATCATAGAAACTTCTGAGACAGAAAGCAAAATCGTTGTTCGTGTTGTCGATCAAGGCATTGGTATGGAACCGGAAGAAGTAGATCGATTGTTCCGAATTAATTCCATCCTGAAGAAAGAAGGAACATACGGAGAAAAAGGCACAGGTCTGGGATTAATACTTTGTAATGAGTTTATCAAAAAAAATAATGGAAGCATTTCCGTCCAAAGCGTTAAAAATCAAGGGACCATTCTTACTATTTCATTACCCAAACAATAAAAACAAAGCTATGAATATGAAGCAGGTGCGCGTTTTTCTGGTCGACGACTCTCAAATTCACTTAGCAGGACTTAGCGTGATTTTTTCGGCAACTCAACACATTGATGTTGTGGGAGAAACCCGATATGCGGACAAAGTATTAACCCATCCGGCATTAGCAATTGCTGATATTGTATTGCTTGATATTGAGCTTCAAACCGAAAATGATGGCATTGAATTAATAAAACCGATCTTAACTAACTATCCGAAGGTCAAAATCATCATGTTATCCCATAATAAGGATATTCATTCTATTGTGAAATCGATCCAAGCCGGAGCCATGGCCTATTTGGGCAAAGACACGCCAATCGAAGAATTGAAAACAGCCATTCAAGTAGTCTTACAAGGAAACTGTATTTTTCTGGGTGAAACTATACCCAAAACCACGCTCATCAATTGTTTTTCCAATACGCCTTCCACCCATAATGCAAAAGCCTGGAACCTTTCGGAACGAGAAATAGAAATCATCAAATGGCTTTCAAAAGGGCTTATATCAAAGGAAATTGCGGAAGTATTACATATAAATGTGAGTACTGTAGAATCGCATAAAGATAACATTAAGCAAAAACTCAACCTCAAAACAGTAGTTGAAATTGTTGTTTTTGCTCTGCAAAACGGCATTATCACTACTTGCTAATAATTAACGCTATACCTCCCAAGTAAAGGCTTCCTCCGTCGAAGCCTTTTTTTGTATTCGGACAGATACCACGCATTCTCTGATCGTTACACTGAAAAAAAAGACGCACCTTGTCTTACCTCAAGCAATCTTTATAAACAGAGATAAATGAGACGAAAATCTTTCTTATCAATTGGTTTATAAATCAATAACTCATTTCCCAACGTACAATCTGTATAAAACGAACACTTTCTATCCCTATTTCTTACTATTCAAAATCCTCATTTTTTAGGATTGCACGACACCCCCATCTCTCCTATTTTTATTCTGTTTTGAAGAGTGATCAATATTTCGTTGTAAAATTTTCAAAATGAGCCTATTCATACGATAGCGTTCATTGGGAAAAAACAAAACAACGACAAATAAATGGGTATTAATTTTAAATTTAAAAATTATGAAAAACAACAACGGAATTTGGATTTACTTATTAATTATAATGGGATTTGTATTTATCCTTGCCTATGGTTGCAAAAAAGATGACAACAATAATAATCCGACGATACTTGTGATAGGTCAAAGTTATCAGGGAGGCATCATTGCCTATATTTTGCAATCTGGAGACCCCGGATACGACGCAAAAGTACAGCATGGCTTAATAGCTGCACAAAGCGACCAAAGCACAGGCATAAAATGGTATAATGGAAGTAATACAATAACCGGCGCAACTGCAACAGCATTAGGCACGGGAAATGACAACACAGCCACTATTGTTGCCAGTCAGGGAACGGGGAACTACGCCGCTAAAATATGTTCAGATTTAGTATTAGGTGGTTATGACGACTGGTATTTACCGAGTAAAGATGAACTGAACAAGCTTTACAAAAACAAAACGGCAATTGGCGGTTTTGTTATTGCCCATTATTGGAGTTCCAGCGAGTACGGTAACGACAACGCATGGTTTCAGGTTTTCGGCAATGGCTACCAGAACTTAAACAATAAGACCAACACCTACTATGTGCGTGCAGTTCGGGCTTTTTAACAATTCAATAATTACCGCGAAGCGGGCTATTTATTAAGAATGGATTATATTACGATTTACCTGTTCACAGGGATACATAAATTGATTTTGAAAAATTAGAATGCATCAAAGATTTTTATGAGGAGTATAAGAACATTTGAATAATGTGTGAATTGAGACTGAAACAAATGCCTGTCCCGTCGGATTTGTAATCCGACGACGGA
>DAHXOX010000154.1 GCA_027364655.1 Paludibacter sp. | reverse complement strand
TAGATATTCAGCTAACGATACCGCAATTTATAGGGATTTCTTTGCCTTTTCAATACTTACAAAAGAAGATTTACACAATTCGGTGATAATGTTCCACTCTTGATTGGCCACAACCTCTTTGGGAAACAAATTGGAACCCATACCCACACAAGCAACGCCGGCCTTAAACCATGCCATCAGGTTTTCATCCGTAGGCTCAACGCCGCCAGTCACCATGATATTTGTCCATGGCATCGGAGCCTTTACATTTTTAACAAACGAAGGACCTCCCACACTGCTTGCCGGAAATACTTTGACAACATCGGCTCCCAGTTCCTGCGCCATCCCGATCTCGCTCACGGAACCACAACCCGGGACATAAGGCACGCAACGACGATTGCATACTTTGAAAATATCAGGATTCAATATGGGGCTTACCACAAAATTAGCTCCTAATTGTAAATAGAGCGAAGCAGTACCTGCATCAACAACCGATCCAATGCCTAAAATCATATCAGGACACTGTTTTGCAGACCACTTTACTAACTCGGCAAATACCTCAAAAGCAAAATCACCACGATTGGTAAACTCAAAGGCGCGAACACCGCCTTCATAACATGCTTTCACGACATTCTTTGCCACTTCAATATCTTTGTGATAGAATACAGGCACCATGCCGGTTTCCATCATTGCCGTAAGTACTTGAATTTTATTAAATTGCATAATGTAATTACTATTTTAATATTTACAATTTACTATTGTTCATAGACAATCAACTTTTTCTATTCCTGACTGATGAACTTTTATTTATCGTGAGACTCTGCCGCTTCCGTCTCCTTTCATCAAATTTTCTACTTCAGCTACCGTTGCCAAATTAAAATCGCCATAAATGGTATGTTTAAGACACGATGCAGCCACAGCAAAATTCAAAGCCCGCTGGTCATCGTTCTTGTAAGTCAACAATCCGTAAATCAATCCGCCCATGAAAGAATCTCCGCCCCCTACCCGATCTACAATATGCGTAATATCGTACCGTGGTGATTGATATAAAAGTTTGCCATCATACAAACAACCACCCCACGTGTTGTGATTTGCATTGATTGAACCTCTCAATGTGATAATCACTTTTTTGGCACGCGGAAATTTTGCCATCATTTGCACACAAACCGATTCAAATTCTGCCGCATCAATTTCACCTCCTGTTTTTTCAACATCAAAGGATTCCGGTTTAATGCCAAACACTTTTTCGGCATCTTCTTCGTTGCCCAAAATGACATCACAACCCGCAACCAAAGCCGGCATCACTTCCGATGCTGTTTTCCCATATTTCCACAAATTCTTTCGGTAATTTAAATCACATGAAACGGGAACTCCTAATTTGTTGGCTACCTGAATCGCTTCCAAACAAGCTTCAGCAGCGCCTTGCGACAAAGCTGGCGTTATGCCTGTCCAATGAAACCAATCAGCTCCTGTCAACACTTCCTCCCAGTTAATCATGCCGGGACGAATGTCGGCAATAGACGAATGCGCTCTGTCATAAATCACTTTGCTTGGACGAGCCACCGCACCAGTCTCAAGAAAATAAAGGCCTAATCTTTCGCCGCCACGAAGAATATGGTTCGTCATAACTCCATGTTTATGAAGTTCTTTTATACACCACTCGCCAATATCGTTTTGGGGCAGGCGGGTTACAAAATCGGCACTCAAGCCATAATTAGCCAACGAGCCAGCCACATTGGCTTCTCCACCTCCAAATGAGGCATTCAATTGTGTTGCTTGACTAAAACGCTCATATCCATGCGTAGCTAATCGAAGCATAATCTCTCCAAAAGTTACAATTCTCTTACTCATCACTTTTCTTTCAATATTATAATTGGTTTTCCAATCTACCTTGCAAAGAAACAACTTTTTTTTCTTTCCAGAAAATAATCACGGTCAGTACGCTGATCTTATTTCTAAAAAAGAAATAACGACTGATAGCTAAACCCATGAATAGCGCGATCGGTTAAAACTGAAAATAATCAGCTGCATTTTGATAACTGATTGCTTCGGTCATTTTTCCAAGGAATTCCAACTCACTTGCAGGAAGTTTCCCTTTTTCGACATCATTGCCAATAAGGTTGCACACCACACGACGGAAATATTCGTGCCGTGGATATGAAAGAAAACTTCGCGAATCGGTTAACATACCTACAAAACGGCTCAATAATCCCATCAAAGATAATGAGTTGATTTGAGAAGTAATACCGGCTTCCTGATCGAGAAACCACCAGCCGGAACCAAATTGAATTTTTCCGGCTACACTACCGTCCTGATAATTGCCAATCATTGTAGCTACCAATTCATTATCGCGTGGATTCAAATTATACAAAATAGTCTTAGCCAATTGATTTTTCATATCCAATTGATTCAGAAATTTTGACATTGATTTTGCCACTGTAAAATCTCCGATCGAATCGAAACCGGTGTCAGGCCCCAAAGCACTGAGTAAACGACTGTTGTTATCGCGCAACGCCCCGTAATGAAATTGTTGTGTCCATCCGGCAGCCCAATCCATCAAAGCAAGATCAAACAATACTGCAGACTTAAATTTCAGTACTTCATCCGAACATAAATTCTTTCCTCCAAGCACTTTTTTGAAAATTGTATCAATCTCAGCTTGAGAATAATCTTCGGCATAAAACTCTTCAATGCCGTGATCACTCAGTTTACAACCCATCGACGAGAAGAAATCATGACGTTTCTGCAAAGCTTCAACCAAATTGGCATACGTGGAAATTGAGATCCCTGAAACTTCGGATAATTTTTCAACATAAGCCCGATATTTTACGGTATCTTCTATGGCCATCACTTTATCGGGTCTCCACGCAGGCAACACCTTAATTTCAAAGCCTTCATCGCGCAACGATTTATGATGTTCCAACGAATCAACAGGATCGTCCGTGGTACAAACCACCTTTACATTAAATTTTTTCATCAACCCGCGAGCTGAATATTCGGGAGTACGCAATTTTGCCGTACATTCTTCATAAATTTCACGTGCACTCTCGGGCTTCAATAAAGTATGAACCCCAAACGCACGCTGTAATTCCAAATGAGTCCAATGATACAATGGATTACGCATAGTATAAGGAACCGTTTCTGCCCATTTCTCGAATTTTTCCCAATCAGACGTCTCTTTTCCGGTACAAAACCGCTCGTCGATGCCATTGGCACGCATCGCTCTCCATTTGTAATGATCACCTTCTAACCAGATTTGACCTAAATTATCAAATTGATGATCGTTAGCAATATACTCAGGATTCAAATGACAATGATAATCGATGATAGGCATCTTTTCGGCATGTTCGTGATACAACCATTGAGCCGTATTAGTTTCGAGCAAAAAATGCTCATCCATGAACTTTTTCATAACTTAATCGCTTTAATTTTTGTACTATTTGATTTGTTTACAAGTATCTATATAAACAATGTGTGAGTTCGTGTTCGTGCACGAAGATAAGTAGAAATTTTTGATTATAACGAACGTTGCAAGGATAAAATTATATTTTTAGAATAATTACATATATTTTGCAAATTGTCTAGCATAAATTGCGAAAGTTCAGCAATTATCCATAGTTTCTAACGATCATAGCCACGCCACCATTAGAGCAATGATCGACAAAACAGATTGCTTTTCCGGTTTCATTGCACCAAAACAGTAAGTTTTCATTTAGCCGTTTTACGGCAATCGGTTTTTGCCGAACCTCTTTGGATTTCAAAACAACATACCACTTATTTTGTATCATAACTGATTTGCTACTACTTAGCTTGCTTTAACTTCTCATCTTCCTTAACTTCAGCATTTCTTTTCTATTGAACAAACTTCAAAATCTCATCCGGCGATTTCACAAAACGTACTGCACCTTTAGCCTCCAACTCTTCTTTGGGTCGAAATCCCCACAAAACAGCCACAAATAGCACCTCAGCGTTTAACGCAGTCTGCACATCCACGCCGGAATCTCCAACATACAAAACCTTTTCTTTGGGAATGGATGTTTGTTCTAAAATAGAATTCAAGATCAATGGATCAGGTTTAACAGGAAAGCCGTCACGTTGTCCTAATATCACAGAAAAAGGAATATCCGAAAAAAAATGTTTGACCACCCTTTCGGTTGCTACATGCACTTTGTTGGAAGCTACCGCAAGTTGAATCCCTTGTTGATGCAACTGTTTTAGCATTTCCGGAATTCCGGGATAAGGCCGCGTACACTCTTCCGAATGAGGAACATAATGCACAATAAAATCCTTTCTGACACGCTCAATCGTCTCTCCATCCTTACTATCTTCAGGCAATGCGCGTTCAATCAGTTTTGTAACGCCATTACCCACAAAACGACGATAAGTTTCAACTTCATGCTTAGGAAAACCATGCTTTTCCAAGGCAAAATTCACGCTGTTGGCCAAATCTTCAATCGTATCGAGCAATGTACCATCCAAATCAAAAATCACTAACTGTGTCATACATTTAACGTTTATACGCCAAAGATACATTGATAAGTTACCTCTGGCAATTGTTTCTGACTATTTTTTCCAATAAACTTGTAATAACTCATTCACGGCAACTGTCCCGTCATCTTGCAAGTAACGAACCACCCGGTGCAATTTTTCTTCTTGCAAACGACTTTGAGCCATGATTTCCTCTAGCGTTAGGGGAGAGCGCTTCAACAATTTCTTCAATGCCTGTTTATAGGCTTCAAAATCATCATCTGAAAGCGCTGTTGCCTTTTTTCGTAAGCAGACATCACATTGACCACAAGGATTTTCATGCCGTTGATCAAAATAAGCTAACAATTGCTGGCTTCGACAACCGTTTTCCTCCTCAGCATAAGCAATCATCGCATTGATTCGTTTCTCAAACTGTGACAGTCGTTCTTCGTACACCTGTGTTGTAAGATGCACGTAACGTTCGTCTTCTCTTGATTGCACAAAAGCCACAAAGGGAGTTTTACGTGCCGGAATATATTCCATCACTCGCTCTTTAGTCAATTGCGAAAATGCATGATACACTTCATCGCGTGTGGTTCCTGACCGTTGTGCTATTATCTCCTCGCTAATATGCACAAAATCGGCAAACAATCCGGTGTACGAGCGCAAAGTGACTTGCAATATGGTATCCCATGTGGGGTTGCTGTGTCGCAACAAATACAAATCCTCCTTACGCACAACAATCATCAACCGCGAAGGATTGTCCAACTCGTCAGTAAGTTCAATGTAATCAGCCTGTTCCAGCAATTTGAGAGCATGATAGGTACTGTTCAAAGATAAATGATATGCGGAACAAAACTTGGTCAAATCAAAAGGATACACCACTCCAAAGCCAGACCCGACAGCAATTTCATAAAAGTTACCCAAACAATTATATGTATGCACCACGCGCTCTTTGGGAGGAAACGCATCTGAAATCCTCCGTTTCAACGTGGCGCGATCATTTCTGCTGTAAATCAACACGGCATAGGCTTTCTCTCCATCCCTTCCCGCTCGTCCTGCTTCTTGAAAATATGCCTCTACAGAATCAGGTAATTCAAGATGAATGACCAAGCGAACATCCGGTTTGTCAATTCCCATTCCAAAAGCATTAGTTGAAACAATGACGCGCGTTCGATTCTCTTTCCAGGCTGTTTGTTTTGCTTCTTTCGTTTCACGCGATAATCCCGCATGAAAATGATCCGCAGAAATAGCATGTTCTTTCAAGTAATCAGCCACTTCTTTCGTCTTCGATCGGGAGCGTACATACACAATGGCACTGCCGGCAACACGTGAAAGAATATGAACCAAATAAGGCAATTTGTCATCCACATGCCGTACAACATAAGCCAAATTTTCCCGCTCGAAGCTCATGCTGAAAACATTCTGTTCCTTGAAATGCAATTGTTTTTGAATGTCGACAACAACCGATGCAGTAGCAGTAGCAGTCAATGCTAACAAGGGAACATCGGGCAAAACAGAACGAACTTCAGCTATCTTTAAATACGAAGGACGAAAATCATAGCCCCATTGTGAGATACAATGCGCTTCATCTACCGTAATCAAATTGACATTCAGATGCGGTAATCGGCTTAAAAACAATTCAGTCGATAAGCGTTCAGGGGAAACATAGAGAAACTTATAGTTGCCAAAAGTACAATTATCCAATGTGGTCAAAATCTCTGACCTGCGCATTCCCGTACATATCATTGCAGCTTTGATTCCAAGCGCTTGCAGGTTTTCCACCTGATCGCGCATCAGAGCAATTAAAGGCGTAACAACCAAACACAAACCATCTTGAGCCATGGTTGGTACTTGAAACGTAATCGATTTTCCGCCACCTGTCGGCATCAATCCTAGCGTATCGCGTCCTGCGGCAATGCTTTGAATAATGTCACTCTGCAAGGAACGAAAATCATCATATCCCCAATAGCGTTTTAATATCGCACGGTAGTGCTCTAACGACTTCATTTCCATGCCGGCAAAATTACACTTTTTCTACCAAGTTTCAAGTTAGCTTAACGTGATAAAGCCCTATCTTTGTCGTTCTATTTGGTTACCTTCTACACAATGAAAAATGTATGTTTTACATACGCAAAAATCCATGAACTTGTGAACACGCGAACAACGTCCACAACTAATACGATCATTAGCCTGATAAAAATTCAAGGATTACTATTTTTGTTTGCTCTTTTCATTGCACCCTCTGCATTGGGACAACAGGTCAACTACGATCAATGGCTGAACGATTGGCAACGAAAACAACAAATATATAACGATCTGTCATACACGCTTCATCTTCCTGCCCGAAGCAAAGTTTGCGCCTACGAAATAGACGGGAAAGACACGTTGTATCTCTACACAATGAGCGATATTTACTGCTTTCCGCCCATGAAATTTGCTAATAAAAAGCAAGAGGCGTTTTATTGGAAAACCGTTCGTGATGTAAAACGGGTTCTGCCTTATGCACGCATGGCTTCACGCATGTTGGCTACCGTCAATGCACATTTAGCCACATTGTCAACCGAACAAGAGAAAAAAGCGTACCTCAAAGAGGTTCAGAAAAGCATGTTCAAAGGCTACGAAAAAGATTTACGTTCCATGTCTATCAACCAGGGGAAGCTATTAGTTCGTGTTATTGACCGAGAATGCGACCAAACGGCATACTCCATCATTAAACTATACAAAGGATCATTGACGGCTTGGTTTTGGCAAGGCATCGCACAACTTTTCGGTTCCAATCTGAAAGCTCAATATGATCCTCAGAACAAAGACCGAATTATTGAACGCGTCATCACGTTGGTGGAAGCGGGGCAATTATAA
The DNA here is from genome assembly GCA_027364655.1 of Paludibacter sp. Taxonomy (GTDB): domain Bacteria; phylum Bacteroidota; class Bacteroidia; order Bacteroidales; family Paludibacteraceae; genus Microbacter. The sequence continues at coordinate 5,752 of DAHXOX010000154.1, read as the reverse complement.
CCACTTTCTGTTCTTCAAAAAATTCATCCTCATTCCGTTGTGCATGGCAAAAAACACTGCTTTTTTCTAAGGAAAACAAGGCGTTTCATTTTTCCACACCAATAAAAACCAGTATCTTTGCTCATAATTTTTAACAATTAATCACTCCATGGCAACCATACGACCTTTCCGCGGGTTTCGCCCTCCTAAACAATGGGTTGAACAAATTGCATCACGTCCCTACGACGTATTAAACTCTGATGAAGCCCGCATAGAAGCGGACGGTAACGAAAAGTCTCTCTATCACATCATTAAACCGGAAATCGACTTTCCCATTGGCACTGACGAGCACGATGCCCGCGTTTATGAAAAAGCCGCCGAAAACTTTAGCCGTTTCAAGAAAAACGGGTGGCTGGTACAAGACGATCACGCAAACTACTACGTTTATGCTCAAGTGATGAATGGCCAGACCCAATATGGCCTTTGTGTCGGAGCCTCAGTGGAAGATTACATGAGTGGGAAAATCAAGAAACATGAGCTCACACGCCGCGATAAAGAAGAAGATCGCATGAAACACGTTCGCATCACAAATGCCAACATGGAGCCAGTATTTCTTGCCTATCCGCACCACGACGAAATCGACACTGTTGTCAGTCAAATAATCCTGCAACAACCCCAATATCAGTTTACGGCTACTGATGGCATTGAACATCTGTTTTGGATTGTTTCCAACCCACAAACCATCGAACGTATTACGAAAATCTTTGCCGGTTTTCCTGCCATGTATATTGCCGATGGCCATCATCGTTCAGCAGCGGCTGCGTTGGTAGGAAACGAAAAAAAACTACGTAATCCAAAACATCGTGGCGACGAAGAATACAACTTTTTCATGGCAGTGTGTTTTCCTGATAATCAGCTCAACATCATGGACTACAATCGCTTGGTAAAAGATCTCAACGGGCTGAGCGACGAAGCCTTTTTGTCGCATTTATCCGAATTCTTCGATATCACCATAAAAGGGACAACGCCTGTCAAACCCAATGTACTTCACCATTTTTCGCTCTATCTTTCAGGCAAATGGTACGAATTGAAGGCAAAGACTGACACATACAATGACAACGATCCAATTGATATATTGGATGTTACCATCTCGTCGCGTTTCATTTTGGATAAAATACTGAACATTAAAGATTTGAGAAGTGATAAACGCATTGATTTTGTAGGAGGGATACGAGGATTAGAAACCTTACAACAACGCGTTGACAGCGGCGAAATGCGTATGGCATTAGCGCTTTATCCGGTATCGATGAAGCAACTGATCGATATTGCCGACAGCGGCAACATCATGCCGCCAAAAACCACTTGGTTTGAACCGAAGCTACGCTCAGGATTAGTCATTCACTCATTAGACTAAAAGACATAACCAAAACAGCCGCTTCCTTTACAAAAAAGAAGCGGCTGTTTTATTAATAACCCCAATCTATCGAATCGTAATTTTCTGCGTTTGATCGCCAATGCGAACAATATAATAGCCCACCGGCAAATCCAGCGCAAACTCTTGTCGATTATAAACCACTCTTTTTTCTGCCACTTTCGTCCCCACCAAACTAAATATCTGTACTATAGAATTGGCAGGAGCATTTGTCACCGTCATCACACGGCTATCATTCACAACGATCAAGATTCGTTGCGATGTATTATTCTGTTCCATATACACCTTTGGGCTTTGCCCTTGCAAAGGACTTATTATCAACAGAAAAAAGAATAAAAATAAGGAGAGTAAACCATGCTTCATACGCTTCTGTTTTTTTTACAAAAGTAACCTTTCTTTTTGAGAAATGTGCCATTTGGCAGAGAAAAATTATCCACCTGCCAGCAATTGTTTGGCATTATCGATAGCTGCCTGCGTCACCGTTGCCCCGCTCAACATGGCAGCAATCTCCGAAATGCGCTCTTCGGCTGAGAGGCGCTGAATAGTAGTCTCCGAAACACCTCGTTGCGTACTTTTAAACACACGATAATGTTGCGTTCCTCTTGCAGCAATTTGTGGTAAATGCGTGATGGAAATCACCTGCATCACATCGCCTAATTGTTTCATAATGATTGACATGGCATTGGCCACTTCGCCCGAAATACCCATATCGATTTCATCAAAAATAATAGCCGGAAGCGATTTGGTATGTGCTATCAACGACTTTATGCTCAACATGACACGCGAAATTTCGCCTCCCGAAGCAATTTGAGCTACAGGTTGCGGCTTCACCTGGGCATTGGACGAAAACAAAAATTGAATATCGTCACGTCCCATCACCGTCCACTCCGATTGTTGCTGCCAATCGAGCTGAAACACAACATGCTTCATGCCCAACTGTCTCAATTGCGTCTCCACATGTTTCGCAATCAATGGGAATGCCTTTTTGCGTGCAATGGTCAAACGCTCTCCAAGAGTTTCCACTTCCTTCAAGAAGCGTGTTGTCTCTTTTTCAAGCAAGGCAATGTCATCATCAAACGCATCGATGCGCTGCAATTGCTCTGCCAACTGATCACGCAAAACAATCAACGCCGCAAGAGACGAAAGTCGATGCTTTTGTTCCAATGTATAAATTTCATCCAAACGATGCTTAACATGCTCATTACGTTCGGGTTCCACTTCAACAGATAACTGTTGCTTATTAAGTTCTCCGGCAATATCTTTCAACTCAATTACCACCATCTCAATGCGCTGCTGCAACTCGCTGACGGCAGGATAGACCTGCGAAGCATGACGCATGGAGACAACCGCTTCCTGCAAAGGCGACAAGACCGAAGTGTCCTGCCCATCGATAATATCACACGTTCGATGTAAATATTCCTTGATTTCTTCCGCATGTTGTAGCATCTCCAATTCTTGCTCAAGTAGTTCCTGTTCATTTTCTTGCAAATTGGCTTCATACAACTGGTTCCACTGAAAATGCAAGTAATCGCGATCATCCTGTTTTTTTTGAGCCAAATGGCGCAAGTCAACAAGTTGTTTCCGTTTTTCCTGATAAGCATTAAAAGTTTGTTGATATTGGCTCAACAAAGAAGTTGTTTGGGCAACGGTATCCACCACATTCAACTGAAAAGCGCTGTGTTGAAGAAGTAAATTTTGATGTTGCGAATGAATGTCAATCAGCTTTTCGCCAAGTTCTTTCAGTTGTTGCAAACCCACAGGCGAATCGTTGATAAACGAGCGAGACTTGCCCGAAGCATAAATCTCGCGTCGAATAAGTGTCACGTCTTCATATTCCAACTCATTACTTTCAAAAAATGCATGTAGATGATATGCGGCAATAGAAAATGAGCCTTCGACAACACATTTCGCAGCTCCTTCGCGAATCACCTTCGAATCGGTGCGTTGTCCGAGAATAAGTCCCAGCGCACCCAAAATGATCGACTTTCCGGCTCCGGTTTCACCGGTAATAACAGAGAATCCTTCGTCAAAATCGATTTTGAGACGCTCAATTAAAATGTAATTTTCAATGTATAATGAATATAGCATACTGTATTCTCATCCGTTTTTTTGTATCTTGGAAAAACGATTCTCCAACGAAGGCGCCACTTGCATCAACAGCGAATAAATATTGCCTCGCTCCGCCGCAGTTCCTTGACTGAAAATGTCGGCAATTTCATCAATCTTAGCATCCAGAAACATCGTGACAACAATGTTTCCGGGCAGGTTTGCATTTGCTTTGGACAACAATGGTAACGCTTGTGCAATAGTAGCTCGTCCGTTATCTGAATTATCAGCCATCATGTCCAATCCCAACCGATTGTAATCGTAACTCAACGTACGCATATCAGCCAGCTTAGGGTCTAAAATTCCATTAATCAACGCATACCGGTTTTGATCATTTTCAAAAGCTTTCCATCCCGACTCGGTGGACGATTGCATGGCATTGGCAATAGCCTCCGCCCGCTGATAAAAAGGAGAACCGCCCATCAATGCAAACGAATCGGCATCCTCGCCCAGAATCACGTACCCGTAAAACATCATGACCGCCATCAGATTATTTTCCGTTTGGTTGTCGCTCACTTCAAGCGATTGATTCTCCACATAATTGAAGTTCACATTCTTATCGCGAAAATTAAAAAGAGTGGTGACGTACGATGAATTAAACACCGGACGGCTCGACTGAATCTGCAATTCGGTAGTAAAATAATCGTTGGCGTAAGCTTTTACGGAAAACACGAAGTTGCAGTCAATCCGTTCATTAGGGGCAAAAACGCGATTACTCCATTTTCGGGAGTTCATCCAATCGTTCAGCGCCTTCTCGAGCGTTGTGAAAACCTGCTTATTCGTTCCCTGAATCAAACTCGAGTTCACTTGCACGTGGCAATTAAGCTCTTGCGCCGAAAGCGGAACCAGAAAGATAAAACAAAGAAGCCCCAACAAGAAATTTCTCATAGAAACAATGATGTCTGTTATGTCAGAATAATCTGCCTTTCCCCCAAGAGCAGATTCAGGAAGCGCTCAACACACAGACAAAATTACGACAATAATTTCATACGCGAATAATTTGTTTTTAAATGTCGTATGGAACTCGCAAGAGTTTATTATTTCAATGTCTCGTTGAACTCGTAAGCTCGTTTCATCGTCTTTTGTTAAACCCTAATTTCATGGTCGTTTCAGGCATATTTGTTTTTTGTGGCTTTATCCAAATAGTTTGTTTTCAAAATACTATATGATTATAAGTAAGAAAAACAATAGATCGCCGTGTTTCATTTCACGCGAGAGTGTTTATTAGGTGGCTTATGGAACTCGCATTCAATATTTTCATTAACTTTTTGAATATCAGCCTTAGCTACGCTGACTGTTAATTCATATTCGTCCATTTATGCAATTTCCCTCTCACGTATTTAACTTTCTTTAAATGTTTTTCATCATAATCTCCCTTACTACATCATCGAATACTTTGTCATCCAATATCTTTTCGAAGATATCCTGATTTTGTTCCATGCGTTCGAAGAGTTTGTTGATAAGCTGATCTTCAAAAGCAAATTTGAAAGTATCCATTTTATTGACTTTGGCCTGTGTTTGCAAGGTGTTGTCCATGAGTAATTCAGCACGATACAATCGTGCGGCAGCGGAGGGGTGTCAAAACGGAGCTTCCATTCATTATATAATTTCATGGATATCTAATTTTTTAGCTAAGATATAAAATATCAATGATATACGCAAATTTTCAAGGCACTTTTCAACTAAAAAAACAGACTCGAAATACACATCCACTCGGCACCCACTTCACGCACAGCCTTGTTCTTGAGGGTGTTCAAGTCAACCGTATCAATGTCTTTTTTTGGGTCGGATGTACCTAAGTCAACTTTCTTTTCCTTTATCATGTGCTGATAAAGTGTTTCCACAAAATCGGTTACCCGCGTATCTTCAAACAAACTCTGCTGATCGGCTATCCTATCACATATTCTTTTTTCAATCAAGTCAATCTGATCTCCGTTAAACTCATTCAAAAACCCGACACTCAAAACCGTACGCTGACGAATCTCGTCAAGTACATTGCGATAGCTTTCCACCAAATGGTAATACCAATCGGATTTGTCTGTTTTGGGGTTGTGGCGATATGTGGCTTTGAAATACATGCCGCAAAGTAATCGGCTTTTTTCGGAAAAAATAACTTTCCGCAGGGCACTACAAAGCATTTTGAAAAATCTGCCTATGGTAAGTCGGTCATTTAGCCATGACATCTGCCTGTTTTATCTCGAAAATTGCCAGTTTTGGCTAATATTTACCCATTTT
>DAHXOX010000150.1 GCA_027364655.1 Paludibacter sp. | reverse complement strand
CCGCCTCCAAATTCTTTCAAATTCAACGGATAGCCCATGGTGTGATATATTTCGCCCGGTTTGATGTTTCCTTCGGGAACGCTCCACAATTCTTTGACACCCAAAGAGTAAATCTGGCAGTTTTTATCTTTTTCTAAATCGTATTTCTGTATCAGCTGTTTAGCTAAACTCCCTCGAGTTCCTTCGGCAAATATGGTTAGCTTGGCTTCAATTCGCGTTCCGGGCTGAAAGTTCTCCATTTGATTTCCGTGATGGTCAACACCAGTATCAATGGTTTTGGCGCCAATTACCTTCCCATTTTTATAAAGAATCTCACTCACCGAAAATCCGGTATAAATTTCCACGCCTTTTTCTTCGGCTTTTTTCCCCAAATAACGGCAAATTTGTCCTAACGAAGCTGTGTAATTTCCTTTATTGTTCATGTATGGCACATGAAAAGGCAATTTTAAAGAACTATTTTTACTTAGTAAAACCGTAGAATCAGTTGCTACTTTTGCATTAAACGGAATTTCGCTAAACTCAACATCCGGCAGTAAGTTTCTGAAAACATCCGCTTTAATAACCGCACCCGACAATATATGACTTCCGATAGAACTTCCTTTTTCGATCAATAGAATTCTATTATTCAGCCCTTTTTGTTTTAATGTATCAGCAAGATGAATGGAAGTAGCTAAACCGGAAGGGCCGCCGCCAATAATTAAAATGTCCGTTGATACGGTATCTGCATTATTCATTTCTTTTTATTTTTTGAATTGTGGCTATCGGACTAACTATGTGATACAACAGTTTCTTGTTTCTTGGTTGGTTTGCCCCAATTGACAATTAGAATTCACAACATGACGCTTATTTTGTAATGTTGGCTTTGCAAAAGTGGCACAAAATTAAATATTTTATTCTTGAATCAATTCATCTTAGTTGAGTTAAAAAGCATGTTATAAAACACATTTCAAAATTGCAGTTTGACTCACAAGCCATTGAAAACTTTTCAGGAACAAAAAATGTCGACTTTTTGCATGTATTGTAATTCTATGTGGAAAAAAATACCGAAGCTCCCACGCTGCAGAACTTCGGCAATTAAAAGATCCAGTTATCGTTTCTTAGAAATGAAGCATCAACCAGAGTGAAACGGTTCTTATCTCAGGCCTTTTGCCAGATTAAAACAGACGCAGATCAATATGGAAAAAAATGCTTCAACTTAAAACATAAGGTACTAATCATCTACTTTTACTTCTTTCTTCAATCGTATGTCAGCCGATGATGCTCCTACTTTCAGCAGTACTTTTCCGGCTTCAACGGTGAATGCGTGTTTGGCAGTGTTCCAATAGGCGAGATCAGTATTGTACTCCCCATTTGTAAGACCAATAGAACCAGAAGTTAAGCTAAGATATTGCTACTAATTTAACTATTTATCATTCTTGATCTTTTGTATTTGTAAGCGTTTATTATATGAAATAAATGAATGAATGAATGAATGAATGAAAAATTCTGTTGAGAAGGAAGTCTTGGCACCGGTCAACATCTCCGTTTCTCATACTGATCGGGAAACGGAGATGGGATGGTGGAAAGAGTAAACCGTAAAACCTGATGGAAAAACGAATTAGTTTTTCAGGTAGTTTTGCCAAATCTGTGTAGCGTCGTCATAAATCTTGATTGCTTGCGTGTCCACATGTACCGTAAACAGTCCTTTTTCGAGATGCCATTTGTTATCCATACCAATAAATGCGAGATCGGAAGCCTTGATTTTGAAAGTCACGGTTTTGGTTTCACCCGGTGCAAGTTCAATTTTTTCAAAGGCGCGAAGACGGCGATTGTCGGGCGTGATGGAAGCTACCTCTTCAGAAGTAAATAGTAAAACTGCATCTTTACCGGCAACTTTCCCTGTGTTCTTCACATTTACGGTGAACACCAGCTCGTCATTTGGCATGAAATGGGTTTTATTTACCGTCAGATTCGAATATTCGAACGTGGTATAACTCAATCCTGTGCCGAACGAATATTGCACGGTGTTGTCAGCAGCATAGAAGTATGTGCCGTTCATCGTCGCGCGATTTTCGCAGGGCTTGTAATCGTAAGTAGTGAGCAAATTGGTATATTTAGGATAAGTAAACGGTAAACGACCCGAAGGATTTACATCGCCATAGAGAATATCGGCCAATGCCAATCCGCCATAGCTGCCGGGCAAATACATATCGATCACGCCTTTGGTTAAAGGTTCGATGTCGGAGAACACGCGGGGACGTCCTTCGTTGAGAACTAAAATAATGGGTTTGCCTGTTTTAGCTAATGCCGCAACTAAGTCCTGTTGATTTCTCGATAATTGCAAATCATTCAGATTCCCGGGTGTTTCAGCATACGAATTTTCGCCTACACAAGCCACAATGACATCGACATCTTTTGCTGCGGCCACTGCCTTGGCAATATCGGGTGTGTTTTCTTCAAAATATTGTCCTTTCATATTGTAGGTTACACCCGGTTCGTAAATCACATTGGCGGCGCCGACTTTATCTTGCAATGCTTTCAAGATGGTGATTCCGTTTGTTTCAATCATATCCGTTTTGTCGCCTTGCCATGAATCGGTCCATCCGCCATTTAGCGTACGCATTGAGTTGGCGTTCGGACCGGTTACTAAAATCTTGGCATTCTTTGACAGCGGAAGCACATTATCCGTGTTTTTCAACAAGGTGATCGACTCATCGGCGGCTTCCTGTGCTATTTTTTTGTGGTCGGCGGATGCAAAGTTGGTGTAATCGGTCGATTTCCAGTAGGGTTTTTCAAATAATCCTAAACGATATTTCATGCGTAAAATGCGACGGACGGCATCGTCGATGCGTGCCATCGAAACTTTCTTTTCCAAAACCAATTCTTTCAACTCTTTGCAGAACAGGGTGTCATAAGGAACCATCGCCATGTCGATGCCTGCATTAATGGCTAAGCCGATGGCTTCTTTATCGTTGCCGGCAATGTGATCGCGTACGTAAAGATTGTTTATATCTTGCCAGTCGGTAACCACGACGCCATCAAAATGAAGTTCACCTTTCAGTACATCCGTAATTAAATAGTGATTAGCATGAACAGGCAAGTCATTTACAATACTTGAGTTGATCATCACAGAAAGCGCACCAGCTTTGACAGCTTCTGCAAAAGGTTTGAGATGCCGTTCGCGCAGTTCGATTTGAGGTATCATGGCAGGCGTGCGGTCTTGTCCGCTGACAGGAACCCCGTAGCCGACAAAGTGCTTCAAACAAGCAGCAACATTGTCCATGCCAATCTTATTGCGATCTTTCCCCTGGTATCCTTCCACGCAGGCGACGCCCATTTGTGAATTGAGGTAAGTATCCTCACCATACGTCTCCCACATGCGTGGCCAACAAGGCATACGCCCCATATCGAGCACGGGAGAAAAGTTCCATGGGATATCACTGGCGCGGGTTTCGTAGGCAGTCACTTGTGCGCCTTTGTACACTAATTCGCGGTTGAACGTAGCGCCCATTCCGACTTCTTGCGGAAAGAAAGTGGCACCGCGTGTGTAGGTTCCTCCGTGAATAGCATCGATTCCGTAGATCATAGGAATTCCTGTGGCTTTGATAGCTACCTGCTGCATTTGGGTGATAAGCTTTTCCCAAGTGGCGGGATATTGTGTGACGCCGGCTGGTACATTCAAAATCGATCCTGCTTTCAAATACCCTAAGATATGATCAACCTTGGCCATATCCAACTCTACCGGCTCAACGGGAACATTGTCCTTTGTTTTTAGCACCAAATCAACGGCAAATTGTGACATCTGACCAATCTTTTCATCCAATGTCATTTTCGACATCCGTTGCGTAATTTGGTTTTCGTACGGCGAAACCTCTTTGGGAGGAGTGAAACTGTATGACATGCATACAATCATTAATAGGACAATTCCTGTTAGTAAATTCTTAGTTTTCATCTGTTTGTGGTTAGTTGTTCGCGATTAGAAAGGAGTTTTGTTTTATTTATATAGAGACTTAAGCGTGACGTTGTGAGTTGCTTCGTATCGTTTCCATCGCTCGTCGTAAGCGTAAACTGATAACAAA
>DAHXOX010000147.1 GCA_027364655.1 Paludibacter sp. | reverse complement strand
AGGGGAACACGGCGCCAGAGGGCTTTATTTGTCACAGCACAAAGAGATGTTGGCAGGCTTTTCTCCTAACAAAAAACGCATTTTTGAACAGATTATTTCTATCGCGTTAAGCTATAGCATCAAGCGTGAAGAGATGAGCGCCGAATTGACAATTCCTGCTATCAATACAAGCTATCAACTTGTGAATGAAAGAAATCTTTCACACCCGCTGCGTGGCGATAACCTTAAATTAACACAATATCCTTTTATTCATTTCTTGTAAATACATCTATTCATTCGACAACAGCAAAACCTACAAAATATACTCCTGCGGGATTATGAAATTTATAATTTCTACTCATAGTATTTTTTCCTCTGCATGGGTTTACTTGCTACTTTATTTGCCACACGATACAATCGTGCGGCAATAACTCTAAATCCCTCGCTGTCGCAGTTTTGTAACTTATGCCAAGTATCTTATTGGCTTTTCAAACGTTATTTCTTCTTTTGTTATAGCATGGGTTATAGACCAGTGCCAGCAGGGGAAAAGCAACTGGCGCATGGGACTCTCATTCCTTCAGTCGTGAGTAATTGAGTAATTGAGTAACTGAATATTGACCGCATCATCAAATTTATTACACCACACACCATACACTTTTAACCTCCTATTGCCTATTGTCTTTGAAGTTTCCGATTCCTTTAGCCTTAACTCCTTTAGACTTTAGACTCATGGTTCCTACGGTAAAAGCAAAAACGAAGCGACATCACACCGCTTCATACCTGACTAACCAAAAACTAAAACGAGGAATCATTATGACATATTCATTGCAGGTGTGGGGTTACGAAACTGGCCTAATGAAGGGGAAAAGCTATTTTTTAGCAAGAAAATCAGCAAGATGATTCTTTGGGAGCAATTCAAATTTTTCTCTCACTCTTGCATCGATTGCCACAAAAAAAGTATCGCCTGACAAAGCAGTACACTTTATCAGGCGATAGATATAAAAATGAGGTTTAACTTTCCAGACTTCAGATCCCTACGATCTACTATCTACCAGCTACTCCCTACTATTTTCAAAACTTCACACTTAGCCCAACCAAACAATTAAATCCTGCCTGGGGAAAATAGCCAAAGTCATTGTAGCGGGTCAATGGATCGGCGGCAGTAGCTTGATAATAGTAAGAATAGGTCCACGCATTACTGATGTACATCGCATTAAATACATTATTGAGCAACAGGGATAGCTGTACCTTTTGCAGCCCCTTGAACGGGAAAAGATAGCTCAGCCGGACATTATTAACACAATAGGCGCTCAAGGAACGATCGTTACTGCCCGTGTTGTCAATGTATTGTTTGCCGACCCAATGAGTTTCAAAGTCAGCTTCAAACGCTCCATGTAAATAAGCCAACACGCTATTACCAATCACCGAGGGCGAAAAAGCAATCGGAACGTTGCCCAAATGATTGGATACCTGGCGAGTCCAGTCCCAGTTAGGATCACTGTAAACATCTACATATTCCGTGAAATCCTTGATGCGATTTTGACTCAGGGTAAGGTTGGCATCCCATTTCAACCAGGATACAGGATGAATGCTACCCGTCATTTCGATACCGGCACGATAGCTTTTGGGAATGTTCGATGTGAGCGCCTCTCCGATATCATTAATCTTACCGGTAAGAATCAATTGATTGTCATAATTCATAAAATAGCCGTTTACACCAATGGCAGCCCACGAAAGGGCATATTTATAACCAATCTCGGTGTCGTAAAGCGTTTCATCCGTTGGCCAGGTAGCCGAAGTGGCATCCGTGTAGTTGGTGCGGGTCGGCTCGCGATGTGCCACAGCGAACGAAGCAAAAAACTCTTGATGCACAGATGGACGATACATCAATCCCACTTTCGGATTGAAGAAATGAAACTGTTTATCCACATTCAATGGCTGCATAGCACCCAAGGCAGCATCCCAGTTCTCGTTTTGTCCGTAAAGCGAGTAATTCACTTGGCGATATTGCAAATCGGTGTATATATTTACCTTGGGCAACAGCTTATAATTAAGTTTCAGGTAAATATTACCATCCCACTTGCTGACGTTATTGCGGTAATATTCCTGATCGGGAAGAAGATTGCCAACGTAATTCTTCACCCAGATCACCTGACCATAATGATCGCCCCAATAATTGTTTAATGCACCACCCGCTTGCGCCGTGAGCTTTTCCGTCTGATAGTTCAGGGTAAAAACACCTCCTGCAAACTGATTCGTCATCCATTGCTGGCGCACTAAATCGCTGTTGGTGGTTTCGACACCATTCACTGTGAAAGGAGTCAACCCGTATTGAATCAGCGTTTGATTCTGCATGTACTCTTCATAATAACCCGACCCCGGTGTGTAATGCAACGCTGCGTTGAGACTGAGTGCATCCGAAAAGCGATGGGTTCCGATCAATTGGAAGGTTGTTTGAAGGTAATTGTCGGTTTGATTCTTATAATACAACGCTTTCCCGTTGGCATCGAAGCCCATTAATCCACAGGGATTATAGGTACGATGTGTTGCTAATGAATCTGCCGGCACTCCATCCCAAGCATGGTAGGTTTTTTCACTTCCACCAAACGTAACCAATTTCACGGTAGTGTTCGTATCATAGTAACCTGCTTGCAGGAAATAGGAATATAGACGGGCGGTACCCCGATCGATATATCCATTGGACGAGATGGACGAGAAACGCGAGTCGATAGCCCAATGATGATTGATCAGTCCGGAACTTACCTTCACGTCGCCTTTGAACGTGTCGAAAGAACCATAGCTGAGGTTGACTTCTCCTGACGGATCATTTGCCGGTTTTTCTGTCTGCAAATTGATATTGGCTCCAAAAGCGCCGGCTCCATTGGTGGAAGTTCCCACACCCCGTTGCACCTGAATATTATCCAACGAAGAGGCAATATCGGGAATGTCAACCCAATAAGTTCCCTGTTCGTCAGCATCGTTGTAAGGGATCCCATTGATGGTGACGTTTATTCGCGAAGCATCGGTTCCTCTGATACGAAAATCGGTGTATCCCACGCCGGTGCCTGCATCCGAAGTTGCCACAAACGAAGGTGTAAACGAAAGCAGATACGGGACATCCTGCCCAAGATTGTTTTGATTCAACTGTTTTTTAGTCAGGTTCGTGTACACAATCGGCGATTGTGCGGTGGCTTGCGTAGCCGACACAGTGACTTCATTCAACCATTTGGCGCTTTTCTTTAACCGGAAAACCGTTTCAGAGGGAACAGTTACCTCCTGTTTAGCCGTCTCGTACCCAACAAACGAAGCAGACAACTCAACATGTGATTGCGACACGTTGTTGAAACGA
>DAHXOX010000141.1 GCA_027364655.1 Paludibacter sp. | reverse complement strand
AATGGATCCGACACGTGTAAAAGTAGCAGAATTTTGGAAAGTGCAAGGCTGTCCGTTGGCCGCTGCATTACGTACCAAGTTTCGAAAACAAGCCCTATTCCCTGAAAAGAAATTTCTCACGGTTTATAGCGACGAACGTGTATTTCCACATGGTAAAGATGCCATTAAAATGCCGGAAAATACAACACCTCCACGCAGGGAGAATGGTTCTGTAGTGCATATTACGGCTATCTTTGGCTTTACCATAGCCGGTCTGGTGATTCAAAAACTCTGTGAACCGCAAAGGGAATAGGGAACCACAGAGGCAATAGGGAACTGCAAGACAAAGGTTGAAGGCATTAAGGCTGAAGGAATCGGAATAGGGAACCACAAGGGAATAGGGAACCACAGAGGCAATAGGGAACTGCAAAGGGAATAGGGAATAGAAATTGACCAATCAGCTAATCGACTAATCAGCTAATCTTCAGATTCATTGTCAATTGTCAACTGTCAATTGTCCATTTCTACTGTCTACTATCTCCTGATTTTTATCATCAATGAAATCCTGAATTTATTTTACTTCTGTTTTTCTCCATTCCAAAAATAGTTTTACCTTTGTCGTTGCATTGGTTCGCTTCGGTATGTTCATGCCGGGCGATGAAAAGGGAATCAGGTGAAAGTCCTGAGCAGACCCGCTACTGTAAATCCTATGCAACGTTTCGGCATCACTTTAGCCACTATTCTTGAAGAATGGGAAGGCTGTTCGGAACGGGGATAAGTCAGGAGACCTGCCATGCAAGTTAATTCGTTAGAGCTTTCGAGGAAAGAGCTTGTAACCAAATGAGAATCTGCATAGTTTCCATTTGATTTTTGCATTCCCGTGAGAGCTGTTTGGTTGTCAAACAGTTTTTTATGATGTCTTTTACACCTTTTTACGGAGTTGTATCATCTGCTTTTCATCGCGGAAAAGGAGTGATAAGTCTATTGTTGTTTCTTTTCTTCCATACTTGCCCTATGATGGCTCAAAAGGACAGTGTGCATGTCATTCCCGAAGTGACGGTTACTGCCATGCCTTTGCCTCATTTGTCGAATACCGCTGTTCCGTTGCAGACGTTCAATGCGGCTAATCTTGCCGCGATGAATGTATTGCAACTGTCCGATGTGGTGAAACAATTTGCAGGCGTCACCGTGAAGGATTACGGAGGTATTGGTGGTTTGAAGACAGTCTCAATACGCGGTTTAGGGCCAACGCATACTGCCGTAAGCTATGATGGCCAGTTGATGGGTGATGCTCAAAACGGTGAGATTGATTTAAGCAAACTATCACTCGACCATGTAAAAGAGATTTCGTTGGCGAACGGCGATAATGAAGACCCGTTGGAGAGTGCCCGCGCCTTTGCAGCCGCCGGCTTGCTATCGGTTGTTACGATGCGCCCGCATCTTGACTCCTTGCAAAGGTACCAAGCTGAAGCTACAATGCAAACCGGTTCGTTCGGATGGATTCATCCTTCGTGGTGGATGGCTAATCGTTGGTCACATCATCTCTCCACCACGCTTTATTTAGAGTCACAATATGCGAATGGTCAATATCCGTTTTCCATCCATAATGGCGATTCGATTCAACACCTCCGACGAACCAATAGCGATGTTCATCTCTTTCATGGTGAGGCGAATGTCTTCTATGTACCTGATTCCCTTCATCAGTTGACGGCTAAAGTGTATGCGTCCGGTGGCGCTCGTGGTTTGCCGGGAGCGGTTATTTTCTACAATCCATACTCTGCACAAGGACAACGCTTGTATGATAACGATTACTTTCTGCAAACGCGGTTTACCTCTATTTTATCAAAAAAGAGTGAATATGCGGTGAGTGCAAAGGCCGAAGATGCCATTACCCGTTATGTCGATCCCTATTTTCTGAACTCTTCCGGTGGATTGGACAACCGATATCGGCAACAGGAGTATGACCTTTCAGGCTCTTTTGCTCAACGATTCAATCAACAGTGGCAACTGTCGCTGGCAAGCGATGTTGTATTCAATCATTTGTCGGCCAACCTGTACCACTTTGCTCAACCTTCGCGTTTTTCTTCCTATTCATCATTAAAAGGACGCTATGCTAATTCATGGTTTCATGCTGAAGCGGCTCTTCTATCCACTTTTGTGTCCGATCGTGTTGCTTTGGGCAACGACTCTCCTCATCATAGTCGGTTATCGCCGATGGTGAGTGTGAGTGCAAATCCTTTTCAGCGACTTCACTGGCAATGGAGAGCTTTCTACAAAGAAACTTTCAGAATGCCAACGTTCAATGAGTTGTATTACACCGGTATTGGCAATACGCGCCTCAAACCCGAAACGGCGCAACAATGGAATGTGGGAACTTCTTACTGGACATCAGGCAGTGCCGGTTATCTCTCTTTTTCAATAGATGGTTACTACAATCGGGTCATTAATAAAATAGTGGCTGTTCCTTCGGGTAATTTGTTTATCTGGTCAATGTTGAATTTGGGGCTTGTTTCCATACATGGCGTCGATATAACATTGCGTGGCGAAACGCGTGTGGCCGACGGTATTCATGTTACGATGGAAGGAAGTTATACGTATCAGTCGGCATTGGACAAAAGCAATGCACAAAATTCAACCTATAATCAACAAATTGCCTACACGCCTGAGAACTCGGGTGCTGCAACCACGGGATTGTTGATGCCTTGGATTAACATGTCATACACGCTTTTGTTTTCGGGCTATCGATACGATCTAAGTCATTCGTTGTTGCCCGGGTATAGCGATAGCAGCCTGGCTTTGTGGCGAAAATTTTCATGGCATCATTCCTCGTTGATTGTAAAAGGGGAACTGCTCAATCTTTGGAATGAACAATATGCCATCGTGAAAAATTATCCCATGCCCGGACGTTCGTGGAGAGTATCCGTAGGAATCGAATTCTAACTATCTCATAGCATAGCTCATTGTTTACCAACTATTTAATTTTTTAATCGTATGAATCAGAAAAATGTACTTTACTTCGTTTCGGCACTGTTTGTTGCCTTGTTTTTCACATCGTGTACAAAAGAGGACCCAACCCTTTCAACAAAATCGGTAACGCCGGGTGCGCAATCCGTGTATGTGTTGAATCAAGGGAGCATGAATCAAAATAACTCAACGTTGACCATGTACAATTTTGCCGATTCGGTGGCAACCACCGATTGGTTTACATCACAAAATGGTGTGGGATTAGGCGATACAGGCAACGATATGGCAATTTATGGTGGCAAAATATATATTGTGATGAATGTGTCGAGTTATGTGGAAGTAACTGATTTGAAAGGCAAAGCGTTAAAACAAATTCCTTTATTTAATGGCACGGTAGCGCGACAACCACGCGAAATCGCTTTTTATAAAAACAAAGCTTACGTCTGCTCGTTCGACAGTTCGGTGGTACGCATTGATACAACAACTCTTGCTGTAGATGACATCACGAAAGCAGGCTCCAATCCCGACGGCATTTGTGTGGCAAACGGCAAGTTGTATGTTTCTAATTCGGGTGGATTAAACTATCCGAACTATGCAAACACGGTTTCAGTGATTGATATTTCCACTTTTACGCAAACAAAAACTATCACGGTGATAACCAATCCCTTTACGCTGAAATCCGGAGACGACGGCAAAATCTATCTTTTGTCGCGTGGTAATTATGGCTCAATTGCGGGGGCTTTGCAACAGATTGATCCTACCACAGATGCCGTCACCACGACGTATCCCAACTCGGCAGCAGTCGACTTTGCGTTAAATGGTACAAAGCTCTATTACTGCAATTTCGATTATTCCATCATGGCATCGTCGGTAAAAGTACTGAATTTGATAACAAACACGGCTACCGATTTCATTACGGATGGCACTACCATTCCTTTGGCCAGCGGCATTACGGTGGATGCAGCAACCGGCAATGTTTATGTTGCTTCGTCGGCTAGCGACTATGTATCGAACGGAACGGTCTATTGCTTTGCCCCGACCGGTAAGAAACTGTTTAGTTTCACTGCCGGAGTCAATCCCTGGAAAATGATTTTTATCCGATAACCTTTTTTGTTTAGTGTAGGCGGTTGTGTTGTTGTGAAATAAACACCCGTCCATCAGAGGAATCCTTTGATGCGTGTGAGAGCCTTCGTCGCTTGTGTGGAGTGGACGAAGGCTTTCTGTTTGCGATAATCGCCATGATAGACGCCGCAAAAGCATCTAATGCCTTATCAATGTATTACATCATGGCATTGAAGTTATAATCAGACAATCAGCTTTTTACCGTATCGCCAGAACCCTTCCGCATCCGGCATGTTTCACGGCAACAATGTCGTTCGTATAGCCCGCTGTTCCGAACTCAATGCCCATACTCAATAGGATACTGACGGAATCAGTCAATGAATCGGCAGCGTCACGATTAAACTGCGCCGTGATTTGATGCTCCTGAACAACGGATTGTGCCGAATGCCATTCGCCTGTCACCGTTTTATCCATTCCGTGCACATCCATTGTAATGGGTTTGTAATTTTTTAGTTGTGCATCATATTACATATCTGAAACGGTACCCAAAGCCACAATCAGTCGAAAATAGGGTAATCGCTGAATATTAAGCACATCCGTTTCGGTTTGAATCGTGGGAATGGTCACCGTTGCCTGCAATAACGTGCGGTCTATTTGCCATGTAGGCGAAACGCGCAGCACCGTGTTGAAAGGATAGTTGCGGTTAAAGTTAAAACTCGCCAGCATTTCTTTATTTTGAGAAAACAGCACACTCCGTTGCCCGATTTCTCCTGTTCTATCGTTTTTTTGAATATTCTTCGCGATTCCGTTTAGTACAGGATTCAGATTGAAATCGGCCAACTGGTACAAGTCTCCGAAAGCATACCGAACAACTGATCCAAACTTCGTGCATCCGCTCCACTCTTTTTGTTGTTTACGCAACCCTTCAAACTCAGGTGCTTTTGCTATTTTATTCTTGGTTGCACCTCCTTTTGTTCGCATAATGACTTGATCACTACCT
>DAHXOX010000138.1 GCA_027364655.1 Paludibacter sp. | reverse complement strand
TAACATTTCGGAGGAGATAACTACTTGATAACTAAGCAGGGAATTGGTAAGTTAAAGGCAGTTATATTATTGATTCTAAGCGGATTAAAAGAGCAAAAAAGTTGCATATTTCGACACAAATGACTATCTTTGAGCTAGTTACAAAACAAATTCGAAATTCAAGCGAAATATGCAACAGCACAAATGTACAAATAAGTTTTCAGAGATCGAAGTATTTGCGCAAGATTCAGAAACGCTCACAATCAGCCTGTCCGAAGTTATGGGTAAATTCAGACTAAAAAGTCATCTTTCCCCTTTCGATGGATTAAAGAGCAAGGGATTGTCCGTTTCAAGCATTGTAAATGTCTTAACCCATCTTGTAGCCTGGAATGAAGTTACCTGTTGGTGGAAAAACAAATAACGCTCACTTTCAGGCTATCTGCTGAAAATGAGCGTTACAACTCATATTGAAAAGAACGTTGCGTGGGTTTATTTCCCGAAGGTCACAGCGCTGGAGGTTGCGCCATCCAGGTATTCTATTTCACTTGGTTCAACTGGGGTTTGGTGCAATGCAATGTTATTGGTGTTGCTGCCTGAAAGGCGCATGATGATGCCTTTCGGTTGTTGAAACGTGCATTGGTTGAATATCCAATGTTGCGTTTGAATTAACGCCACTGCCGGTTTCTTTTTTACGGTAAAAGAACAATGATTGAATGTCACATTGTCCGAAAGTGTGGAAGCAACGCCTTTATCAGTTTTGAAAATAGAATTGGAAACCGTGATGTTGTGTACCATCGGCAGTTGCGAGCCATCGACTAAGAAGGCCGCTTTTGCTCCATCGCACACTACGTGATTGATGGAGATGTCGGAAAAGTCAGGTACGAAACTCTCTTCTTTTGACATCCCTTTGTTTTTCACGGCTGCGGCATCAGCGTATTTCAGATCAAAGATAATGGCTTCGTCTGCAATATCTTTCATAAAAACGGAGTCAACATAGATATGATCTACTTTGCCGCCGCGTCCTATGTTGCTTTTAAAGCGAAGTCCGGTATCTGTCCCTGTGTAGGAACAATTGTTGACGTAAATATTGCGCATATTGCCGTCAGTGTTGCTGCCAATGACGAAGCCGCCGTGTGCATGGTAAACCGTACAATCTTTGATGACGACGTTTTCCAAACTATATTCGTCAGTTTTGGATTTGCTCGATTTCATGCAGATGCCGTCATCGCCTGAATTAACGGTGCAATCGTACATCAATACGTTTTTGCAATTGCCAATGTCTAATCCGTCACCGTTTTGTATCCACCATTCATTCATAACTTTTACGTTGTGCACCACCAATCCGTGGATGGAACGCATGATCATATTGAAGTTAGGTGGGTTTTTCAGCGTAATGCTTTCAACTAAAACATTGGTGCAATGTTCGAGGCTTAGCATCTTTGGGCGTAAAAATGTTTTTACCTTTTGGTAGTCAGCTTCTGTCAGTTCACTTTTCTTTTTGCTGGATAAGTACGCTTGTCCGTCGGCTGCTTGTTGGTTGGGAAACCATGTGTTTCCTTTTGCATCGACCACGCCGCCACTTTTGAGCAGGTCGCTCCATTGTCGGGCAGTCATTTTTTCCTTTTTCACAGGACGCCAGTATTGCCCGTTGCCATCAAATGATCCATTACCGGTAATTGCCACATTGGTTAGATGTGTGCCATAAATCAGAGGGTTGATACCATAACCGGAGCCACTTTTCATTAAAGGATAATCGTTGATGTTTGGGCTGAACACAATCATGGCTCCCGTATTTAAATGCAGATTGACATTGCTTTTCATTTCAATTTGTGCCGTGATGTACAAGCCGGCAGGAACGATCACCGTTCCACCACCTTTTTCTGAGCAGGTTGCAATGGCTTCGTTGATGGCTTTGGTGGAATTGGTTGTAGCATCGCCGAGGGCTCCAAAATCAGTAACGACATACTGTTTGTCGGGAAATGTGGGAACGTGAATGGTGAACGATGGAAACGGCAGGTGCTGCAATTGGGCATTCACCTCTTCTTGTGTCGTGGCGGTCACAGTTAGTCGATTCATTGACACGAGTGCTGCGAGAAGGATTAAATTGAATAGTTTCATGTGTAAATAATTAATTTTTAAAGGTCACATGGAACTCGCATGTCCGATTTTTATATTCAATGTAGAACATCTGAATTTATGCTCGTTTCATGTGAATTTTTTGATGGTTTGTAATGATACAAAAATAGTGAAATCCCATCAAAATAGCATCAAAACAACCCATTTTTATTTTTAGTTTAATGTAATGTATATTAGTTAGTTGTATTGTTCGTTAGCGAACACGGAATCAAAAGAGCACATATCTTGCTGCAAATAGTGTCGAGAAATACGGTGAGTCAGAAAAAGTTTGGATTTTAGGCCTGATTATTGAAAGGAGAGGTATGGTTCAATCTTCGATAGGGTTGTTGGATCCACTTCAGCTACTGTTTTTAGCTGTTCACTGCTTGTCAACTTGCCTTTATTGCGGCGCAATTCATAGATGGCTTTCGCTTTCGAAAAGTTGAGATAGGGATGGCTCATCAATCTTTCCACCGAAGCTCTGTTCACTATGATTTTAGTGATTGCTTGTGCGTTCACGGTGAAGTGAGGTGCTATTTGGGCATAAATCTCGGGAGTCATGCCCCAAACTTCGCGTAATTGTGCTACGTTGCAGAAGCCGCCCAATCGTTTTCGGTAGGCAATAATGCGCTTGGCGTATCCGCTCCCGATACCTCTGATTTGTTGTAGTTGTGTTGTGTCGGTGCTGTTGAGTTCCAAAATAACATCCTTTTTGACAATTCTCGTTGGCTGACTTGGTGCGACTACCGCTATTTCAGTTGGTATAGCGATATAAGGGAGCAATTCGTTGAACTTTTCAGGCGTGATTCCCCAAACTTTGGCAAAATCTTCCGTTTTACGAAATTTGCCTCCTTTGACTCTGTATTTCAAAATATTGGAAGCTATATAGGGCTTTAGACCAAGTTTTACAAAGCCTGCCGAATCTAATTCATTTGGGTTGAAACGAGAAAGAACAGGCGTTGGCAACACTTTTTTTTCGTAAGTTTTCGGATATTGGTTCCGTGTTGTTTGATAAGATGAATAGGAATCAAACCGGTTCGTTGGGAGTGTTTGTAAGGAATCTAAAAAGGCTTTTGCCTGATGGTCAAATAAATCCGATGATTGTTTCGTATCAGGCAGAAAATAGGGTAGTGCCCAATCAACAACCAATAGACAAAAGATAAGGGTTAGAAGCACTATAATGCCAATTCGTTGTCCTTTTGTAAAATAAAACCACTCTTTCCACATGGTATGAACAGGTTAATGTGAAAAACGAATATTACATACTGGAAGCATTCACGTTGTTATCAGGCGAAACGTGTTGCTGTAATATCTGAAAACAGATTATTTATAAGTCACACGTCATTTCTCCGATAAGTGGTTGCTGTATTTTAGTTTTAATCATGTCCGTCGAAAAGTTTTCTCCCAATAAAAACATTAATTTAGTCACTGCCGCTTCGGTGGTCAGATCAAAGCCACTAATCACACCTGCTTTCTGAAGATTCAAACTAGTTTCATACCGTCCCATTTGTACGGAACCGACATTGCATTGCGTTATGTTGACGATAATAATATTGCGATTTACCGCTTCAGCTAAGATATCGAAAAACCATTCTTGTCGTGAAGCATTGCCGGCCCCATAACTTTCGAGAACAACGGCTCTAAGTCCTTCAGAATGAAGAATGGCTTTTACAATCTGAGGAGTTATGCCCGGAAATAGTTTAAGAATAGCAATATTGGAATCCAATTGTTTATGCACAATGAGTGGAGTGTGTTTGCTATTTTGGTGAATGTGCGCACTGGAAAAATTAAAGTGTACGCCTACTTTCACTAAAGCCGGATAATTGTAGGAAGCAAATGCGTTAAATAATTCTGCATTCTTTTTGGTCGTACGGTTACCTCTAAAGAGAGAATCTTCAAAATAGATGCACACTTCGTGTACTGTTGCAATTCCGTTCTCGTCGCTGTTTGCGGCTATTTCGATGGATGTCAGTAAATTTTCTTTGGCATCGGTTCGCAACATGCCAATGGGAAGTTGCGCACCTGTGAAGATAACCGGTTTCGATAGATTCTCCAACATAAAGCTCAATGCTGAAGCAGAATAGGCCATAGTGTCGGTGCCATGAAGAATCACAAATCCATCATGTTTTTCGTATTCTTGTTCTATGGTTTCTGCTATTTTAATCCAATGATGAGGTTGTACGTCGGATGAGTCAATCAATGGGTTGAATGCAATAGACTCAATGTGAATATCTAATAGTTTAAGCTCAGGTATAAATTCACGCACCCGATTGAATTCAAGCGGTTTTAGAGCACCCGTTTGTGGGTCTTCAGCCATGCTGATGGTTCCTCCGGTGAAAATGAGCAAAACCGATTTCTGAGTTGACATAATGTTGAATTAAAACGGGATGAGCGTGATATTGTTTACTTGTTTTTGCTTAGAATGTGTTTTTCTGCATGGTACGAAGAACGTACCAATGGAGCACTTTCTACTTCACGAAATCCTTTTTGCAAACCTATAAGTCGATATTGTTCAAACTGGTCAGGGGTGATGTAGGCGGTTACTTCCATGTTTTGGCGTGATGGTTGCAGGTATTGACCAATGGTAAGTACCGAACATCCTGCTTCAAGCAAATCATCCATTGTTTCGAAAACTTCTTCGGGTGTTTCTCCCAATCCCACCATAATGCCTGATTTCGCAACAAGCCCACTGGAAGCAATTTGGCGAATAACAGCAAGACTCACATCATATTTTGCAGCACTTCGCACTATAGGAGTAAGTCGCCGCACGGTTTCCATATTGTGTGATATGATTTCCGGTTGGGCAGCAATGAGTTGATCAATTAATTCTTTTTTCCCTTGAAAATCAGGAATCAACGTTTCAAGTGTTGTGTCGGGGTTTTCTGCTTTAACAGCGAGAATGGTAGCTACCCAGTGGGCGGCTCCCTGATCGGGTAAATCGTCGCGATCGACCGATGTGATAACGGCATGTTGTAACTGCATCAATTTAATGGATGCTGCTACGTTGTGCGGTTCATCTTTTAACAGTGGCAGTGGCCTTCCTGTCAATGTGTTGCAAAATCGACAACTCCGCGTGCAAATTTCCCCTAATATCATAAAAGTGGCTGTTCCACGCGACCAACAATCGGAAATGTTTGGACATTTACCCGAAGTACATATAGTATGCAGATGATGATTATCAACAATTTGTTTTACAGCTGAATAGTTGCCCGTTGCGGCAAACTGCACCTTCAGCCAATCTGGTTTTTTAACTCGTTCCATAAAATAGTAGTGTTAATATATCGTGATCATCGTTGCGCCAAAACCATATTCGCGAAACGATGCGTCTTGATAAAGGTAATGTTTGTAATGATTTTTAAGCTCTTGAATAATGGCATTGCGTAACACGCCTTCTCCTTTTCCGTGAATGACGACAATTTTTTGTCCTTTTTTGTTTGAATACAAAGCTAACGTCTGTTTGAAGGTATCTAATTGATATTGAAGAATGGCTGTGTTATCCATGCCGACGGTGCTATCTAACAATTGACTGCTATGGAGGTCTAATTCGACGATGTCTTCGTGCTTTTTCTGTGTTTTCTTGGAAGAAGGTTTGTTGATTGGCAAATCTTTCTTTTCCTTCATAGCTTGCTCTATTTCTGTGGTATTAATTCGAAGAAAAGCTGCAGGAAGGTCTTTTTCGACGAATGGTAAAACCATTGCCGATTCTTCAAAAAAGTCGTTTTCTTTGAACAGATGCAGCTTGCCAAAATCAGAGAAAGATAGCGAGAGTGTGGTGTCAAAAGTAGGTTTGAGATTAAATGATGCCTGTTGCTTGAAAACAATGGCTTGAATCGTCATTTCTTTGATCTCCTGAAGTTGTTCTTTATCAAGTCGATCAATGAATACTTTCGAATTCGATGTGAGTTCTCCATGGTCGAGACACCTCAGTAACCCTCCTTTTTTTGCGGCAAGCGTAAATAGCATCGTGTAATTACTATCGTTAATCAGGTAAAGATCAAACGATGTCGTTTGTAATTGCCGCAAATTAACGGGCACAAATGCGAGATACGCGTAGAGTTGTTCGCCATACGTAGTGTCAGGCTCCGGTTCGTTCGGAACGTTTTTAAGTGAAGCATTGGAAACGGGAGTCGATGTTTTTTCGGCAATAATAGTTTCATTTAAAATGGAAGGAGCTGACATTGTTTTTGCCACTTCAATCACGACACATTCTCGTTTCAAGATAGGCGTTTCAAACCCGTCCTCATCAAGAACGGCCACCATGTCTTTGTCGATTATTTTTGCTATTATTCCTCCGCCTACTGCATTTAAAAAACGAATGCGATCGCCAATTTTTATCATAATAGGTTAGATTGTCTATGTGAAATTACTTTGTTAAAAAGAAAAATACATTAGATATAGCCTTGAGACAATATCTTTTGTAAGTCGTCCGGTGAAATATTGATAGTTAGTTCTCCATGTATAGCTAATGAAATGGAGCCTCGTTCTTCGGAAACCACAATAGCTGCTGCATCAGTTTGTTCAGAAATCCCCATAGCTGCCCGATGCCTCAATCCCAGATGTTTGGGAATCAAATGACTTTGCGAAAGCGGCAGAATGGAAGCAACGGAGGTAATTTTTTTGTTCTCAATGATCATAGCGCCATCGTGTAACGGACTGTTTTTGAAAAATATATTTTCAATCAATCGGTTGTTTATTGATGCGTCAATTGTTTCTCCAATTTGTATTTGATTCTCTAATCGGGTTTTCCCTGCCACCACAATGAGTGCTCCTGTGCGGCTTTTCGCTAAATGGCGACACGCCATTACGACTTGTGCAACTGCCACAGAGTCGCTACTTTCTTCAGTTTTTGTTCCAAATTTTGGAGCAAATCGTTGTAAGAAATCCCATTGATGACGCGATCCCAACATAGAAAAGAAACGACGAATCTCTAACTGGAAGATAATAATCAGCGCAATGATCCCCACGCTCATCACTTTGTTGAGAATAGCTCCCAGCAATTCGAGTTGAAAAACATAAACGACGAAAAACCAAACAACAACCAGCACCAAAATGCCAATAAAAATGTTGTTGACGCCGGTGCCCCTGAAAAGTTTATAGAGTTGGTAAAACAATATGGCAACCAACGTAATATCTATGATGTCTTTTATGCCAAATTCAAAATTCATAGTGTATTTCCCTTTGGGTCATAATTCAATTATAGCGACTGATCTCTTTTGTCTTGTCAATAGTTGAAACGCCCGTTTCTTTTTGTAACCCCATTTATTCAACCGATGATAAAGAATAAGTATGTTCGTACATAGCAATAGCTTGAACAGCTTCGTTGACATCGTGTACACGCAAAATAGACGCTCCACCCATCAATGCAATGGTATTAACCGCTATGGTTGCCGGCAAACTGTGTTCAGCATCAGTGTGAAGTGTTTTATATAACATTGATTTTCGTGATAATCCTGCCAACAAAGGCTTTTCAAAAAGAGTGAATCGAGAAAGATTCTTTAATAACTCGAAATTTTGAGCTGCCGTTTTTGAAAAACCAAAACCAGGATCGAGCACAATATCATTAATGCCTAATTCGGATAATCGTTGAATCCGTTGTGCGAAAAAGAGAGAGACTTCGTGAAAAAGGTTTTTGTATGTTGTGAATTGTTGCATTGTTTGTGGAGTCCCTCTCATGTGCATCAAAATGTAGGGTACCTGATGATATGCAATGATTTCATCCATGCGAGGATCTAATGTTCCGCCCGAAATATCGTTGATTATATCTACAGCAAACTCGCGAATCACTTGATCAGCCACATTAGCACGATATGTATCCACGGAAAGGATTGCATCTGGAAAGTACTTTCTGATAATGGATAATGCTCCAAAGAGTCTTTCGATCTCCTCTTTTTCTGTTACTTCCACAGCAAAAGGCCTTGAAGAGTAGCCCCCGATGTCGATAATGGCGCCTCCTTCTGCAAGAATGGCGTCAACGCGGGCTATCATTTTTTCTTCTGTGTTAACCCTGCTTTTTTCATAAAAAGAGTCGGGTGTAACATTTAGAATCCCCATCACAATGGGGGAAGAAAGTGAAACGGTGCGATTTTTTATACGTATGGAGATACTATTCGATTGCATATTTACGTTATACCAAAACTCACTACAAATGTAGGAAATATCTTTGGAGTTCCCATTTATCCGTACAGAAGAAAAAATAAAACAGGATTGTGCGGCATGAATCGATCGTTTTTGTGGTTGTTGGTACACATAAATTGGAAATGGAAGGCAATTGGCAGATTTTTAACGGGACATGTAATGCGCCATTGAAAAAAGTGATTCGGCCATAAATAAAAAATTTATATTCTGACAAATGGATAGATAAAAAAAACTATATTTGCACACTGAAATATGCTTCTTTTTTCTCTGTATACTTTGATTTTTTAATCAGTAAACCAATAGGATAACGAAGCATTGTAACCATTTGAAAATGCGAAAAATCAAATTTATTTTCCCATGAAAATTTGTGATAAAATTGTAGGCATTGTTTTGATTGCCCTAATTGCTACTATGGTTTCTTGTAAAAGTAGTTCAAATAATCAAATTCCTACTAAGTATTCCAACACAACAGGATGGGCCTACAACGGCAAAACTGGTGGCGGATTGAAAATCAATAACGCTTATCACGAGAAAACACCGCCTAATATGGTTTTAATTGTAGGTGGAACGTTTACCATGGGACGGAATGCAGAACAATTAGCACAAACAGCTAACAGTTTTCAGCGTCGTGTCACAGTGAATTCGTTTTATATGGACCAATATGATATCACGAATGAGAACTGGTTGGAGTATTTGAATTGGACGAAAGAAGTATTTCATAATTCACCAGCCATCATTGAACGCGCTAAACCAAATGAGGCAGTATGGAGGGATAATCTTGCCTACAATGAACCTTATGTAGAAAATTATTTTCAGCATGTTGCTTATCGTCACTATCCGGTAGTGGGCGTCACATGGGAACAAGCCATGGATTACTGCGAATGGCGCACAGATCGTGTCAATGAGAAAATTTTGATTGACATGAAGAAAATTAAGCCGACACAATGGGATGCCATTCGTAAATCGACTAATCCACAAGAAATTGCAGATAAATATATTTTCAGTACGAAGAAATATTACTATACCAATTTTAATGAACCTGTTGGAGGTCGCGATACTTCTAAAATAAATATGTCTGATGGTATTCTGTTCCCATATTTTCGATTGCCGACAGAAGCAGAATGGGAATATGCTGCTTATGGTTATAAGTCAGACAAAAACGGAGAAGTTGAAAACGGACAACTCTACCCTTGGCCATCTTCACAAATGCGTCGTCCCGATAAAAAATATGCCGGTGAATTTATGGCAAACTTTGCACGAGGACGTGGCGATATGATGGGTGTTAATCATAATTCTGATAAGGGAATCATTCCAATGCCAGTCAATTCCTTCTTCCCAAACAATTATGGGTTATATTGTATGGTTGGTAACGTGAATCAGTGGGTCTTGGATGTTTATCGTCCAATGAATGAAATGGAAACAAAAGGATACAATCCATATCGTGGTAATGTGTTTGAGCCTGTGCGGTTCAACAGGATGGGAGCACAAAATGCTGCCGACTATAAAGTTGATTCGTTAGGCCGTTTACGTTATGTAGGAAAAGAAATAGATGATGTTCGTAATTATCGAGACGGGTCTATGTCTTCTTCCGCTAATAGTGATGCGTGGACTGATTCTATTCCAACAGGAAACGCTGCAACAGCTTTGATGTATAGCCCCACAGGTGATAAATTAGATGAACTCGCTCCTGCGATTTCTAATTATTCACGCGTTTACAAGGGTGGTTCTTGGAAAGATAAACCTTATTGGTTAAATCCATCAACACGTCGCTATTTAGATCAAAATAAAAGTACTGATGACATTGGATTCCGCTGTGCCATGACACGACTTGGATCTCCATTAAAATCAAAATAAATACATGACTACAAAGCACTTATACATTAAGTGCTTTGTTATTTTATAAAGAACATGGGAACATTACAACGTACTAAAATTGTCGAAATCCTTTCTTCGGATACGTTCTTGTCACAACAAATCAATGTCCGTGGTTGGGTTAGAACGCGTCGTGGCAATAAACAGATTAGTTTCATTGCTTTAAATGATGGATCAACCATAAAGAATCTGCAAATTGTGGTTGACATAACTACCTTTGGTGATGAATTTCTAAAACCTATCACTACAGGTGCTTGCGTGAGTATCACCGGAGTGTTAGTAGTATCGCAAGGGCAAGGGCAAACGGTAGAACTTCAGGCATCGGACATTCAAATTTATGGCACCGCAGACGCTGAAACGTATCCCTTACAAAAGAAAGGCCACACACTCGAGTTTTTGCGTGAAATAGCACATTTGCGTCCACGAACAAATACGTTTAGCGCTGTGTTACGTATTCGTCACGCAATGGCATTTGCCATTCATCAATATTTTAACGAAAAGGGATTCTTTTATCTTCATACGCCTATTATTACAGGCTCCGATGCGGAAGGTGCCGGTGCTATGTTTCAGGTCACTACATTAGACTTGAATGATATGCCGAAAACGACAGAAGGCAAGGTAAATTATGAGAATGACTTCTTCGGCAAACCAACTAATCTTACTGTTTCGGGTCAGTTGGAAGGTGAATTAGGCGCTTTAGCCTTGGGCAATATTTATACCTTTGGGCCAACGTTTAGAGCTGAAA
This sequence comes from Paludibacter sp., assembly GCA_027364655.1. Classification (GTDB taxonomy): domain Bacteria; phylum Bacteroidota; class Bacteroidia; order Bacteroidales; family Paludibacteraceae; genus Microbacter. The sequence goes on along the minus strand of DAHXOX010000138.1, from coordinate 3,591 downwards.
ACTCCAATACTCCACGACATTTAGCTGAGTTTTGGATGATCGAACCTGAAGCTGCCTTTTATGATATTTATGATAACATGGATTTGGCAGAGGATTTTCTAAAGTCACTTATCCGATATGCACTCGATCATTGTGCTGATGATTTGGATTTTCTTAATTCTATGTGGGATAAAGAATTGATTGACAGACTAAAATTTGTGGCTGAAAACGACTTTGTCAGGTTATCGTATACCGAAGGTGTAGATATTTTGATAAATAGTGGAGAAAAATTTGAATTCCCAGTTTCATGGGGCGTTGACCTGCAGTCAGAGCATGAGCGTTATTTGGTTGAAAAGCATTTCAAGAAGCCGGTTATCTTAACTGATTATCCAAAAGAGATTAAAGCCTTTTACATGAAACAAAATGAAGATGGCAAAACAGTAAGGGCGATGGATGTTTTATTCCCTCGTATTGGCGAAATTATTGGAGGATCGCAGCGGGAGGATAATTATGATCGGCTGCTTGATCGAATCAATGAGTTGAATATTCCAATGAAAGATCTTTGGTGGTATCTTGAAACACGCAAATTTGGTACGGCACCTCATGCCGGATTTGGATTGGGATTTGAACGGTTGTTGCTTTTTGTTACCGGCATGGGGAACATTCGTGATGTGATCCCGTTCCCGCGTACCCCTAAAAATGCAGAATTCTGAAATAAATGAATGAAAAATAAAAAACCATCGGCTTTGAACCGATGGTTTTTTATTTGATAAGCGTTGGAGTGCTGTTTATAGCCAGCGCACATAATTGAAATCCTGACGATGCGGCAGTTCTTCGTTTTTGGGAAACATTCTGAATCCATACCGAAACGATCCCGCTTTAGTCAATCGATATTCTAATTGGAATGTCAAACGTGTCCCTTCGGTTTTTACTATCTCAAATTCATCTGTATCGAGAATGTGATCTTCGTTTTTCTGGTCATCATGATAAGTGACCACCAATTCTACACCAATATCCTTACAATCAGGTGTTTTGACATCTATAAGAGCTGTAATATGATGCTTACTATTTACAGTGGAATCGTTGTAAAGAGATTCAGGAATATTCAACTCAAGCAACTCAATATTATCCCACGAAGCAGCCATTTTCTCTTTCCATGCAACTAATTCTTTTGCTTTCTTGAAATTGTCTGCCATCATCCGTTCGTGACGAATGCTAAGTTTCAAGTAAAAACGATTGATGTAATCGTCAAGCATTCTTTTGGTCGTAAAACGTGGTGCAATTTTGGCAATCGAATTTTTAATGTATTCAATCCATTCAGGGGAATATCCCTTACTGTTCTTTGCAAAATAAAGCGGAATGATTTCGTTTTCCAAAAGAGAATAAATGGTCGCTGCATCTAACTGATCTTGGTAGGCTTCATTGTTGTAGGTTTGTTTTTCCGTCAGCGCCCATCCGGCTCCTTGAATGTACCCTTCAAGCCACCATCCGTCGAGGACTGAGAAGTTGAGGACACCGTTCATTTCTGCTTTTTGCCCTGAGGTTCCAGATGCTTCCAATGGTCGAGTTGGGGTGTTTAGCCAAATATCAACACCGGATATAAGTCGTTTTGCCAGTTGCATGTCATAATTTTCCAAGAAAATAATTTTCCCTTGGAATTCTGGCATGCGCGAAATTTGGATGATTTTACGAATCAAATCTTGTCCTGCTCCATCAGCTGGATGCGCTTTTCCTGTATAGATGAATTGAACAGGATAGAGCGGATTGTTTACAATTTTCGATAAACGCTCAATATCAGTAAATAAAAGTTGGGCACGTTTGTAGGTTGCAAATCGTCGGCCAAATCCAATCATTAAAGCGTTTGGATTTATTTTTTCTAACGTGGAGACAATCATGGCGGGATCGCCTTGATTTTTTAACCAAGTGTCGTTGATCTGATTTTTTATATAGCTGATCAGTTTGTTTTTAAGTGTAGTACGCGTTTTCCATATTTCTTCATCACTTACACTGTAAATTCCTTCCCAGACTTTAAGATTAGATTGTTCTTTTCTAAAGTTCGATGAAAAAACTTTGTCATAGAGTCGTTGCCATTCTGAAGCAGTCCATGTAGAAAGATGTACGCCATTTGTTACATAGCTAACATGCAATTCTTCAGGCATATATCCTTTCCAAAGATTTTGAAACATTTCTTGTGAAACTTTGCCATGCAACCAACTTACACCGTTAACTTCTTGACAGGTGCGGCAAGCAAAATTACTCATGCTAAATTTTTCGCTACTATCGCCTGGGTTTTCGCGTCCTAAATCCATCAATTCGTCCCAATTAATACCTAACTTAGCAGGATAACTCCCCATATATTTGCCAAATAATCCTTCATCGAAGCTGTCGTGACCGGCAGGTACAGGAGTATGGACGGTGTAAAGAGACGACGAGCGTACCACTTCCATCGCTTGGTTGAAGGTCAATCCTTTTTCTGTAATTAAATCGACCAAACGCTGGAGATTAATGAGTGCAGCGTGTCCTTCGTTGGTATGATAAACTTGTTTTTCAATACCTAATCGTTTCAAAGTCAGAATTCCACCAATTCCTAAAAGAATTTCTTGTTTGAGACGATTTTCCCAGTCACCACCATAAAGTTGATAGGTAATGGGGCGATCCAACTCGCTGTTTTTGTCGTTATCGGTATCTAACAGATATAATGAGACACGACCAACAGCCACTTTCCAGACATTGGCGTAGATGATACGATTCGGATAGGGAACTTCAACTTGAATTTGGTTGCCATGTTCATCTTTTACCGGTTCAATGGGAAGGCTTCCAAAATTTTGCGGTTCATAGAGTGCGAGTTGTTGGCCTTCCATCGATAAATTTTGAGTAAAATAGCCAAAACGATATAGAAATCCAATTGCCGTCATGTCAACGTTGCAGTCGCTGGCTTCTTTCAGGTAGTCGCCTGCTAACATACCAAGCCCGCCGGAATAAATCTTCAAAATATTGCATAACCCATATTCCATGCTAAAGTATGCCACAGAGGGTTTTGTAGTATCGATAGGCGCATGAACGTAGTCTTGGTAATCCTTGTATACCTTGTCTAATCGTTCAAGAAATGCAGGGTCGGCTTCAAGTGCTTCAAATTTCTCATAACTGAGTTTTTCGCGCATCACGATGGGATTTCCTTTTGTTTCTTCCCAAAGTTTTGGATCAATATCTGTAAAAAGTTCTGTTGCCTCTGGATTCCATACCCACCAAAGGTTGTGTGATAATTCTTGTAATTTGATCAATCGATCGGGAACGTGGGAGGAAACAACGATTTCTTTCCAATTTGATTGATTGACATGCGATGTTTGTAATTTCATTTTTATCGAATTCTTGAATAGTGATTTTATGTGTAATGCCTTGATTAGAAACTGAACAACCGGCTATCACGGTTTCTCTTTTTTTAATAGCGCTTTTGCGTAGGCTTCGTAGTAATACGAAATAAAGTTTTCCCAATGTGCTTTTTGCGAAATGGCGTGAGCTTTTTCTCTGATTACTGCTATTTTTTGAGCTTCCATATTAGCAAAAGCTATTAATTGAGATGTTGTTGCAGCAACGGCTTCCGGGTAGTTTGCA
>DAHXOX010000120.1 GCA_027364655.1 Paludibacter sp. | reverse complement strand
TCAGGCGCTGATTTTGCCTCCAACCCGATTGTAAATGGTGGACTTGCTATCATAAAATCATTAGGCTATTTGCAACCGGCACAGTTTTACTCTCCCGTTTATCAAACTGCCGAAGAAAAGAACAATCCAAAGCCCGATTTGCGTACCACAATTTATTGGAATCCATCTCTTTTATTTGACGTCAAAAAACCGTTAACCTGTCATTTTTATACAGCAGACGTTCCTGGCACTTATACAGTTATTATTGAAGGTATTACTGACACAGGTGAGCCTTTTCACATACAGACTCCAATTCACGTAGCAGTTAAATAAAAGGGTGAGCTTTTAAATTGAAAGCAAAATGAAGAATAATTTGTAAGAGACAGCGTGCATTATTTGAAAACTAATACTATCTTTGTGGTGGAACGCTCTTTTTCAGTAAGATGCGAAGTGAAACAATTCATGGTTTTTTTCTTTCAAATTATTACATTCTCCTATGTCTTATTTCGTTTTAGCTATTAATCCCGGATCGACCTCTACCAAGGTTGCTCTTTTTGAAGACGAAAAGTTGCTTTTTTCACGTGCAGTTGAACACTCGGAAGAAGAATTACGCCCATTTAAGAAGATCGTAGATCAGTTTTATTTTCGAAAAGCAGCCGTATTACGTATTTTGGCTGAGGAAAACGTAGATATGAATACCCTTGATGCCATTGTAGGTCGCGGTGGAATGGTGAAATCTGTTGAGTCGGGTGTTTATGAGATGAATGATGCTTTACGCCATGATTTGCGAAAAGGCATTCAGGGCGAACATGCATGTAGTTTAGGAGGATTACTTGCCGAAAGCTTAATAGAACCCTTCCCCGGGAAAAGAGCTTTTATTGCCGATCCTGTCGTTGTGGATGAGTTGCAGCCTGTCGCACGAATCGCAGGTCATCCATTGTTTCAAAGAAAGTCATTTTTTCATGCTTTGAATCAACGCGCCATTGGTCGATTGCATGCCAAAAAGATAGGGAAAAGATATGAAGAATTGAATCTTGTCATTGCTCATATTGGTGGTGGTGTAACCGTAGGAGCACATCGGCAAGGTCGCGTGGTGGATGTAAACAATGGCATTGATGGAGATGGTCCTTTTTCTCCAAATCGGTCAGGTTCGATAACCGGTGCAGATATAGCACGACTTTGCTTTAGTGGGGATTATTCATTGCATGATGTGCTGCAAATGATCAGCTTACAAGGAGGAATCATTGCACACTTAGGTACCAGCGATATGAGAGAAGTTGAAAAACGAATTGATGCCGGTGATGAACATGCCCGTTTAATTCATGAAGCCTTTGTCTACAACGTCGCAAAAGAAATCGGCTCTATGACCACCGTTTTACATGGACAAATAGATGCTATTTTGATTACCGGCGGCATTGCGTACAGTAACAAAGTGATCGACTTACTTCTACCAATGATTTCATTTTTGGGTAATGTGTTCATTTACCCGGGCGAAGACGAAATGTGGGCATTAGCCATGAATGGGTTGGACGTTTTAAATGGAGCGCCTTGCAAAGAGTATCGTTGAGATTACCATTTATTGTTCCAAACATTCCAAGCTTCTACTGCTTGCTTTTCAAGCATTTCCAATCCATTTTTAATAGTCGCTCCTTTCTCCTCCCCTTTTTCAAGGAAACGTGTCAGCGAGGGATTGTACACTAAATCGAACAACACGTGTTGATGTCCAATCCATTGATATGGAATGTCAGGAAATTCATCGCTATGCGGAAACGTGCCGACAGGTGAAGCATTCACAATGACAGTATGACGTTGCATCACCTCTTCCGTCAATTGCGAATAGGTGAACATGTTTTCTTTTTCGTGTCGAGACACAAAATGCGATGCAATACCCAATTGAGTCAACCCATACTGAACTGCCTTGGAAGCACCTCCGGTACCGAGAATCAACGCTTGTTGATGCTGAGGCTTTAGCAATGGCCGGATGGATTCCATGAAACCCACCACATCTGAATTGTCGCCAACTAACAAAATACGATTTTCCTTACGTTCTATCCGAATTACATTGACGGCACCAATAGCTTTAGCACGCGGTGTTAGTTCATCTAAAAAAGGAATGACCTGTTCTTTGTAAGGAATCGTAACGTTAAGACCAACTAATCGTTCATCTTGAATAATCTCCCGCAATTGTGCTATGTCAGCTATTTCAAACTTTTCATATTGTGCATCAATATGTTCTTTTTCGAATTTATCGGTAAAGTACTGTTTTGAAAAGGAGTGTCCTAATGGATACCCTATGAGACCGTAAAGTTTCATTCTTATTTTGTGTTGTCGCTTATAGATTTACTTTCCCTTTACCTTGTCGAACAATGACAGGAGAGCCACTGGTGCAATCAATCACAGTGGAAGGTATTACATCGCCAAAGCCACCGTCGATAATTGCATCTACTTGACTGTCATATTTCTCATCAATCAGTTCAGGATCGGTGATATATTCCTGTTCCACTTCCGTTTCGCGTAATGAAGCTGATAAGATTGGATTTCCCAGAGCATCAATCAGGGTACGTGCTATTAAATTGTCGGGAATACGAATACCGACAGTCGCCCGTTCGCGAAAAAGTTTCGGCAGACGGTTACTTCTGTTGAGAATAAAGGTGTAAGGTCCCGGCAACAACCGTTTCATTAGCTTGAAGGTGTTATTATCCACTTTCGCAAACTCGCTTAGTTGGCTCATGTTGGAGCAAATAAACGAAAGCCGTGCTTTGCTTGGCTCAATACCTCTGTATTTGTAAATGCGTTCGATGGCGCGTGCTTGAAAAATATCACAACCCAATGCGTACACGGTATCAGTCGGATAGATGACAACGCCTCCATCGCGCATAATGTCGGCTGCTGTGTCGATAGCCTTTTGTTGCGGATTATCAGGGTGTATTTTGAGTATCATGATGATGATTATTAGACAACTTTATGCCTTCACGAAAGTTCTTTATAAAGGCTTTCAAACTGTTCGGTTAACGCTTCCCACGTAAAACGTTTCCGTTCTTCTTTTATTTTTTCTGCAAAACGATATGTCCCATCGGAAGCATAAAATTGTTCGATGGCCTGACAAATGGCTTCCGGAGTCGCTTCGGTTACATATCCGACTTTATCGTGAGGCACAATTTCCGCCAACCCGCCTACATTTGTGACAATCATGGGGACTTCAAATTGGTAGGCAATTTGTGTAACGCCACTCTGCGTAGCATTTTTATAGGGTTGCACCACCACATCGGCAGCCGAGAAATAGTATTTTACCTCTTCGTCTTTTACAAAATAGTCGTGTATGATAAAGTCGTCTGCTACGCCCAATTGTTCTATTTGGATGAGGTATTTCTCTTTGTTGTTGTAATATTCTCCAGCCACGATCACCTTTTTCCCTGAGGTCAGCCCTTTATCTTTTAGCAATTTCCATGCATCAATTAACACGTCAAGCCCTTTGTAATCGCGTATGATTCCGAAAAAGAGCAAATAATGTGTCTCTTCCGAAAGGTTGAGATGCTGACAAGCCGTTTCTTTTTCTACTTTTTCACCATAATTGGCATAAAGCGGATGGGGAGAAAAACGGGTAGGCATCTTTGGGTTGAAAGTTTTTAAATCATCTTTCACTTGCTGCGACATATATATTCCACCATCAATCGCTCCCAGAAAATAACGAGTAAGCCATTTGTCAAAGAAGTGATGTTCGTGCGGAACCACATTGTCTAACAAAGGAATGATTCGGGTATGTCGGTTTCGTTTGACGATGTAACATAGCGTGCCCAGACATGGCGCCATAAAAGGAGTCCAATAGCGCACAATAAGCAAATCCGGACGTTCTTTGCGCAGACGATTTCCAACTTTCAGCCAGTTGAACGGGTTCACCGAGTTAACGGAACGTTCAATTGCCAGATCATCGGGTTTTGGTGATGCTGAATATTGTGTTTTCCCCGGAAACAGCAACGAAGGATATTGTACAGTAAAGGTGTCGATCTTCGTTTTTTTCCCTGCACGGGCAAATGTACGCACCAGCATCTCGTTAAACGAAGCCAAGCCTCCGCGATAAGGATAAGCCGTACCAACCAATGT
>DAHXOX010000094.1 GCA_027364655.1 Paludibacter sp. | reverse complement strand
ACCACAAAACCAAACGGAAGGACAATCCCAATCAAGAAATAACGCATCGTGATGAAATCATTCGGGAAATCGATTTTGGTGACAAAATAATAAAGCAACAGCAACGTAACAGCCATTAATCCATATAAAAACACCTTTGTGCGTTTCATTCCCCATTTGATAGGCATGGTGCGGCATTCCATTTCACGATCACCCTGTTCATCTTCCATGTCTTTAATCACCTCTCGAATCCATGTCAAGAGAAAAGCAAACAATGCAAATCCGCTTATCCATGCATATATTTTGGAAGGAATCGATGTCATGCTTATCAATTCTCCATAGTGTAACGACAAAGAAGCAACTTCAAGAACTCCTACTGAGAGCAACCCTATGGACACGACAAAAGCCACAATCAGATTCCCAACCATAAATTGCCGTTTGTAACTGGATGAATAAAACCAGAGCAACCCGATGAGCAAAAAGAAAAGGATAGCCAACGAAAAAGAATGCACGATCCATGCAGCGCTAAGACCCGACATGGCTCCAAGAAGCGTCAGGATGACATAATAATTCATGGCGCTCTTTTTCATAATCTTTTCACCCACAATAATTTTATTTGGCCGATTGATGGCATCAATACGCATATCAAAATACGCATTAATAACATATCCTCCGGCAGCTAATAAAATCATTGCTGCAAACAAAAGCCAGAAAGCAACCTCAGAATATACCATTTCAAGCTGATAAGGAATCAATAACGGCGTTATGACCCATGCGTGTAAAGCCCATTGCACAAAAGCAATGATCAGCAAATTCTTGGGACGAATCAGTTGCAAATACGATTTTATGGAAAGAAAATCAATCATGGGTTATGCTGATTTGTTTTATCATCTTTGATCTCTTCAAAATCAACATACTCACCTTCTTCTTTGGGAAATACCTTCCTTGAAGCCTTCATGTCAGATTCCTCTTGAGGAGTTTCATTTCCGTTCCTGTGGTGTCCAATATGAAAAATTGCACCAAAAAAACGCAAAATAGAACTAACAACAAAGAGAGCGAAAAACAAAAATATCAGCAGCAGAAAAAATATAAAGCTCATAAATAATATAAGTTCGTGCCAATCGACTCAGTTTAATGGACACTGATTCATCAGACACTTCGTTTAACATAATCTGCCACAGTGGCAGAGATGTTATTTACAATGAGAAATTCAAGTTTTGACAACGGCTTATTCATCCCAGCCATATTCTACTTCATCGCTATCCACCGGTTCTTCCAAATCAGAGCTAATCTCATGTTTGGGTAGAATGACATTAGTCGGCAAATGATGGCTCAATGTCATTACACGATTGGCTTCATCATTCAACTCCTCCCACAGCATATCCTTCAGTGTTTGAATGCCAAAACCTGTGATTGAAGAAATAAAGAAATGCTTCACATCCGGCAGATCGTTTTCCATCTCAACCATCAATTCGTCATCCAACAAATCAGCTTTTGTAATGGCAAGGATTCGCTGTTTATCAAGTAAATCTGGATTAAATTCTTTCAATTCGTTTAACAAAACGGCATACTCTTCCGCAATGTTTTTTGAGTCGGCGGCAATCATAAAAAGCAGAATAGCATTACGTTCGATATGACGTAAGAACCGAAGACCTAACCCGCGTCCTTCATGTGCTCCTTCAATGATTCCGGGAATATCGGCCATCACAAACGATTGGTTGTCACGATGAGCCACAATGCCCAAATTAGGGACTAAGGTAGTAAAAGGATAATTGGCTATTTCCGGTTTTGCAGCGGTAATAGTTGCCAACAAGGTCGATTTTCCCGCATTGGGGTAACCCACTAAACCCACATCAGCCAAGACTTTAAGCTCTAAAATTACCGCTCTTTCAACACGAGGTTCGCCGGGTTGTGCAAACCGAGGAGTTTGATTGGTTGCTGTTCTAAAATGCCAGTTTCCTTGACCACCGCGGCCACCACTGATCAAGATCACTTCCTGACCATCTTCGGCAACGTCACAAATAAATTCGCCTGTTTCAGCATCGTGCACCACCGTGCCACAAGGGACTTCAATAATTTTATCTTCACCATCTTTCCCGAAACTACGACTGCTACTTCCGGCACCACCATCGCCGGCAAAAATGTGACGCGCGTATTTGAGGTGAATCAATGTCCAGTAATTTTTCTTAGCACGTAGAATCACATGACCTCCACGACCACCGTCACCTCCATCGGGGCCTCCTTTTTGAACGAATTTTTCGCGATGAAAGTGCATGGAGCCTGCGCCACCTTTTCCTGACCGGCAAAAAATCTTGACGTAATCCACAAAGTTTGTTTCAGCCATCTGTTTTTGTAATAATGTAATTGATCCGCGGGAGATTATCCGTTTTTTTCAATAAAAATCAATACGAATAAAGCATTCGCATTAATGCCTCCAAGACAAATCATCCTCTTCTTCCCGATATACTCGTTCCAAGCGCACTTCCACGGCGTTCTTATGCGCCATTAACTGTTCGTGCTCAGCCATTATTTCAATAGCATTACTCAACATCATCAATCCATCTCGTGACAATTCTTGAAAAGAGATTTTTTTGGTGAAACTATCCAATGTAATGCCGCTATAAGCCTTTGCAAATCCATTGGTGGGCAACGTGTGATTTGTACCCGAAGCATAGTCACCGGCGCTTTCAGGACTGTAATCGCCCAAGAAGACCGATCCGGCATTAACAATGCGTTCACCTACAACGGTATAATTTTTTGTCATGATGATCAAATGCTCAGGAGCATACTCATTGACCATGGAAATGGCATCTTCAATTTTAGGAATAAAAATAATCTTACTATTTTCCAACGCTTTTTGGGCCAAATCTTTTCGTGGAAGCAAATTCAATTGTGTTTCAAGTTCACTCAAAACAGTGTCAATCAATTCTTCATCAACCGTAAATAAGATCGATTGACTATCAACTCCATGCTCGGCTTGCGACAGCAAATCGGCGGCAATGTATTTAGGACGGGCAGCAGCATCTGCTAAAATAGCCACTTCCGAAGGGCCGGCGGGCATGTCGATGGCTACTTCTTTCAAACTCACCAACTGCTTCGCAGCAGTAACGTATTGATTACCTGGTCCAAAAATCTTATATACTTTTGGCACGCTTTCTGTTCCAAACGCCATGGCTGCTATAGCTTGAGCGCCACCAATTTTGAAAATTTTTGTTACTCCGCAAAGCTGAGCAGCGAAAAGCACAGCATCAGGGACTTTACCTTCCTTGTTGGGAGGCGTGCATAAAACAATTTCTTCACAACCTGCAATTTGTGCAGGAATTGCTAACATAAGCACCGTAGAAAAAAGAGGCGCTGTACCTCCGGGAATATATAATCCTACTTTTTGAATAGGAACACGTTTTTGCCAACAACGAACTTGAGGAATTACTTCCATGTAAGGCAAATCAGCTTCTTGTGCTTCGTGAAATTTCTGAATATTGCGTTTTGCTTGCGTTATGGCTTCTTTCAATTGATGCGGAATTTTCGTAATAGCTTCATTTATTTCCTCCGTCGTCACTTGCAAGGTATTAAGCAAGACGTGATCAAATTGTTGTTCATAAGCAATAAGCGCTTCATCACCCTTTTCGCGAACAGCATTTAAAATAGGTTCTACTACAGAAAACAAACGTGTTGTGTCAATGGTGGGACGTTGCAAAAGCAATTTCCAAGTATCGACAGCAGGATTTTTAATAATTTGAATCATATGAATAATATCAGTAACACAATAGTTGTACGAGTTAATGGTCTAAAGAATCATTTTTTCGATCGGAATAACTAAAATTCCTTCAGCGCCCATCGCTTTCAATTTTCCGATAATTTCCCAAAACCGTTTTTCATCCAAAACAGAATGAATTGAACTCCAGCCTTCTTTAGCCAACGGCATAATAGTCGGACTTTTCATGCCTGGCAATACGGCAATGATGTTATCCAATTGATCATTAGGAGCATTGAGCAAAACATATTTTTTCCCTTCGGCGGTTTGTACTGCATCAATACGAAAAAGGAGTTCATCAAGAATAGTTTGTTTTTCAGCCGATAACCCAGGTGTGCCGATCAGTACAGCTTCTGATTTCATAATCACTTCAACTTCTTTCAAATGATTGCTAACTAAAGTGCTTCCAGAACTTACAATATCAAAAATTGCATCAGAAAGTCCAATGCTTGGCGCAATTTCCACAGAGCCAGTGATGACATGCGTATGAGCATGAATTCCTTTTTTAGTGAAAAAAGTGGTAAGAATATGTGCGTATGACGTCGCAATTTTTTTGCCTTCAAACCATTGAAGCCCTGTATAAGGTTCTTCTTTGGGAATTGCCAGCGAAAGTCGGCATTTGCTAAAACCTAACCGTTTCTCAATGTTCGCTTCGACTGCGCGTTCCACAAACTCGTTTTCGCCTACAATGCCCACATCGGCAATCCCGTCAGCAACGGATTGAGGAATGTCGTCATCACGTAAAAACAAAACTTCAATCGGAAAATTAGAAGCCGGAATCAATAACGTGCGTTTTGCACTGCCAAGTTTAATACCAATTTCCGAAAAAAGGAACATGGTATCTTCGTATAAACGGCCTTTGGATTGAACTGCAATTCGTAACATGAGAATAAAATGGGAGATTAAATACTTTGTTATTTGAGTAGGAGAATGAATGGTTTCTACATGCTGAAAGAATAAAAAAGGCCTACCGACAAGCCAAATTCAATCAGTAAGTTATCACTCTAATGCCTGCCATTTTTATGCAGGTTATTGATGATACTTTGGGCGCAATGAAACAATCAACTTCATGTGGTTTATTGTGACTGCAAAAGTAGTCATTTTTCATCAATTAACCCTGAGCTGATATGTCAAAATATTGAAATACAGTTCACAGACTCTATTCGTTCAAAAACAGTTGTTTATCCGATTACGTTAAAATTGTCAAACTCTACAGCTTCCATCTTATCATAGCTCTTGCATCGGTTTTATGATTATGATTGATAGTTTCAAGGCCTGATCCAATGGATGAAGCATCTTCGTAGATCGTTTGAGCAATTTTCAACCAAAAGGAGATATGCTTGTTGATATCGTAGTGCATATTGAGAAAATAACGACTTCCTTTGCCATAAAGCATGGGAACGGAAAATACGTAAAGCAAATCTTTTTCGTAAATGTAAAAGCGTGTGTCATAACTTGAAGCATCAAAAACTTCATAACGAACGTTTACTACAAAAGGGAAGCGCGTGGGTGTGTACGAGAAATCTTGCACCAACAAATAACCATAATGTGATTTTGTTATGTCATCAGCACCTCCGTTGATGGCAATGATATTTTTTAACGCGAAATGACTGTTCAACGTATAGCTGAGCGAGTAATATAAATTAGTGGTGGCGTATTTTCCTGTAAAATATGTTGTTTCTGTTGAACTTAAATTCTTTTCTTTCTGTTTATAACGTATTTTCCAAAACATCTCCAACGATCTTGAAGGTAAATAGTGTGCAGTAAACAACAAATCATACCCTGTAGAAGGGCGGCTTACCGAATAATTTAGCCATGGAAAAGTATAAGTATCAGCCGCAAACGAAAATTGCCAATGTCGGATAGGATGTGCTTCAATGCCCATGTAATAACCATCTTCATTTTGTACGTGAGAGCCTTCTCCGAATCCACTTGACAAAAGGACAGAAAAACGTGGGGCATAATGTCGATAAAGTGTTACAATTTCAAAGGTCGAAATGGGAGAAAATGAACAGCCGTCGATTGTAGCTGTGCCATTGCAATCAGTGAGTGCGGTTTCTCCAAAGAAATTGAACCGCTGCAACCGAAACTGATAATTAACACCGCCAACAACCTGATGATTTCCTGAAAAATTGAATAGATTATCTGGACGCAACGTTGGTAGCAATGGAATACTCAAACGAGTGTCCGTCACGGTCAACCCAATATGAAGATTTTGAAGATGCCAATTGATATTGCCACCCAGCACTTGCAACCAAATGGTGTTTTTTCGCGCTAAATCTGTGATAGTACGATGTAATCCATCCGTTTTAATAGAGGTTAATCCATTTCCGGTTGAATCGCCATCGATGAAACGAAAAGAATAAAAAGCAGATGCTTCTACTTTCTCCTTTTTCAAAGTTATACCCAACCCACGCATATAATTGTATTCATCGGTGGACGAGCATTTACGAATACCTGCATTTTGTGGTAAAACATTGATCACATCATTGGATTTGTTGTAAGTCATTTCTGGGTGAATGACAAGTCCTTGTCCGAAATTAGCACGAAAATTGCCTATCACGAGCGATTTGATGATCCCTATGTCGTTAAGCTGAAAATAGGCAGAATAATAATCAAATCCTTTGTTATAGTCACCCCAAAATTGTTCGCCAGCATCTTTTTCAGAAGTTAATCCAATATCGATCTTATCACGATAGCGAAATGAATAACGCATGGAAAAATAATTCGGATCTCCAACGTATTTTTTATTTGTTGCCAATGCCAGTGAATCGTTTGCAGAAGGAGCATATCCAACTTTTTGTTCCAAGGTGCGATCGACTCGCCATAAAAATTCATGTTTGCCTTTTTTAAAAATAGTTGCTATTGATGGCAATTTTTGTGGAGCTGCATCAACAGTTCCTAATGTGACAAAAGGCAGCAAATTTCGGATAATAAATTCATCGAACCCATCTACTAATTGCAATTCATAGAGCGATCTCATTGGTTTGTTGCGATAAAGATAATAAAGCAGACTTTCAATTTGCTGATCAGAAAGAAATTGCAATTTTTGCAACTCTTCTTTTGTCGTATTGTTCAACTTGATCGGATTTTGCGCAAAATAATTTAGATCTTCTTCAAGCGTGGTAAAATCAATATCAGTTTCGCTGTTTGCGGCCATGTCCTCGTAAATGCGTGCAATGACCTCTGCGGTGCTGTTTTCTTTACTCTGCCCATAGACAGAAAACACAAACTGAAACAAAAATCCACTTATCAACGTGATTGATTGAAGGATGCGATTAAGATTCTTCATAGTTATATCTTACAAACTAAAAAACGTATTGCAATCCACCCATCGAAGTGATCCCAAGGACAGGATGCCGTTCAAAATTCACGTTGACACGAAACTGGTTCATCTTCACTCCTGCACCTAACGTGGGAATAAATGGAGATCCATAACCACCTAAACGCATTGTTAACATATCAACAGGTTGATATTCAAAACCAAAAGCCCACTGGATATTTGAATCAATCTCCTTCGTCAATTGGGTGAGACACACAAAATCTTTTGAAAACCGATAACTAGTGCCAAGATTAAAAACAGAAGGAATATTTTTAGTTACAAGTTGATAATGAACTTTTTGTCTTGTAGGATTAAATGCAGAAAAGCCAATATAAAAATTTGGAGATACCTCCGATAAAAGCCCTATTTGAGCCACAATTGCCCCTTTATTACCCTGTTCGCGTGAAAAACAGGCGCTATAATAATCGAACTGAAGGCCTAATGTCAATAATTTATCAAATGTATGTGCTAACGCCAAGCCAACTAACATTTCAGAATAGGTGGAAAATCCAAAATGAGAGACAGCCACACCTACTTTAATAGGACTAATTGGGAATTGAACAGAAGCTGCTTCTGTTGATAATTCACTGACAGCAAATCGGTTTTCAACTAACATGTTTATTTTGGTCTCGGTAATGCCTTCCAATATGGCTGGATTGTGAAAAGGAATCCAATCGCCTTCGCGTGCTACTGAAGCATTACCTGCTGCATACGACTCTGGGATGATCACATTAGATTGTGCTTGAACATATAAGAGGAAAAAATTGAATCCAAGCAGAATAATACATTTCTTCATTATGCCTTATTATTATAACTCGCATTTGACTTTATACGTATTATTTCTCGTTATTGGCACTTTACATAAATATAAAAGTACATTGTGCAAATATAAATAATATAAATTACATACGACGTATTTCATTAAAATAAATTCATTTTTTCTTCTGACGCGAACGAAAAAATTGAGTAGCACCCAATAGAAGGGAAGAAATTGAAGAAATCAAGCCCCAAAAGATACATTTTGTAGGCTATAAGAAAGCCTTTTTGCAAAGTTACATTGAAACTACATTCAGCAATTTGCAATACACTCTAACTATCAAATTGATTATCAACATGAAACAAATATCTCACTGATTCAATTATATATTTTCGGGAAAAGTTTGTCATAACGCAAAAAAGCGCTATCTTTGCATCACAAAATCGCGGAGTAGAGCAGTTGGTAGCTCGTCAGGCTCATAACCTGGAGGCCGATGGTTCGAGTCCATCCTCCGCAACTCTAAACAGAAAAGGTTGTTTCATTCGAAACAACCTTTTCTGTTTTCTCACTTCCTTGAAATTTCAGAAAATGAAATACTACGAGTTAAGCCACTTTTTATATTTTCTCGATGCTGGTAGAAGGAATAAAACCGGCATTTCCGTCAGGAAGTTCAACCTCTGTCCATCCTGAAATATCATTCCGAATTGTCACTTTTGTGCCTTCGTGCAAAACAAACATATCTTTTGCATTTAATGAGGGAGAATCTTTCGCCGTAATCGATTTGTCCATAATGATTCCAGCAGTACTGTTCATCACTTTATGACTTTGTTTTTCAGCCAATCCGACGCTGATCAGCGATAAAAACAGCATGAAAATCGCTACATTAAAACTCACTTTTCGCCAATGACGATAACGTGCAAAAAGATAGAGCAATGCCATGATTAGCATAAGAAGAAATGATACAAGACTTAATACAGCCCATTGATTCGACGATAACAAATCACCCAAATCGTTGACCCATTGCACTAAAAAGAAAGTTGTAGTTACATCCACATTATCAACTACTTTCTGTTGTGCTATGCGAAGATTAAAGCGGGCATCATCGTAATGGGGGGAAAACAATAATGCACGATTGTAGTTCAAAATAGCTTTTCCTAAGTCGCCACTTCGATAATACGCATTGCCTAAATTATAATACAGTTTTGGCGATTCTCCTTGAATTTGGGCAATCATTTCATATTGTTCAGCGGCTTCGATATAATCTCCCTTTGCATAAAGTGCATCAGCTTTTTGTAAAGTGGTTTCTTGAGCAGAAAGGGCAAAAGCAACCAAAAAGAATATCCAAAAAAATTGATTTCGTTTCATTGTTTTCATTTGGATAATTATTTAATATGATTTTCGAGAAGTTCGATAATGGAGACAGTTTCATCGAATATTTTATCCATTGCTTTGTAGTTCGCTGCAGGCGCGTACTGCGCATATTCGCATGTGTTCAGCAATTCCATTAATCGTTGGATAAGGGCTTCTTCCACTTTACGTTCTTTCAAAGTCACGTCCATCATTTGTTTCGTTAAGTCAGACATCGGAATGCTTAGTTTGTCACTCATGTATCCCCAAATTGCTTTGAGTACCTCTTCATAAAAACGTTCTTTATTGTTTTCTTTAAGATAGACTGATGCCATCTTCAGCCGTTTCAGCGCCATTTTGTTTGCTTTTTTAGTGCGTGTCAAAGCTATATTTGCATTATCTCGGGCTTGTTTGCGGAAGATCAAGAACAGTGAAACAGCAACCAAAAGAGCAAATAAATAAATAAGCCAAAACGTATTCGACTCAACTAAAAATGATTGGCGTTTTGAGACATTAAAATTATTAGTGTCAATATAGCGAATATCCTGATTCAATAGTTTAATATTCTCTTTTTGAGTCATGTTATTTACCACCGAATTATTGCTGGCTGCTCCTTGATCAACATGAATTTTGTATTCGGGTGTCGAAAGTGTTTTATATGTATGCGTTGACACATCAAAATAAGAAAAAGAGACTGGAGCAATAGTGAAATCTCCTGCTTGACGAGGAATAGCTAAATAATCAATGGTTTTTGTGCCCGTAATGCCGCTTTGGGTAGTACGATAGTTATTATCCACCTTAGGATCGTATGTGTCAAAAGATTGAGGGAAAACAACAGGTAAATTATTGATCAGTTTCAGATTACCGGTTCCGGACAACGTAATTTCTAATGTAACAGCCTCATTCGTTTTCACAATAGTCTTCGATAGTGACGAGTTAAGCTGAAAATTGCCAACTGCTCCCGAAAATGAAGCTGGTTTTCCTTGTAAAGGCAATGGTGCCACATCAATACGAATGGGTGGCGCAACCAAAATCTTTTTTACATCTTGGTATGTATCAAAAAAATCATCAAAAATACTACGTACCTTTTGCTGATTACGTAACCGAATGATAGCTGTGCAGGCAGCGCGATCGATGTTTATGATACCTGAACGCTGAGGGAATAACAACACCTGATATATAACTGCAGTTGTATAATTACGTCCATTGTAGTTTTCTAACTGAGTTTGCCGATCATTAGACAAATCAATTTGTTGCATCACAAAGTTCTTAAAATCGGGGAATTTAACATCTTCAAAACCGACAATATCAGGAATGGAGTAGAGCTTGTAAGTTACCAAAAATGCTTCTTGTTCATAAACCTTTGTTTTGGAAACATTGGCACGAATAAACACATCCTGATTGGTAGCTGATTGAAATGATGAGCCACCTTGAGCACTTATTCCTCCGCCTTGAGCCTGTTTTGGTGCTTTTTTATCAGGTGGTAACACTTTAATTGACAATCCATTGGATGTATATCGCTGACGATTCACCGTGATGGCTCCGGGTGGAATAGAAAAAGTTCCTACCTTTTTGGGCATCAACATCAAAGTAAAAGTCATGGAACTACTGTATTGTCCATTAATGTTCTGTTCAGAGCGCGTAGTGAAAGGGCCAGCCACAACGTCGAATCCAGTAATAGAGGGAGTGCGCAATTCATTGGGATCTGCCAACGTATTGATGGAATAAACCAATTGAAAGGCAGTTCCCATCACAACTGTTGAAGGAGCTTTAGCACTGAATGTAATATTATCAGCAAAGAGATGAGTCCAACCAAGCGCCATAAGGACGATGGCTATTAATCCTACTTTTCTCATATCGTTATGTTTCCTTTCTTTATATATCGTATATTACCAATCTTTTGCCGGGTTTTGCTCATGCATTTGAACTCGTTGTTGGTTTATTTTATCTTGCACTTGATTCTCCTCTTGTTGGATTGCATTTAGAATTTGATCTGCATTCTGTTTCGACATTCCACCTCCTTGAGGTTGTTGTTGATTTTGATTGTTTTTGTTCGGATTATTTTTGCCGTTTCCGTTTTTATTCTGCTGATTTTGCTTGTTTTGCTGATCTTGTTTGTTCTGTTTATTTTGTTGGTTATTCTTATTTTGATTGTTCTTATTTTGTTGATGTTTTAACATTTCGGCAGCATAAGCATAATTAAAACGGGTCTCATTATCGTTTGGATTAGCCAATAAAGCTGAACGATAAGCTTTTAGTGCATCCTCGTATTGCTTCTGATTCATCAAAGCATTGCCAACATTATGAAAATCATGTGCAAGTTGAATTTTATTTTTTGTCAGGGGTAATGCTTTCTGATAAGCAGTCATGGCTCCTTTATAGTTTTTTTGACGATAAAGTGCATTTCCCAAATCATAGGCAGCATCAAACGACTTTTGATTTTTTTTAAGAGCTTCCTTATACCATATCGCAGCTGCATCATAGTTTTGCGTGTTGTATAATTTATTCCCTTTTCGCACATCGTTATTTCCTTTTTGTGCCATCGCAGGTAAAAAAGAAACCATACATCCTAACAAAATACAGAAAAATTTCATCCGTAAATAATTTGTTGGTTTAATCTCAGACAGCTTTTTTTGTTGCGGTAGAAGAACGTGCATGCCACTGTTACTGCCTTTATTACCGTTCTTAAAACATGCTCGTTTCATATTGTTTAAAACCATTTGAACTGATTGATCCACTTATTTTTGCGTTCCATAATAATCATATCGATCACTAATAAGAAAAAAGCCAGCCATGCTAAATTAGCAAATTGTTCGTCATTAGTCGAATAAATTTGGCTTTCGATGGGTGCAGTGGCTAATTGATGCAAACTATTCGTTACCGCATTCAAAGCTGTATTGGTGTTATCGGCACGCACATAAATTCCTTTTCCGGCTGCTGCAATCTCTTTACACATTGCTTCATTGAGATGTGTCACAACGACATTTCCTTGATCATCTTTCATGTAGCTCATTGTGCCGGCAATAGGAATAGGTGATCCTTGCGGTGTTCCTACGCCAATTACGTCAACCATAATTCCTTTTTTTGCAGCTAATTTTGCGGCATCTACAGCATTATCTTCAAAATTTTCACCATCGGTAAGCAATATAATGGCTTTGCCGGATTTCGATGTCGAGGTTAAATCTTGAATAGATAAATCAATGGCTGAACCGATAGCCGTACCTTGCATTGGAACCAAATTGGGATTGATATTGGATAAAAACATTTTTGCGGCAACATTATCCGCCGTTATGGGGAGTTGAGTTATAGCTTCGCCTGCAAAAACAACAATTCCTATTTTATCCTGCGACAATCGATCGGAAAGTGATGACAATAGCTGCTTAGCCAATTCTAACCGATTAGGCGAAACATCCGTTGCCATCATGGAGTTAGAAACATCCATTGCTATCATCACTTCAATTCCGTGCCGTTTAACCGTTTCGGTGCTCATCCCAAACTGAGGACGAGCCAATGACAAGATGATAAATGTCAAAGCTGTGAGAAGCATATAGAACTTGACTACCGGACGCGATGAAGAGAAATTTGGCATCAACGTTTTCACCAACTCAGGACTCCCAAATCGAGCAATATTTTTTCGTTTCACAATTCTGCTGTAAACAAACAACAAAAAAATGATTGGAACCAACAGCAATAGAAACAGATAATTAGGCTGTGCAAATTGAAACATTTTCTCTAATATTTTTAGTAACAAAAAGTTAGTGCAAAAACAGAACCAATTCTCTTATGGAATTTTTCGTAAAACCGTATAACGCAAAATTAATTCACTTGCCAAAAACAAAAGCGCGAGCAATGCAAAAATCGTATAATCATCCGTATTCCGATAATATTCTTTTACGTGCATCTTATTCTTTTCCAATTGATCTATATCATGGTAAATTTCATGTAATTTTTCAGTATCGGTAGCCCTGAAATATTGTCCATGTGTCATAGTGGCAATTTGTTGTAAAGTGCCTTCATCAATATCAACCTGCATGTTTTGATATTGCAATCCAAAAGGCGTTTGCACCGGCATGGGAGCCATACCCCTCGATCCTACACCAATGGTATAAACTCGAATTCCGTATGTCTTAGCAATTTCCGCTGCTGTCAATGGTGCAATATCTCCGGTATTATTTGAACCATCAGTCAATAAAATGATCACTTTCGATTTTGCATGGCTATCTTTTAGCCGATTGATCGCAGTAGCTAATCCTACGCCAATAGCTGTACCGTCGTCAACCTCTCCAAAATTAACGGTTTTAAGCAGATTGAGTAATGCGGCATGATTTGTGGTCAAAGGACTTTGCGTGAAGGCTTGACTGGCAAAAATAACCAATCCGATGTTATCATTAGGTCGGCTATTAATAAATTCAGCCGCCACATTTTTAGCCGCCTCAATCCGATTTGGCGTTAAGTCTTTCGCCAGCATAGAACCAGAAACGTCAATAGCTAACATAATATCAATACCTTCCGTTGATTTGTCCGAAATTGAATTCGTAATTTGTGGACGAGCAATAACAATAATCAACATGATGACCGTCAAAAGACGTAGCACAAAAGGCACATGCCGTAAATACAAGCGTCTTGTTTTGGCGAAACCGGCAAAATAGCGTGTAGATGAAATTTGTAAACTAGCATCCGATTGGCCTAATTTCCATATATAACCGGCAATCATTGGAAGAAGTACCAGTAACAAAAACAAGAATCCGGGATTTCTAAAAACCATAGTAATTTCTTTATTTCAAATTAAACCAATTTGTCTGATACGTCATTTTTTTCATTCTGTTTATCAGAAGGAGTTGTTGGTGCGTTGGCAGAGGTGTTCTCTTCTTCCTCTTTTGTTTGGTTGACAAATAGATAGCAAAGATTCAAACTTAAATCATTCTCTTCCGGGGTTGGCCTCCACTTTGCAAATTTCACCAAATCACTCACTTGTAGTACTTTTTTTAGACTATCGTAGGCAGCAGGATACTCACTCTTAAAGTATTTGGTTTCATCTAACAGATCTGACGATGTCATTTCAAGCGCTTGAATATTAAAGCGCCCTTCAATGTATTTTCTCAACACATCAGTTAACTGGGTAAAATATTCTTTCTCGCGTCCTTGTTGCCAAATTTTCTTATGACTGATAGCATTCAGCGCTTCTAATGCAGCTTCGTAGGGCGTTAAAATTCGTTCCGGGACTTTGACAAATGGGATTTGTTTTTTAAGCACATGCTTCCAAATATAATAGGCGATTAATCCTAAGACAATAAGAATCAACGCGATGATCAATATCATTTTCCAAAATGCCATCCAATCGAAAGGAGGTGAAATGATGGGTTTAATATCATAAATTGATTGCCGTGTGGTGTCAATAGAATAAGTAAGTACCTTCAATGACATGGGTGTAGATTTGATTGTATCGCTACCATTAATAAAATCGTACGGTGGAATATAGTACAACGCCGTATCAAATGAAGTGATGGTGTATGTCTGTCTGACCTGAATACGTCCATGCCCAAGATCAGTGGTGTCGGGTTTTGTACGGGCTACCACATCAACTCCATTGACCAATGTGTCAGCAATCATCGGCAAGCGCACAATGGCACTCTTAGGCTGTGCCACTTCAAACGTTAGATGCGATTGTTTCCCAATCAAAATCAACGTTGAATCGATAGACGATTTTACAGTAACTTGCTGTGAAAAAACATCTTGAGCAATTAAAATTGCAACGATAAAAAGAAATATTTGACGTATGGTTCTCATGTTTCAAGCATTACTTGGCTGGACGATAAACAAATAGAGTGAGTTAACTACGTAGTTTGAAAAGGCGCATCAACGATTTGACATAATCTTGGTCGGTACTAATAGAAACGAAATCAACATGACTTTTTGCCAGTACCTGCTGCAACATAATCTGATTTTCACCCCACCAATTGTGATATGCCATGCGCAAACGGCGATCTGAAGTATCCACCCACAATCGTTCTCCTGTTTCAGCGTCTTTTACCTTCATCAAGCCAATATCAGGGAGTTCTGTCTCTCTCGGATCATACACTTGCAGGGCTACCAAATCATGTTTTCGATTTGCTAATGAAATAGCGCGCTCGAAACTACCATCGATAAAATCGGAGATTAAAAATGCAATACAACGCCGTTTAATCGCATTGGTGAAATATTCTAACACATGAGCAATGTCTGTATTGCTATTTTCCGGTTCAAAATTTATGAGTTCCCGAATGATGTACAACGTGTGTTTTTTCCCTTTTTGTGGGGGAATAAACTTTTCAATCTTATCTGAAAAAAAGATGACGCCAATTTTGTCCTTATTTTGAATGGCTGAAAACGCAATGGTAGCAGCAATTTCAGTGATCATGTTTTTCTTGGTTTGCGACATAGTCCCAAAATCGCGACTGCCTGAAACATCTACCAACAACATGACTGTCAACTCTCGTTCCTCTTCAAAAATCTTTACAAACGGGTGATTGAAACGAGCCGTTACATTCCAGTCGATACTTCTGATATCGTCGCCATATTGATATTCACGTACTTCAGAAAAAGTCATTCCCCTGCCTTTAAATGCAGAGTGATACTCGCCGGCAAAGATGTTGTTAGACAAGCCGCGCGTTTTTATTTCTATTTGACGTACCCGCTTTAATAAATCCGTTGTTTCCATTCTGCTTTGCTATAAAGAATTGCAATCATCAACCGAATAGTAAATTCGAGCGCAAAAATAGTATCATCTGCATTTATTTCTGAGCTCACCTATCACCGGAAAATAGGTTACGGCACTTCGACAGCATTTAATACTTCACTAATGATTTCTTCGGAGGTAAGATTGTTGGCTTCTGCTTCGTAGCTTAACCCAATACGATGGCGCAAAACGTCATAGCAAACCGCACGAACATCTTCAGGAATGACATAGCCACGACGTTTAATAAAAGCATAAGCTTTTGATGCCATTGCAAGACTGATGGATGCACGAGGTGATCCACCATATGCAATCATATTGGTGAGGTTTTTAATGCCGTATTCATCAGGGAAGCGTGTAGCAAAAACAATGTCAACAATATAACGTTCTATTTTTTCATCAACATACACTTCCCGCACAACGTTACGCGCAGCAACGATTTCTTCCGGTTTAATAAGTGGCTTCACTTCAGGCAATGATTCTAACATGTTGAGCCGGATAATGGATTTTTCTTCCTCTTTTTTTGGATAGGTGATGATTACCTTAAGCATAAACCGGTCAACTTGAGCTTCAGGTAACGGATAGGTTCCTTCTTGCTCAATAGGATTCTCGGTTGCTAATACCAAAAATGGTTCTTCAAGTTTAAATGTATGATCTCCAATGGTAACTTGTCGTTCCTGCATGGCTTCGAGCAAGGCGCTTTGTACTTTTGCCGGAGCACGGTTAATTTCATCTGCTAAAATGAAATGCGAAAAGATAGGCCCTTTTTTGATAGCAAACTCTTCCTTTTTTTGACTGTAAATCATTGTTCCAATCACGTCGGCTGGTAACAAATCAGGAGTAAATTGGATACGACTATAGTTTGCATCAACCAATTTAGCCAATGTTTTAATAGCTAATGTTTTTGCCAAACCGGGAACTCCTTCCAATAAGATATGACCATCGGAAAGCAAACCGATTAACAAGGATTCTACTAAGTGTTTTTGACCTACAATGACTTGATTCATACCCATTGTCAAGGTG
Source organism: Paludibacter sp. (assembly GCA_027364655.1). Taxonomy (GTDB): domain Bacteria; phylum Bacteroidota; class Bacteroidia; order Bacteroidales; family Paludibacteraceae; genus Microbacter. The sequence continues at coordinate 10,069 of DAHXOX010000094.1, read as the reverse complement.
TCTACAAACGCACTTTGCTTTTCAATGCGCTCATTAAGCTCTCTAATATCAACTGTTGGATTCATACTTGTAAATAAATGTTTATGTGGAGATTCTTTTATTGTCGCTTTTGTTTTAACATTTCACGGTTGCATAAACAGTCTTAAATCATGTATTATGCTAATTATCAATCAAATAATCGATAACACATTTAACTGTTTAGTTTCATAGCAAAAGTATCGTCCTTCCTAATAACATATTCTTTCATGTGGTTAAAAATGAATAATCCCTTTCATAATAAATACGAATTGACTGTTTATGAGATGATTAATGACAATAACTTGGAATGGCTACATACTCCATTGTGTCCCTTTTTACCACTTTAAGGCACCGGATCATAGCCATGACCACCCCATGGATGGCATCTCAATATGCGTTTTATTGCCAATACTAAACCTTTAAAAGGCCCATGTTTTTGTATTGCTTCCACAGCATATTGCGAACAGGTCGGTGTATAGCGACAAGTTGGTGGCTTTATGGGTGAAATAACATAGCGATAAAAATAGATTGGCAAAAGTAGAAGCCACGATAAAATAAGTTTCACCCATTGCAATAAAGAGTCAGATAGTTGTTTCAATGTCAGAAAATAATAAATAGAAATCTGTTCATACAGCATTTTTCGTCCATGTTTCTTGTAATACACGCAATGCTTCTTGCATTTTTTTTTCGATCAACGAATACGGTAAAAGGTCATTTGCAATGTATGTAAAGGCAACCATCTGTGCAAATGTTGACTGTATTGGAGACTCGTGCAACAGATGCTTATTTAAACGATAAGCCTCTTTCATGCGTCTCCTCAACAAGTTACGCTTATTTGCTCTTTTAAAACGACGTTTAGGAACGCTAAAAAGCACTCTAACAGGTTCGGTTTGGGTAGAATTTGGCAGGAAAACAACGCGTAATGGAAAAGCTATCAACGATTTGCCTTCTACAAACAAATGCTGTACATTTTTCTCTCCGGTTAAACGGTCTGCCTTCGAAAGTGAGTAAGGATGCTGCATAGGCAGTCTTGTCAAACGATTATCTTTAGTGTCTGTCATTGCTTTTTTTCTATCACAAAGATACTGTTTTTTTCGATATGGCATCTACAGATGCTTCATTGACAGAGATTAACAAAGACGTAGTAAGAATGCAAAATATGTTCTTAGTCTAAAGTGGAGAAAAGAACGAATTGATATTGCAAGAATGTCAGTGTTTTCGATCAACACAGCTTGGAAGATTCAGAAAAGAACGTTATCTTTGCACGCGCTTTTGGAGAGATGGCAGAGTGGTCGATTGCGGCGGTCTTGAAAACCGTTGTACCGCAAGGTACCAGGGGTTCGAATCCCTTTCTCTCCGCAAAATATTTAAACAAAAAACCTTGTAAATAATTGATTTGCAAGGTTTTTTGTTTAAATTATCTACGCAATTTCTTTAGTGGGGTTTGTCGGATAATGATCACTCATTGCTCGTTGACCCATACGTTTTCATAATATTCGGCACTTTATCCAAAGTAATAATCAAGGGATTGTTATAGACTTGTTTTAAATAAATGGGGTCAACCCCTTTTAAGAAGTTGGTGTGCCATTCCATCCACCATGACCAAATAATGTTTTGTTTAATACATTGATCCGGATTGGGTGGAATACCGCATTCGTGATAAGCTATTGGGAATTTAGTGCCAAATAGTGCTTTAAGTTTATTATACATAGTGGCTTGCGGCCCATCTCCATGATTGTAAATATCTACTCCTACAACATCTACATATTGATCGCCCGGATACCATGCGGCGTCTGGTTGTGCCGTGTAACCAAGCACCCAAATCAAGTTGTTCAATTTCCGCTTTTTTACAAAATAGTTGTACTCGGTAATCCAGAGTTTCTTAAACTCGACAGGCCCTCCTTTACTCCACCAAAACCAGTTACCATTCAGTTCGTGAAAAGGTCTCCATAGCACCGGAACGTGTGCATTTCGAAGTTTTTCAAGCAGATCGGCTTTTGTTTTGAGTTCTTTCCAAAACGATTTGTATTCCAACGTGCCTTTTACGAAACATTGATTGATATCAATCGTCATCTTACTTGCCTCATAACCTTCCCCTTTACCCGGTGCGCCCCAATGCCACATAATGGTTGGAATGCCGCCCTCTTTCCACCAATGAATGGCTAATTGAATCTCTTTTTCATTATCCTTTTGGGTAATAAAATCCATGCCCTGAATGGCAGGTTGTTTACCGGTAATCGTTTTTATATAAGCTAATTCATCGAATCCCCAAGGTGTACACATTTGTCCCGAGAGTGTCTTTTTCCCACTCATATCTTGTAAATATCGGTATAATGCAATGGCTTCTTTTGAAGGATGTGGCGTGCTTAAGGTGCGTGCAGTAGCACTCTGAATTGTTTGTGAGAAAGCTGTTGGAATGCCTGCTAAAGCAATGATGAAAAATAAAATTGTACTTTTCATTTTATGATCATTTGATATGTGCTTAGTTTTATTCCATTAATGCTGGCAACGCTACCTTTTCCGTAATTAAATTCCATCCTTCAATTTGCACCGAAGCTTTGTTTCCTTTAAAAAGTGCTTTAGGCACATCAACTTTGATAGTCATCGATTCGTGAGGTCGCAAGGTAACATAGTTCGCCGACCAGAACGAAGGCATCACTTCTTCGCCATGATTCATCAATTGCAGACGTACAAAGAAAGCCACCCGATCTGTCGGATTCGTAAGTTGTAATGTCCATTTTCGATTTGCTTTGGTCGTTTCCGCATGGATCATTTTGAGGGTGACACTCGTTTTGGGCATGGCAGCAAGTGCCGTGAAATCTTCTTTTGGAGCTAACCAATAGCTGTTAGTTGATAATGTCTTACCGGCAGAATCTTTCATTGTCAGCAATATAAATGTGACACCTTCTATATGACTGATATTTTTGGCTAATGAAAAAGCGGTTTCCACTTCGGCTGCATCAACATGCAGTGTCCCGGTTTGATGAAACAATCTCTTGGAATCAAGGGTATAACCATCGGCTTCGACTATTACTTTTTGCAAAGGATGGTAACTTCTGTTGACAACCACAATGGTAGAGTCATCGCGATCAAACTGCACATGCGTCGGCTCACACGCATTTTGCATGAAATAATATCCTGCATTAGGCTCGAGATACCAATCATATATTTGCCAAATGACGCTTGGAAATGCCGAGTTGAGTTTCCACAGCATCACGCCGCCATTATCATTCAATTTATGACCGGCTGCTTCAAAAATTCCTTGATAACCCATTGCGTTCATCAATTGCATCTTTTCTGAAAAATCTTTCATGCTAATGGGTTTGCCAAACCGTTTTGCCATATCTGCATAATACAAATCATAACGACCGGCTCCGGTGCAGGCATCGTGATATCCCCATGAATTATTGAGCGGGAAAGAATCATTTTTATCCCAAACAAGGTCAGGAATAATTTTATGCAACGTGGTATAAGGAGGTTGAGACGGGATGCCAGTCTCATCTTTAAATACCCAATCTTTGGCGCTGTCAGCTAAATTGTAATAGATTTTCGGGTCTTTCCACGCATAAGGTCCTCCACTGTAAACTCCCGAAGTACCATTATCCGGCCATGATCCTTTCCAATCAGACGGAAGTTGTGCAAAACCTGAAGAACTTGGAATAAAAGGACGCGTTCCATCCAGCGAAATAATACTATCGCGCATGGCGTTGTAAAGTTCTTTCCGTGCATGACCTTCATTTCCTCCTGTCCAAACCAATAGACTCGGATGATTGCGAATACGAAGAATGGTACTGGTCATATTGTTGATAAACACATTGGATTGTAGCGGCCAATTGGGTGATCCTTTAAACTGACCTTGCGTGTCGCCTGTAATCCAGAAATCAGACCAAACCAACAAGCCATAACGATCGGCAGCATCGAAAAAAGCATCGGGAGGTGTAATTCCTCCTCCCCAAATGCGGATTAAATTCGCATTTGCATTGCGACAAAGAAGCAGTTCATGTGCATAACGAGCAGAATCACGATTCAACATCATATCAGGCACCCATGCACCGCCAACCAGATTCACCCGTTTCCCGTTGACATAGAAGTCACGACGAGGATATTTTCCTGGAACATCTACTAATTTTGATGAAACCGTGCGAATGCCAAATACAAACGATGTATCGTCAGATACTTGATTGTTCTGAATATATTGCAACCGAATGCGGTACAGATTGGGTTTCCCATGATCGAATGACCACCAAAGATGCGGATTTTTGAATCGTAGTAAAGACTCATTAGCCGAATCGAACGATATATTTTTAGTTTGATCTGCCTGTATTGAAACCATTTTCGAGAAAGATAATGCTTTTCCTGCAAAATTATCGGGAGTGATGGTAACCACTAATTTTCCTTGAGCAGCTTTAGCTTGAGCGTTATACAAAGAAAGCGACAAAGAAAGATCCGCTGTTGTGGTATCAGGCAATTGCGGCAACGTAGTAACAAGATGCGGGCTTCCAATGGTCACCGCGCCCGATGTACGCAGATAAACAGGGAGCCAAATTCCCATATTTCTGTCACGAACAGGGGGAATCCAATCCCAACCTACCGAGCAAAGCATGGTTACATTTTTGCCAATATCACCCGTTGGACCGCCATTTTCAAAGAAAGGCCCCATTGCTTTTAGTTGTTCCTCTGACGGAGTTCCCGGAAAATCTAACGGATAAATCTTCACGGCTAACGCATTTTCGTGTCCTGCAATAATTGCTTTACTTACGTCTAAACTATATTCGGCAAACATGCCTGCCATTTGTGTCGAATCGGCAATTTGATGTCCATTTACCCAAACGGCAGCACGATAGTTGATTCCTTTGAATATTAATTGAAAATGTCTTCCTTTGTCGTTTGCCGGTACCGCAAACGTGGTACGATACCAATAAGGCTTTTTCCATGGATTCGGATCGTTCGGCAAAAAGCTGTACTGCTCCAAATTATATTCTTTATTAAAACTATCCGAAGCATCGGGAATCAGCATATTATTCAAGCCTGAATAAGGATCGGGATAAATATGATTGGCCACAAGTCCGGTAAGTACTGTACACGGCACTTTTACAGGGAACCAATAAACAGGTGATTGATAGGAAACAGAAGAAAGCGTTTGACCGTTCGCAGTAATTAACGCTGACGATTGCAGTTGAAAATCAGTCAGTTCAGTTTGTTTCACTGTTCCATTTTGTGCAATGACGTTTGCAGCAAGAAAGAGATAGAAAAGAGTAATCGTCATTTTTTTACAAAGATGCGTCATGGTTTGCTTGGGTATTATATATTTATAATAAAGAGATCTTCAATATATTGCAGAATATAACAACAAAAATTCGTTACTTGAATGATGACAAAAGTAACACAAAGCACACGAAAAGCATGAATGAATTTTATCCAAAGGTGATACTTTTTATACACGTTGTATTTTAACAAGCATACTCCTTTTTGAATCAGGTAAGGAACGATTGGTATGTTTCGACCACAAAGCAGTTTTTCAAACGGTCATCTATATAATATTTCTTATCTTTGTGTTCACTTTCTTACAGCAATAACATGGCGCTTATCACAACAGACATGAAATTGAGCGAGGTGATCCTGCAACATTACGTGTTGATGCCGGTCATTCGTCGCTTTGGCATTCATCTTGGATTTGGAGAAAAAACCATTTTGAAAATATGTCAGGAAAATAATTTGGATGCTGATTTGATGGTTTCGATTCTCAACTTGTACGTCCATCCGACTTACACACCCGACTTGACTCTTTCGGCACAACAATTAGTGGCAACGGTTTCATATCTGAAACAAACCAACGCACTGATTCATGAATCGCAATTGCCCAATGTGGAGCGTCATTTGCAAGCTTTAATGCACTATAGTTTTGCAAAAAACAAAGCGCTTGGACTAATAAACAATTTCTTTACCGAGATTAAGACCGAATTACAACAACGCATTGAAAAAGACAACGACGAGCGATTCCCATCTATTTTAGCGTTTGCAGCGAGTGCATCACCTGTTATCCATGAGACACATCAAGAACCAAGCCTTCGAGAACAACAAGAATCATTAGATGAAAAGATTTTCGATTTGCGAAGTTTATTGATGAAATATCTTACCGGCGAAGCCGATGAAAACCTTTGCTACGCTGTTTTCTTTGCACTTTATACACTCGAAAATGACATTCGTCAATACAATAACGTGTGCCAATCTCTTTTGACGCCGGCAGTGAAAGCCATGATCAAACAACACAATGCTCAAAAATAAGCACATCATCGTTCTTTCAACTCACCCTCTTGAAGGAAGAGGCTTGCAATCTTTTTTGTGTGATGAATACCATCCTGAGAAAGTCGTCGTGCACGCATCGCCTCAAACCATTAATGACACGGAAAATAGTCAATGTGATCTGTTTTTTGTTTCGGCTGATCTTTTCGTTTTGTTCTACGACTTTTTTCTTTTACGTAAAAACAAAGTAATTATCTTTGGCACAACGTTATGGAACGATTCACAATCTGTTATGCTTTCATTTTTAAATATAATGACAAATGAGGAATCGCTAAAAGCTCAAATTGATGAGCTATTGTCAAACACATTTCATCACGAAAATAGCGATGGCCTCACGTCACGCGAACTTGAAGTGTTAACCTTAGTTGCACAAGGATTACTCAACAAGGAAATCGCTGATGCATTAAATATTAGTCTGCATACAGTCATTTCCCATCGAAAAAATATTGCTGCTAAATTAGGCATCAAAACCGTTGCAGGATTCACCATGTATGCCGCCATGAACGGGCTTATTGCCGTAAACGGCTAAAAACCAATGTATTTCTTCATTTTTCAACTAATTGTTTAATATGGCAACTACCTTATTACTGTTTGTTCTTCTTGTGATTGCAATCGTGATACTTATTTTACAAGTAACTCTTCGTCCAAAAACGAGTTCCGACCTTAATAGCAAAATCATCGAGTTGCAAAACAATCTGACGCGCATCGAATCGAACCTGAAAGAAGAGTTCAAAACAAATCGTGAAGAGAATGCTTCCATAGCCAAAGACAACCGCACGGAGCTAAATGAAACCTTGAAAGACTTCAGAGCGGAACTGGCACAAACCTTAAAACTTATCACAGAACAAACTCATGACGCGTTGAAAGAAATCAATGAAACGCTTTCAAAACAAATCGAAGCGTTGACAATCAGAATTGATGAAAACAACCAATCGAACCGTGATACAATGGCAACCAACCTGAAAGAATTTGCCGCGGAACAACATACTAAAATTGACGAACTGAAAAAAGAACAACAAGAGCTTACATCCAAAACCGTCGATCAATTAGAAAAAATCACAAACAAGGTCGAAGAAAAAATGTCAGTGCTTCAAAATCAGGCTAAAGAGGAGAATATGGTGATGAGAAATACATTGGAAAATGTGTTTACCCGTTTTCAGGAAACCTTGGATAAAAACATCAACTCTTTCAATGTATTGCAAAAAGAGAAATTTGAGCAGATGGAGATCAAACAAACCGAATTGGTGAAAAATACCGAAACGAAATTAGAATTCATCCGCGTCACCGTTGAAGAAAAATTAGAAAAGACACTAAGCGACCGTTTAGGACAAAGCTTTGAAACCGTCGGCAAACAATTGATTGAGGTGCAAAAAGGATTAGGCGAAATGCAAACTCTGGCACAAGACGTTGGTGGCTTAAAGAAAGTATTGAGCAATGTAAAGATGCGGGGCGGCATTGGCGAAGTGCAATTAGCCATGCTTTTAGAGCAAATATTAGCACCCGATCAATACGAAGCCAATGTCAAAACCAAGGCTGACAGCAGCGATTTAGTGGAGTTTGCTATTAAACTGCCTGGGCGCGACGACAACAATAAACAAGTATGGTTGCCTGTCGATGCCAAGTTTCCCAAAGATGTGTATGAACAATTGCAGACCGCTTATGACATAGGTGATTTGACGCAAATAGAAAGTGCACAAAAAACATTAGAAAACACCATCAAAAAAATGGCTAAAGACATCAGCGACAAATACCTTGATCCACCAAATACAACTGATTTTGGCATCATGTTTTTACCTTTTGAAGGTATTTACGCCGAAGTGGTACGCAAAGCCAGCTTGCTGGAAGAATTGCAACGAACATATAAAGTCATTGTAACAGGGCCAACCACGTTGGCAGCTATTCTTAACAGCCTGCAAATGGGCTTTCGCACATTAGCTATCCAACAACGAAGCAGCGAAGTTTGGAAGATTCTGGGAGCTGTGAAAAAAGAGTTTGAAAACTTTGGAGGCTTGATGCAAAAAGCTCAAAAGAACATTCAAACAGGACTTGATCAATTGGACGATGTAATGGGCAAACGCACAAAAGCCATTCAACGCAAACTACGAAGCGTAGAATCGCTCACCGAAGCAGAAACAAAACTAATGCTTACAGATGGTGTAGATGATGATGATAATGAAGCATGAATCGCAAACGAGTGAAATTATGAATTATACACGCATATTTTTTTAACCCATCTTGCAGCTTTGAGCGTACAAATTGATAAGAAAAACCTCTTCTTTAGAGAAAAAAGAGGTTATTTGTTTGGTGAATAAATAGCTGCAAATTAATGAACAAAAAATTGAGTCCAACAAATTGAGAATTGTGCGTTTTGATTCTCTGCGCTAAAGATTTCTTGTTTATGCCAAAATTGTCTGTTTTGATGCAGCAAAAAATCATTTCTTTTTGAATTACGCCCTTTTTTGTTCTTTCAAAACAGGCTATTCTCAGGCTTGACAGATTATAAACTCCTCTTTTTGAATTAATAAAAAGACTAACCACGCTTTGAAATATTTTTTTCACATCCATTGATACTGATGCTAAATTAATTTTTATACCTTTGCAGCCACTAACCAAAAAAACAACCATTATCGTGAGTTTACTTAGCGAAAAAATGTCTCTGTTTGATGCTCCTCAGAAGTATCAAGCTGCCGGGGTTTATCCCTACTTTCGTGCAATTGAATCCGATCAGGACACAGTAGTTACCATTGATGGTAAACGCGTTTTAATGTTTGGATCAAACAGTTATCTTGGTCTGACCAACCATCCCGTTATCAAAGAAGCTGCTATTAAAGCCATAGAAAAATATGGTACAGGATGTGCCGGTTCTCGATTTCTGAATGGGACGCTCGATATTCACATCGAGTTGGAAGAACGATTAGCTAAATTAGTTCACAAAGAAGAAGCCTTAGTCTATGCAACCGGATTTACCGTTAATTCGGGTGTGATTCCTTGCTTAACCGGAAAAGATGACTACCTCTTGTACGATGAACTCGATCATGCTTCCATTATTGAAGGTCGTCGGCTCTCCTATTCAAATCAGCTCAAATACAAACATAACGACATGGGGTCGTTGGAACGCCAACTGAAACGCTGTGAGTCGGATAAACTCAAACTGATCGTTACAGATGGCGTTTTTAGTATGGAAGGAGATATTGCCAAACTTCCTGAGATAGTCGATTTAGCCAAAAAATACAATGCTTCCATCATGGTGGATGAAGCTCACACGCTGGGTTTCTTTGGCAAAACAGGTGCCGGCTCTTGTGAACATTTTGGTGTAACCGATGATGTGGATGTCATTATGGGAACATTCAGTAAATCGTTAGCAACCATTGGCGGATTCGTTGCTGCTGACAAAAGCATCATCAACTATTTAAAACACAACTCTCGTACCTTGATCTTTAGCGCAAGTATCACACCCGCATCAACTGCGAGTGTCATTGCTGCTCTCGACGTGATGGCTGAAGAAACATGGCGCAGAGATCAGTTGTGGGCAAACACTCACCGCGCTTTAGATGGATTTCGTAAAGCAGGTTTCGACATTGGAAAAACAGAAACCCCCATTATCCCACTATTTGTGCGTGACAACCAAAAAACATTTCTTCTTACCCGGAAATTAATGGACGATGGCGTATTTGTCAATCCTGTTGTTTCACCAGCTGTACCACCCGAAGATACGTTGATTCGTTTTTCATTAATGGCAACGCATACT
>DAHXOX010000087.1 GCA_027364655.1 Paludibacter sp. | reverse complement strand
ATTGCCGATGTACTCAATATGACGATTGATCAAGCATTGGATTTTTTTGATTCTTTCCCTTCTATTCTGCCAAAACTGAAAGTGCTGCATGATGTTGGATTAGGATACGTGCAACTCGGTCAGCCTTCTTCCACACTTTCCGGTGGAGAAAGTCAGCGCATTAAATTGGCGACCGAATTAGCTAAAAAAGATACTGGGAATACCCTCTATGTTTTAGACGAACCCACAACCGGCCTCCATTTTGAAGATATCAAGGTGTTGCTTGATGTTCTGAATCGACTTGTTGACAAAGGAAACTCAGTGATGGTGATTGAACATAACCCAGATGTAATAAAATCAGCGGACTACATTATTGACATGGGGCCTGAAGGTGGGAAAGAAGGCGGTAAGGTGATTGTCTGTGGAACACCCGAAGAAATTGTTGAAAAAGGAGTCGGTGTTACGGGTAGTTTCTTGCGTCATGAGTTGTTGTAAGAAAAATCTTGCTTTTTCTCCCTCATTTTGGTAAAGAATGGAGGGGTTCTTCTGTTTTAATTGTTAATATGAGGCCCTGAATTTAACGCCAATTCCCCCTTTTAACATTAAGTCCCGTTAAAAAGTTAATTCAAAACCCTCTGAATTCGAGATGTTAAATCCGAGGCCAGTTAAATCTTGTTAAGTAAAAATCAATCGTGAATTTTGACATTATTTTTGTTGAAGAAAACAAATCATTGAGTGGAACGGATTATTGAGGGACAATAATTTATGAAAAAAACGATTATTTGGGTGTTATTGGCTATCATGAGTTTGACTTTTGTAGGATTAGTCATTATCCAATTTCGTTATATTTTGCAGATGTCTCAATTGATGGAGCGTCAATTTGACACAAACGTACAAAGAAGTTTATATCAGGTATCGCGTGATTTGGAAGAGGCAGAGGCAACCAAATATTTGAAACAAGAGATGGGCACTGAAGGTATCTCTCATTTGCTAAAATCGCCTTTAGCCGCACTAACAGATTCCATTCAAACTGTGCAGGATACTTTGGATACTACTTCTTTGCAGTCTGAGCCGAAGGTTTCCATTTCAGGTGCTTCTTCATCCATTCAAGCTACATCTCAAATGTATCAAAATCGCTTTGCAGATGCTTTTCTTCATACTAAAAAGGTGGTTGATGTAGTGGCTTGGCGTTGGATGAGAGATGCTATTACGGAAGATATTGCGCAACGAATTAATATGGATCTTTTGTCGGCAATGATTCAAGAAGAGTTTTCAAACAACTCGGTAACGATTCCGTATTATTTTAAGATTACCGATCGCAAAGGAAAAATGATCTATCAAAGCACCGACAGCGATATAACGCAATCTGATAACAGTGGTTTTACACAACGACTTTTCCCGAATGATCCTGCAAATGCTCACGAGGCTTTTTTGACCGTTTATTTTCCGACAAAAAAGAGTATGTTGCTTAATTCGATGACTTTGCTTTTTCCATGGGCTATTCTATCACTTATTTTATTGCTTTCATGTGTTTTATCCATTATATTGATTTTTCGCCAAAGGCGTTTGAACGAAATTAAAAATGATTTTGTCAGTAATATGACTCATGAACTGAAGACTCCAGTTTCAACCATTTCATTGGCGGCTCAAATGTTAGGAGATCCTTCTGTTTCAAAAACGACGGATACTTTGAAATATTACACACGGGTCATTGTTGATGAAACAAAACGTCTTAGTTTTCATATTGAGAAAGTATTACAGATGTCCACTTTTGAACGTGGAAATGGGAACTTGAAATTAACAGAAACAGATGTCAATGAATTGTTGAACATGATCTTAGATAATTTTTGGGTTAAAGTTCACGCAAAACATGGCCAACTCAGAACAGAAATTCAAGCAACTGATCCCTTTGTGTTAGTGGATGAAACACACTTTACAAATGTGTTGTACAACTTAATGGATAATGCCGTTAAATACACACCGTCCAATTTGGTGTTGACAGTGAAAACGTGGAATGAAAAAGGAAATATGTGTATTTCTATACAAGATAATGGCGTAGGTATCAAAAAAGAATATCAAAAACGTATTTTTGACAAGTTCTTCCGAGTTCCCACAGGGAATGTGCATAACGTGAAGGGTTTTGGATTAGGACTTGCATACGTAAAACAAATTATTGATGCTCATCATGGAACCATAAAAGTGGAAAGCGAAGTGAACATTGGCACCAAGTTTATCATTACATTACCAACTCTAAAAAACAATTAATCATGGAAGAAAAAACGAAAATTCTGTTGTGCGAAGATGACGAAAATCTTAGCATGTTGTTGCGGGAGTATTTACAAGCAAAAGGGTATCATACCGATTTAGCTCCCGATGGTGAAGCCGGATATAAGGCTTTTACAAAAGAAAAATATGATATCTGTGTATTGGATGTCATGATGCCTAAAAAAGACGGTATTGAATTGGCAAAGGATATTCGGAATTTAAACTCAGATTGCCCAATCATCTTCTTAACTGCAAAAACAATGAAGGAAGATATTTTGGAAGGATTCAAGGCAGGTGCAGATGATTATATTTCGAAGCCTTTTAGTATGGAAGAATTGATTTTCCGTGTTGAAGCCATTATGCGCCGTACGAAAGGGAAAAAAGTCAAAGAAAAAGACACCTATTATTTGGGTAAATATACCTTTGACACACAACGTCAGATTTTGTCAATCGCTGACAGCCAAATTAAATTGACCACAAAAGAAACTGAATTATTGACATTGTTGGCTGCTAATGTAAACGAAATGGTTGAACGTAATTTTGCTTTGCGCACCATTTGGATTGACGATAATTATTTCAATGCAAGAAGCATGGACGTGTATATCACTAAGCTTAGAAAATTGTTGAAAGACGATCCAGATGTAGGTATTATCAACATTCATGGAAAGGGGTACAAATTGATTGCTCCTAAAACGGAAGAATAATTTTCAACGTATTTCTTTTTCAGAAAGTCACTTCTCATAGAGGTGGCTTTTTTTGTACTAATTGAGATTGCATCGTTTGATGATTGAAAAACTCTCAATGTTTGGTTTTCAATTTTTCGGGTAACTTTGTGCTATGAATGAAGCGACTTTCTGCTCATTCAATTCTTTGAAAAATATGGATAGTGCGTTTCAAATAATTTTCTCTGTATGCGAACATCGCTGCTTTTTACGGCTATTTTATTGGTAATTATTGTATTGCCTGATTTAGTGATTTATCAAGGAATCAGGAAACATGTGCGAAAAAGCTGGCCCAAAGTGTTACATTGGGCAAGTACCGCTTTTTTCCTTGTCGGTATCTTTACGTTATTCTTGTTTGTCCGTTCGTCACATGATGAAGCGCAGTTACAGCTTTTTATGTGGTTTAATTGGTTATTGTTGCTTATCTATATTCCAAAATTCATTTTTGCCATCTTCTTATTGCTTAATCGACTTATTCAAAAGGCGTTCCCTTTTTTGCAAAATGCGGTTGCTTACGTTGGATTATTCCTTGCTTTATTACTGTTTTTCGGCTTTTTGTATGGAGCTATGCGTGGACGTTTCGATGTTATGACAACTCATGTTGAAATACCGTTAGCAGCCTTGCCGAAAGCGTTCGATGGTTTGAAGATTGTACAAATATCTGATTTGCATCTGGGAAATTTTGGACATGAACCCCGTTTCTGGAAAAGCATTGTGGAGAAAGTGAATGCGGAAAAACCGGACATTATTGTAATGACAGGCGACATGATGAATAATTTTGCCAATGAAGTGACTCCGCATGATATAGCACTCTTCAGCCAACTTCATGCTTCAATTGGAAAATTTGCCATACTGGGAAATCACGATTATGGTGATTATACTCGATGGTCGTCGCTTGCTGCAAAAAGAGCAAATTTGGATAGTCTGGAACAACGTGAACGACGCATGGGATTCAATCTGTTACTGGACGAGCACGTTTTTATAGTAAGTCGTGGGGATAGTATTGCTATTGCGGGTGTTCAAAACTGGAGTAAGTCGCCTTTCCATTGTTATGGTAATTTACCAAAAGCTATGAAGGGAATTGAGCATTTCCCGTTTGTGTTGTTGTTGACTCATGATCCGAATCATTGGATGGCGCAGGCTGTGAATTATTCTACTATATATCTGACATTGTCAGGTCATACACATGCCATGCAAATGGGTATTAATCGTTTTGGATTACATTGGTCTCCCGCTGAATGGATGTTTAAACAGTGGGATGGATTGTATCGCTATCAAACGAAATATCTTTATGTGAACAGAGGATTAGGGTATGTTGGCGTACCGATTCGTATGGGAATGCCACCTGAGATTTCTGTGCTGATATTGAAAAGTGTCAGTAAATAAGCGTTTTGTGTTGGTTTGTTTTGATATGTGACTGGCTCAATGATTGATTGTTGCCGACACTTTCTGTTTGGTACTCTTCCATTAATGTATTATCTTTGTCATAGAAAATAGTAGAAGCGCTACGAATATGATTAATAGGATTTTGATCCGTATAAAAATTGTCCAACTTGTATTTGCATATTACAAAAGTGGAGAAAAAGAATATAGGATTGCCGAAAAGGAGTTATTTCACAGTATTGAGAAAACGTATGACTTGTATTTTTACTTGCTTTTATTAGCAGTAGAGATTACACGTTTTGCACGGTTACGCATAGACAATGCTTTGCACAAGTATCGACCGACGGATCAGGAATTAGATCCGAATCTTCGTTTTGCAAATAATTTATTTGTTTCGCAATTAGAACAAAACGAGGCTTTTAATAGATATGTAACAGCTAAAAAATTAAGTTGGACAGATCATCCTGAAGTAATCAAGTCATTATATGACGTTATGATCAATTCTTCATTGTATGAATCATACATGCAACAAGAAGTAACTAATTATGAAGAAGATAAGGAGCTTTGGCGTAAATTCTTTCGGCAAGATGTTTTAAGCAGTGATTTGCTGGAATCAACTCTTGAGGAACAAAATATTTATTGGTGTGCAGAGTTGGACTTTGTGGTAAGTTTTATATTGAAAACTATTAAGCGTTTTGATCAAGGTACCGGAGCTTTGCAGTCGTTGTTGCCGATGTACAATCATGAAGATGACAAAGAGTTTGCTCAAAAACTTTTTTCTGATACCATTGCGAATGGGGATGAAAACCGAAAATTGATTGATGAGTTTACTAAGAATTGGGAACTTGATCGAATAGCTTACATGGATGTAGTTATCATGATGGTGGCGCTTGCTGAATTGCAGGGATTCCCAACTATTCCGGTCAATGTTACGTTAAATGAATATATTGAACTTGCCAAGCAATACAGTACAGAAAAAAGTGCTACCTTTGTCAATGGCGTGTTAGATAAGATTGTAGAACACCTGCGCCAAGAGGGGAAATTGATCAAGGTTAGTTGATGTTCTGAACTGTGTGTGAGATATTTACGTGTAAATTTATAATCCATTAATTAGTAGATTTATGAATACTTTAGCTCTTATTTTACAAGCGCCCGCAGCGGGTAGCCCATCTGGCATGGGGAATTTTTCGGGCATCATCATGATCGTTTTACTTTTTGTCGTTTTCTATTTTTTCATGATTCGTCCACAATCGAAACGGCAGAAAGAAATCAAAAATTTTCGTTCTTCTATGAAAATTGGCGATAAGGTAATTACTTCCGGTGGTATTTATGGTCGTATTAAAGAAATTCACGATGACTCTGTATTACTCGAAATTGACGAGAATGTACGTGTACGTGTGGATAAAAATTCTGTTTTTGCAACTGCTGCTGACACTCAAAATACGAAATAAGAAGAGAATTTATGTCTGCTAATCACTTAAAAAAGCAGATAGTTCGCTTAAGCAAAAAAGCAAAATCTTCTTTTATAACAAAAGAAGTATTTGTTTTTTTGCTTTTTTTTGTTTTGTCAACTTTGTTGTGGTTTCTCTATAAAACTAGCCAATGGCAGGAAGTGCACTTGGATGTTCCGGTTATTTATAAGGGAATTCCTGCTGATGTACGAATGGATGAGACATTGCCGACTCATTTAACAGCAACATTCAAGGATAAAGGGTCTTCTCTTTTTTTCTATATGTTAGGACAACAATTGTCGCCTATTATTATTGATTTGTCCCATCATTTTTCTACAAACGGTAAGATATTTCTCCTTACGCGCTATTACGAAAAAGAGGTGTTTTCTCATTTGCGATCTTCCGCAGGCCCTCTTTCGTTATCTCCCGATACATTAGTTGTGTCGTACACCAAATTGTATGCTAAAAGACTCCCTGTCCGTTTTTCCGGGAATATTGGGCTTGCTCGTCAATTTATGCTTTCTGACTCCATCAAACTTATCCCGAATGAGGTTGCTGTTTTTGGATCAAAGAGTATCCTTGATACAATGACGGCAATTTATACTGACCCATTGAGTTTGAAGAATGTCAATGATTCTATAAATGTGAAATGTCAATTACATGTGCCTGCTTCATTGCGAGTTGATCCTCCATCGGTTATTCTTCAAGCGTTTGTAGAGCCCTTTACCGAAAAAAGCATCGAGGTGCCAATTGTAGCCATTAATATGCCTAAAAACTTATTATTGCGAACCTTCCCTGCTTCTGTAAAGGTGGTTTGTCTTGTTGGAATATCACATTTTAATCAACTGAAAGCAGATGATTTACGTGCTGTAGTCGATTATAATATGTTGCCGCAGAAAGAGAATTTGAAGGCAAGTGTTACGCTTTTAGCTCCTGAATCAGTACTAAAGCACAGTCGGGTGATTCCTGAGTCGGTGGATTATTTGCTTGAAACCAAACATTAATTCATGAAAAGAATTGGGCTTACAGGTGGTATTGGCAGTGGAAAGTCATTTGTTGCTAGTGTTATAGAAATAATGGGTTTTCCTGTTTATGATTCCGATCGGCATGCAAAATATTTGATGCAAAATGATCTAGGTTTACGCAAAAAATTAGTGGTAGAATTTGGTTCTTCTATTTACACTGACGATTGTTTAAATCGTCAATACCTTTCTTCCTTGGTTTTTAATAAGCCAGATCGCCTGAACAAGTTAAATCAATTAGTGCATCCCGCTGTTAAAGCAGATTTTTTGATTTGGGCAGACAAGCAACATTCCCCTATGGTGTTTTTAGAATCGGCTATTTTGTTTGAAAGTGAGTTTTCTCTTTTAATGGATAAAATTGTGGTTGTAACTGCACCTATGGAGATTCGTATTGATCGGATCATTCAGCGCGATGGAATGACTAAAGGCGCTGTCTTACAACGTTTAAAAACTCAATGGTCTGATGAAAAAAAAATATCTATGGCTGATTACGTAATTGAGAATGATGATAAGCATTCAATCATTGAACAAGTAGCCAAGATAGTTCGTGATCTAATCCTTGAATCGAAGTTGTCTTGATTTTTGCGGAATTTAAATTCAAAAAAGGGAAGGGTCATTTTATAAAACAATCATCATAAAACATATTCTTTTCCCTTTTGTAAGTACTCGACGACGATACGATAAAGGAATAATTGAATCTAAGCGAGAATTCAAATCCGAATGCGATATTTCGAGATTGTTAACCGC
>DAHXOX010000077.1 GCA_027364655.1 Paludibacter sp. | reverse complement strand
GGCGCTCGGTTAATAACTCAGTTTGGCCGGGAAAAATAGATGAGGTGTGCCCGTCATTACCCATTCCTGCCACGATCGCATCAAATTGTGGTAATCCGTCTATCATGGGGACTGTGTTTTGCACTTCGAGTGAATAGCGTTCGGCTTCGAGCGCAGGTGGGGCTTCGCCATGAATACGGTGAAGGTTTTCGGCAGGGAAGGTAATCCTATCGAGGCATCGTTGTTTCATATTGCCGAAATTGCTTTCAGGATCGGTGGGCGGTACACATCGTTCATCAACCCAAAAGAGGTGAAGTCGTTGCCACGGAATGGCGGTGGCGTACTCAAATCCCCAAAGGGAGTACAACAGATTAGGCGTAGAGCCTCCCGAAATTGCCAGATAAAAAGGGCGATCGGACTCTTGCATTTTTTTGATCAGATACTGAGTAAGCTCAATAGCTACCTGCTTTTCGGTTTCGTAAAAGTGTGGTTCAATCATCATAAAATAGTAGGTTATTATTATCCAATGGCTCCAAGTCACCGGATGGGTAAAAAATATTATAATTCGCAATAGAGATCGGTGTTGGTGAGGTTTTTGCACGGATTTGTCCAGCTATTTTCCTGTCCTACTATGGAATCGGCTTCCAGCGGACCCCATGTTCCGGCAGGATAGCCATAGAGCGGGATCGATTTGTCGTTCTCCCACAGCGTAAGAATGGGATCGAAATAGCACCAACTTGCTTCAACGGCATCGCTACGAGTGAAAAGAGTGGATTCACCCATCATGCAATCTTCCAACAATTTTGCATACGCATCGCCAACCGGCGAACCTCCCAACCGATCGTAGGTGAAGTCCATCGACACTTGTTTGATTTCAAAATTGGAGCCGGGTACTTTCATCCCGAATTTCATCACGATACCTTCGTTGGGTTGTATGCGGATAATCATCGAGTTGAGCGACGAGTTACCGGCCATTCCCTGAAACAGACTGTGAGGCGTGGGTTTGAAATGAATAACGATTTCGGAAACTTTGGTGGGCATCTGCTTGCCGGTACGAATATAGAAAGGCACTCCGCCCCAGCGCCAGTTGTCGATGAAGAGCTTCAGCGCCACAAACGTTTCTGTGCGTGAGAGTGAATTGATGTTTTTTTCTTCGCGGTAGCCGTTGATAAGGCGGTTTTCGGCATGTGACATGGTGTATTGCCCACGAATGACCTGACTTTTGATCTGTGCAGTGGTTAAAGGTTTTAGCGCTTGATACACCTTGACCACTTCGTTGCGAAAACTGTCGGCATTAAAGAGGGCAGGGGGTTCCATAGCGGTTAAAGCCACCAACTGAATCAGGTGATTCTGCACCATATCGCGCAGAGCACCCGAGCCGTCGTAAAAACCGCCACGTTCTTCGATGCCTAAGTTCTCGACTGCCGTCACTTCCACATGGTCAATGTAATTGCGATTCCACAACGGTTCGAAGATACCATTGGCAAAGCGTAATGCCAAGATATTCTGCACGGTTTCTTTGCCTAAGAAATGGTCGATACGATAAATTTGATCTTCGCGGAACACGCTGTTGTAGATGCGATTTAGTTCCTGAGCAGAAGAAAGATGGTAACCAAAAGGCTTTTCCACAATGATGCGCCTTGTTTGTCCGTGTGCCTCCGTATTTAAATCTACGCTTTGAAGATGAAGCGGAATAACACCATAAAGCGAAGGAGGTGTTGCCAGATAGTAAAGATAATTTCCTATGTTATCGATTTGTTTGTCAAGCCTTTCCAAACATTGTTTCAAGTCGGAATAGCCTTCGGCGTTAGCCGGATCCATGCTATGAAAGTAGATATGTTGCAAAAATTCGGTTATCGAAACCGTGTCAAGTTCGTCGGCAGGCACAAAAAGAGGCAATTGTGTTTCGATAAAGGCACGATAGCTGTCATCCGTGTAAGAAGTTCGGCCAACACCAAGCAATGCAAACGACGCATTGAGCCGATTGTGTTTGTAAAGCCAATAGAGAGACGGCATTAGCTTCCGTTTGGTAAGATCGCCCGAAGCACCAAAGATGACAATGATTTGACTATTCATGTTGCTATTAAATTAAGAATCAGAGAATTAAAAGGCTGAAGGAGTTAAGATTAAAGGAATTAAGGCTGAAGGGATATGAATATCTATAATTTTTCAGTTACTCCGTTATTATAAATGGGGTGCTAAGTTAATTCATTCAGAAACGAAATCAAAATAAAACCTCCTTTTTACAGTGATTTATGGGAAATGGAATACAAATTTAG
>DAHXOX010000064.1 GCA_027364655.1 Paludibacter sp. | reverse complement strand
TTTTACTACAAGTGAAAAAGCAATAGAGACAATTTTAAGTTTCATGAGTTCTTTGACATTTTCGGACAAACAAATCGGCTTTCCTCAGGCAGTAAATTTGCGTTATAACAATTACAGCAAATTCGTATTGCTTTTGCTATTCCCGTTTTTGAGATACAAGATGCTTCTCATTATTGTGAGTCGGCTCTTTTTAAGTATATCAGTTGTGGAAAAGATCTGTTTTATCGGTTTATAAACAACAGTATGATTGACTGGCGTAAATTCGCTTACAGCCTAAATATGCAGTTGATTCATAAGGTTGAAAGACAGAGTACCACAGATGTTGAGTCAGTCCCACGTTGTATCATAGAAGTGTTTTTTCAAGGAAAGCAAACAAAACTTAGGTCTTGGCAAATGTCAATCACAAGATTTTGATACATAAATTGCAGTAACAACTCTTTGTATGATTCAATACAACTTACTATCTGTCGCAAGACGATTCTCGGACTATGAAACACTTGGTGAACTGTTTCGAGCAACACAAAAAAATTCCTTGCAACTTAGCATATCTGGGAAAATATGGATGATTATCATTGAATTAGTAGCCCATTTGTCCGAAATTCTCAACCTTGACAGCAAAACGTTAATGGAAAACTTGTTCTCTGAAAACGAGCAACTTACAAAATACTTAAATTTAAAAGCACTATCGCAAGCGGGCTAAAATAGCTTGCGAAAGTTCAGTAAATAACACTACCCCAAGTGTGTACGGTTACTGTTCCGGTGTACAAAAATTGGGAAGACTGTTTGTGATATATATCTTGAAAGTCTGAAAAAGCTTCCGGTCCATCCATGAATGATCGCATCTACATAACCGTCAAATATTGATTTTGTTTTGCCTCCACCAATACCCTCATCTCGGTAACTGGGGAAATAGCGGGTTTCTCCATTTGAAATCTTTAAAGAATACCGCGGATCATATACCAAATAAATATATTCGCTTGGGTCATTGTACCGTGTCGGGTTATTCATCTCATACAAGTACCTGCCGCAATAATCATCCAGCCGCAACACTGAATTTGCCGTGGTATATCCGCCATGAATGCTTCCCTGCGTTACGATCACCGTACCGATGGGCGTGTAGTACCGGGTTGTCAGCTTGTGCCCGCCGGCATCGTAGCTGTTTATGATCTGCCGTCCGTTCCCGAACTGAATTGTATCGGGCAAATTTAGTACATTGTAGCGAATAAATGGTGGGCTTGCATCCACCATTTTACTTTGTGATTCTTCAAATCATCTTAGATGATCAGTGGATTATCATGCTATAGCCACTGGTGATACATTATCAATGTTAATAAGTTCCGTAAGGCCATCTACTTTTATCATGTGGATATACTTCATACCAAAATTTCGGTTTTGTATGCTGATCTTTTGCAGGGAAATAGGACTGAACATTTGTTTCCAATGTTCCTGAAATCGTTTCCTCTTTTTGAAAAGTTCTTTGGACTATTAAAATATTGTGAGTTAGCTTTACAATTTTATAGCGTTGAATTTTACAATGTTCTAAGAAGCATCCATCTACGTAAATAAAGAGAGAATCATTACTTATTTTATAATGGAGTGGTTTATTTACTATTATATCACCATAAAATCTAACAATTCGCTTTCGATTGCTGTCAACATCATATTCATCACAAACTCCATTAGATGAAAAATACATCCCTCTGCATTTGTAATTGAGAACGTTTGAGAAAGTTTCCCAAAATTTAATCGAATCATTAGTTAAATATTTGGATTTCAACTCAAAATTAGGGACATTAGCATCATGCTTAACCGATGTGCAAGATATGCTAATAATTGAACAACATAAAATAAAAAGTTTTCTCTTCATGGCTTATTTGTTTATTCTTGGCGCAATTACAGTATACTCATCTATATTCAAATTATAATCTACCCAATTAGATGGCATATTCAAATATAAAGTTAGTCCTCCAGCCTTTGAGAAAATACTATTTAGATTTAGAATGTTTGCTTGAACATTGGGAGACGACTGATATTGTATTTCTAAATTTAGATTTTTCGCGGCATAACTTACTGCGGCTCCTTTAAAAGAGCTTGTAGTATTTGTAAAAGAAGGATCTAGTACCTGAGCCTGAATAGCTTTCAATTCTCCTTCGGGGGTCCCCATTAAACTAGGATTATCAATATGATTCCCTTCATGCACAAATGAATTGGTTACATTATCAGCATTACCCGCTTCCCTGTTTACCTTCCCTGTTTTTTGATCAACATTTATACTCAAGTGCAAATTAGTTGAATTAGTAGAGGCCATAGCAGCTCCAACTTTAGAAGTATTTACATCTACTACTCCTACTTTCTGCGTTATCCCTGCCTTATTAGCATAATAAGTCCCAACAGCTGATAACATACTTCTGTTAGTTGTATTTTTAGAGGAATAATTATAAGATGTCAAAGATTTAGATATCTTGCCGCTTGTTATAAGAATATTATTTACCTCGGTATCTGTATGACGCACAAAGGTTCCCTTAGAATCAAAGTAATCATCTCTACCATCTGGGTCAATTCTATTTATTGGGTTATCACTACAATACGCATACGGACTCACTCCATAATACTTCTCCGCCAGCGGATCCACCGATGTCCACTGCATCCTGACGTTGTCTAACCATCTTGCTCCGTAGTCCTGCCAGTTGAGGCCGTGCATGGCAATCAGCTCCTTGCCGGTAAATTTGAAAGGCTGTATGCCTGCTCCTATGCCTTCCACGTAAGCGGTGCCCGAAGGATAATACTCCGTCTGCTGCACCACCGTGCCTGTCGTTCCCGCGTAGGAGGTTACCTCACGGTTACTGCCCAAGTGGTCTTGTTTGAAATAACAATACGGGTATCCCGATGTGCTCATGTCGATGTACCCTTCCGGGGTCAGTATCTTGGTCAGCGGATGCACGCCGGCGCCGGTTCCGTTCTCATACAGGTAGCTGCCGCAATAATCATCCAGCCGCAACACTGAATTTGCCGTGGTATAGCCACCATGAATGCTTCCTTGCGTTACGATCACCGTACCGATGGGCGTGTAGTACCGGGTTGTCAGCTTGTGCCCGCCGGCATCGTAGCTGTTTATGATTTGCCGCCCGTTCCCGAACTGAATTGTATCCGGCAAATTTAGTACATTGTAGCGGATTGTCACAATGTTTTTATCCAAATCCGCTGTTAAATTTCCGTTGGCATCGTAGTAGAACTCAGGGATTGTATCTTTATCGTCGGTGTATTCGGTTAGGCCGTACAGCGTGGAAGCTCCCGCCGCATCTGTGCCATATTTCAGATGATTCCCGATGTAATGCAACGTGACGTTGTCGATCACCGATCCTTGATTCTTCCGGTAGATGTTTGTCACATTGCCCATCTTGTCGAAGGTGAAGTCTTCGTCCTGGGCATGCTGGTTCGTGGTCAGGCTGCTCCCTTCGCCATAGTCGGCATACGTAAGACGGTTCAGACCATCGTAGGTGTACATGTATCCTTTGGTGATGCCGTTATACGTCCAGGTACTGCGGGCGATATCGCCGTTGTAGTAAGGCTGGGAAGGATCATTATCGTAATACACCTGTTCCTGCCAATTGCCATCGTTAATAGCCGTCAGCCAACTGCGAATGTTATACGTGTAGCTGATGGTTTCCGCCCCGTTTTGATGTTGTTTGGAGGTAAGCCTGCCCAATGGGTCATAGCTGTTACCGGCTAAGGTAATCGTGCTACCTCCATTAAACTGGTGAGTAGTAGTGAGCAGTCGTTGTGCTTTGTCATAAGTATAGGCATAAACCTCCGAAACACTTACCGTCGTGCCATTGATTCCATGCGTTTTCAAGGTTTGGGTAGCCTTCCCCGTAAAGTCCACATTGTTATACACCATATCGTATCCAAAGGGTATAAAGCATATTTTACAACTATGGAGGATTTAATAAACATTCTCAGAATGAAAGAAATAACAGCTACAGCTCTTTCTGCATGCAACCGATATCTGAAAGCACATTTAATAGCCATTGATGATATTATGCTTTTCCCCATCAAAAAGAATGAAGCGGTAGCCTTATTCAATCTTATCAATCACTTGCACGAACAATGTTCGCTGATAATCACCGCCAATAAATCACCCAAGAAATGGACAGAATCAATGGACGATGAAATACTGGCAACGGCATTATTGGACAGAATATTATACAGATGCGAAGTAATAAAGCACCCTGCACAATGTTCACAAGCAAGCTTATCTTTTTTTTACTGGTTATTATTAATTGCGAAAAATTGATGTTTTTTATTTGCTAATTATATCTGCCCAAATGTTTTCCTATTGCAGTCAAAGAGGCGGTTGTTTTTGTTTTTTTTCGGCTGGTTCTTGTAGTTTTTCGGGGTCTTTTTTGGGCTGTTTTTTGCCCCTTCCAATCCGCTGAAACGCCTGTTTGTAAAGGGGTTCTAAAAAAGAGGGAAAAAGAGAGGCAAAAGCCTGTAAATAAATAATTTGGAAGCAAAACGGTGGGTGTTGATAACTTTTTTGGGAAACGGTGCTTTTTAGTGGCAAATAAGACCGAAACGGACAAAAACCGTGGAAATCTGTTTTGTCTTTGCGGCAAAGCCGCAAAATCCCTGCCCCCTTTTCTTGCTGCTTCGCAGCTATTAAAAAGAAACAGCCCGCATTTGCGGGCTGTTTGATTGGTTCATTTCTTTTTCAACTTCATTCCCTCAAACAATAATGTTTTTCTATTCAACTTCAAACTGTCCTGCAATGGTTTGTAGTGGAATATATTGTAATTGACAAATACAGGGAAAGCAATATGATATACATTATTATTCAAGTTTTTTACATTATATTTTTTGCTTTGTATGGTATCTTGCAGAGGGATAGGGATTATACCTGTGCTATCTCTAAGTGAGATATGTCCTGTCAAATAAAAGTCTTTGGCAATAATTCCTTTGTCCAAAACTAAACTATCAGTATTCAGTGGGTAATCTATATCATTTACATTCAACGTCCATTTTACAGAAGTATCTAATTTCAACGGATTATCAAACACAAACAAAAGAAATGAATTATTGTTGCTTTTCGTTTCCGTTACGACAACAGGGATATTGCGAATGTCCTGTATAAAACTGTTTACTATTATTCGCTTGTTATTTTTGTCTGCTTTCCAAAGTCCTGTCGAAACTTTTCCGTACAAACCTCCCCGAAAATTATATTTAAATGTACTGTCGCTGTTTAATTCAACGTAAAAAGTAACAGGAATAATCTTAGGATATTTTCCTCGTTGAATAAGTGTATATTTACCTGCTACATTTCGTTGAGACTGACACGAAAAAAACAACGAAATCCCTAAAAATAACAGGATTGATTTTATTAAACACTTCATATTATTTATAATTTTCAGGTAAATAAATATAAATTCCTGTATTCGGGTCTTTTATACCATATAGCCATTGAGGAGTAATGCCAAATACGGTACGAGGGGAGCTTGCATCGGAAGAAGGAACCACTCCATTTGTAATTGAGTATTCCGTTGCATACGCTTGTATCTCTAATCCCAATGGGTTTTGCATTAACGTATTATTGCTTCCTAATGGGTTAAATTTTATTAGTCCATTATCATATTGAATTGCGTGAGTTGTTTCGTGAGCTCTGTTCCCCGTCGTTCCGTAATTATTAACAACGACAGTTCCATCACTCATCGATGATAAGGTCGCCGTAGTTCCCGCTTCCACCGTATTAAATGTGTAGGACGTTTTAGAATCGTCTAATTGTGTTATACCTTTATCTAAATTGGATAATTGTCCCCTTTGGGTTTGCACATCTTCTAATTTACCTTGTCGCTTCGCTATTTGTTGGTCTCTCTTTTCTGCACTCAATTTTGTATTATTTCCTATTTTGTCAATTTGCGCATTTATCTTTTGTTCTTGTTTTGCTAAAGATTTATCACGACTAGCAATTTGTTGTTGTAATTGTTTAGCAATATCTTCGTCTTTCTTTTCTTTCCACTCTCTACCGTCAGAATCTATGCGGTTTACGGGATTGTTCGCACAGTACACGTACGGACTCACCCCATAATACTTTTCTGCCAGTGAATCCATCGTTGTCCATTGCATCCTGACGTTGTCCAACCATCTTGCGCCATAGTCCTGCCAGTTCAACCCGTGCATGGTGACCAGCTCCTTGCCGGTAAACTTGAATGGTTGTATGCCTGCTCCTGTCCCTTCCAGATAGGCTGTCCCCGAAGGGCAATACTCCGTCTGCTGCACCACCGTGCCTGTTGTTCCCGCGTAGGAAGTCACCTCACGGTTACTGCCCAAGTGGTCTTGCTTATAGTAACTCAACTTTCGCAAGTTCATAACAAGGGGCTTCCGCCCCTAACCCTGATTTCCTTTTTTTCCCCGCCACGTCGGGATGTTCCACTTGATAAAAAAAAGGAAACAAAAAAAATCAAGACTCCGCCCGCTTCACTCGAAAAATTGGCGGGAGGGAAGCTCACCGGACGAGGTCAATCCTTTATCAAAGAGCATCTGCAATAACACCGTTCATTTTCACTTCAAGTAAAAAAGAATAAACATAATGTGTCAACAAATTCTTTTCATCAATATTAAAGCTATAAGAAGTTGATTTTCAATGTTTGTCCATTTAAACATATTAGAGAATCAGACAGTTAACAACTTGCGAAAGTTGAATATCTTTATCATCGGGACTGTCTGTTTGAAGAGCAACGTACATCTTTACATTTATAGTAAAAAAAGGATTTCTCTCTGAAATTATTACTGTATCTTTGCGCCGCAACAGATTGTTTGGGTTTGTTTTGCGACATAAAGTTGCTAAATTTCAGCAACTTCACAAAAAAAATAGGTTGCTTTTTCTTGCAAATCAATCAATTTGCTTATGAAAGTTGAATCTTTTACTTTGCAAACATCTCTTCCCATTATGGTAACCTTCTAATTTCACATTCACCCGTTAATCGTGTGAACTTTTCTATCTTCTAATAACGAAACAACTAATTTATCTTTCTATCAAACGATTAACGAGAGAGCCACGACTATCATCAAAAACTGATAGCTGTGTGTGATATGATGATAAGTGATGTTTTGTTGATTATAAGTAGTTTTTGCAAATATCACACGTATTGCAAAAGTCATAACACATTTCGAATAATAAATTCTTCAAACTTATTTTAAATGACTCAAAAACAGATTGATTTCTATAATTCGTTGTCAGAAAATGATCAGTATATCTTGAAATTGGCAGCCATTAAAATGATTGATATTCGCGTGATCGAAATTTCTAAAATGTTGGACAACATAAAAATATCAGATAAGCAAATCAGAATGTGTCTGGGCGTTGCATTTCAAAAAGGGTTGATTGTTGCATCGAAATTGGGCATGATTAGCTATAATGTATCCTATGCTTTCTTGATTTACATTTATCCTCAGTTGGAAGCGTTTATAAAGAAGCCAAAGAAAGTTGAGCAGCACTCCTATTATTTCGAATCACAACCTCAATCTCGTCTTTGGAATTTTCTCTATTATTTGCTTTATTATGAAGAAAATAAATTGAGAGCAGCTGAAGAAAAATTATTAACCTATCATGCAAATGAATTATCTGAAATATTAAATGGGTTGTTAGAATTAATAGCCTATCGGCCTGTTATTTCATTGATCGACACTAAAATAATCCTTATGCTTCTGTCTCAAAAAATGAATGATGTTCAGTATAGTCTTTCCTCGCTATATGATTTTCAACATTTCATACAGGATCTTACTCCTTCTTTGTCGCCGAAGCAAGTGCCTTATATCAGCAATCTGGAACTACAACTAAAGGAGCAAATGGGGAGATTATCTGAAATACATTCAGCAAATTCAAAGCTACCTAATCCCGATTATTTTATGATGGCGACGTATTCTTTGATAAAAAAAGATTTTCCAACTGCCTTAGCCAATTTTTCGAAGGGAATTAAATCGCAGCAAAATAATTATAAAGGGAGTCAATTGCCTGTTGTTCCTCATGTAGCATTTTTCTATTTGGCAGCATTGATGTGTTTACCCCTTGAGGAGACAACCTCTGTGTTTCTGAAAATTCAATATTCATTGAATAAAAAGATTTTCACTCCGTTTGATCCAGTTTTTAGAACAGTGGTGGCATACGGTTTGAATGATAAGTCCGGCCTTGATGAAAAAGTAGCCAATATTAATAATATCATTCAACAAGACAATCAAGATTATACTGAATTGATCAGTTTTCTTATTTTGTATTTAGTGGATAAGAAACCGAATGAACCGTTGCTTTCAAATATGAGTAAGACAGTAGCAAAAGCGTTCACCTCAGGGTATTTGATGTTAGCATACGAAGCGGCTTTTGCTTTAGATCAATGGACTAACGACGAGAAAGTGATGAAGTTGTATGAGGATATTGCAAAAGAGGTCGCATATCCGCCTGTTCTTTCTACGATAGTGCGGCAACAAGAGTGGGAGAAGTCTCTTAGTATGTTGTTATCCATGAATTTGGATAAGCCTATCTCAAATATAAACAAGGAAAGCAATAAATCGAGGATTGTTTATTTTTTGAATCCAAAAATAGGATCAATTCAACCTGTTATTCAAACACACTTGGCAAAAGGAGGTTGGTCGAAAGGACGAAACATCGCTTTAAAAACCTTTTTTGAGGGAAAATCTGAAGGAATGACCGAGCAAGATTTTCGGGTTGCTAAATGTGTTCGTGTTATGAGTAATTATTGGGGGTCTGACGAATACAAGTTACCGGAGCAGGCGATTAAAGAATTATTGGGGCATCCGTACGTTTTTTTAGATGGAACCGTGGATATTCCCATAGAATTAATTGCTGCCCAACCCGTTATTCAGGTTGTTAAATCGGCTAAAGGATATGCGCTTTCTACCAATATTAAAGATGATTCCCAAAGTTTCGCGATTGAGAAAGAGACAAATACACGGTATAAAGTGTATGATTTGACCTCTCGACAACGTCAAATTATTCAGATCATGAATCAGCAAAAGATTGTCGTTCCGGAATTAGGGAAAGAAAAATTAATTCAACTTTTGGGTGGATTCAGCAGACACATGACAGTATATTCTGATTTGCTGGCAACAGAAAGAGAAGGTTCCAATGTGAAAGAGGTGGATCCCGACTCACGTATCAGGGTGCAACTTTTGCCTTTTGGCGATGGCTTGAAGGCAGAATTATTTGCAAAGCCTTTTGGGACGCTTCCGCCTTATTGTAAACCAGGAAAAGGAGGAAAAGTGTTGATCACCGACGATCATGGGCAACAACTGCAAGTGAAGCGTGATCTTAGCCAAGAGTTAGAAATTGCGAATGCTTTGATGAATGATATTCAATCGCTCGAAAGTCTCGATATCAGCGATGATCTGATTGCATTTGATGAACCAATGGACTCGCTTCATTTATTGGATATTTTAGCAACGCATCAAGATAAATGTGTGGTGGAGTGGCCGGAAGGAGAGAAGTATAAAATCAGAGGCAGCGTTAATTTCAGTAATTTGAACTTGCGATTAAAAAGCAAATCAAACTGGTTCGAACTACAAGGAGAATTGAAAGTGGATGAAGAAACGGTCGTTACGATTCAGCAATTGCTTGCCCTCACAGCAAAAGGACACGATCGGTTTATTGAATTGGAGGAAGGCCAATTTCTAGCATTGAGCGATCAGTTGAAAAGGCAGTTAGAGGAAGTGCGGGCATTCTCAGTATTGAGTAAAGATGGAGTGAAGATCAATAAATTTGCCTCAGTTGCACTTGGTGACTTTTTTGAAGAAGTGGATAATCTGAAAGCGGATAAAGCGTGGAAGGATTTTCGCAAACAGATAGAATCAGTGCAAGAAACCGAAACGCCGATTCCGACTAATTTGCAGGCAGAATTAAGACCTTATCAGGAAGATGGATTTCACTGGTTAGCACATTTGGCAACATTAGAAAGCGGAGCTTGTCTGGCCGACGATATGGGGTTAGGAAAAACCATACAAACGCTTGCCATCTTGTTACATAGTGCGTCACAAGGGCCGGCTCTTGTTGTATGTCCGGTATCAGTGCTGAGCAATTGGGTAAATGAAACCGCTCGTTTTGCTCCAACTCTTTGTGTAAAAACATTAACCAATAACAACCGGCAGCAAACCTTGCAATCGCTCGAATCAGGGGATATACTCGTTACTTCTTATGGATTACTGCAATCGGAAGAAAAAGCATTGGCAGAAATTCTCTTCTCAACGATTGTTTTGGATGAGGCCCATACGATTAAAAACTATGCAACGAAAACATCAAAAGCAGCCATGCAATTGCAGGCATCTTTTCGCATAGCGCTTACCGGTACGCCGATTCAAAATCATCTCGGAGAGATTTGGAATTTGTTCAACTTTGTCAACCCGGGGTTATTGGGGACGCTACAGCACTTTACCGATATGTTTATTAAACCTGATAACGAATCATCACGCCGTCATCTCAAAAAACTGATCACGCCTTTTATATTACGCCGAACAAAATCAGCCGTATTAGATGAGTTACCACCAAAAACGGAAATTGTAAAAAAAGTGCCACTTAGTGACGATGAAATGGCTTTTTATGAAGCATTACGGCGGCAAGCAATTGTCAATTTAGAAAGTGACGATGCCCCTCAAGGCACTAAACACTTAAAAGCTTTAGCTGAAATAACTCGTTTGCGTCAGGCATGTTGCAACCCCGCTTTAGTGGATTCTTCTCTTTCTATTCCTTCAACGAAATTGGCCACTTTTCTTGAAATTGTTGCCGAATTGACAGAGAATAAACATCGCGCTTTAGTCTTTAGTCAATTTGTGACACATCTTTCGCTTGTACGCGCAGCACTTGATAAACAAGGCTATAAATATCAATATTTAGACGGTTCGACGCCCGTTGCTGAAAGAGAAAAAGGAGTCAAGAAATTTCAGTCAGGAGAAGGAGTCCTTTTTCTGATCAGCCTCAAAGCCGGTGGATTGGGATTAAATCTCACCGCTGCCGATTATGTGATTCATCTCGATCCATGGTGGAATCCGGCTGTGGAAGATCAGGCTTCCGATCGTGCACATCGTATTGGACAAAATCGTCCGGTGACGATCTATCGTTTAGTGGCTGAAAATACCATTGAAGAGAAGATCATTCAGCTTCATAACACGAAACGTGATTTGGCCGACTCGTTGCTGGAAGGTAGTGACCAATCGGCAAAACTTTCCATGACGGAATTATTGTCGTTGATAAAAGAGCAAGATTAATGGATAGCTTGCTTCACGTTTGTTTTTGAATTAACCTGTTATCCCTATGTATTTGTTATATTTTTTTTACACTTTTGTTATACGAAACGACCAATATTATTACTATTAGGCCTTTCGCTCTTTGTGACCACGTTGGTCTCAAAGACTTCTAAGCAACACATTGCGAAGACTTCACCCATTGTCATCATGGCCTATTACACGGGAAATGGGACGACGATCAACAATTACCGTATTGATCAATTGACGCATATCATTTTAAGTTTTTTGCATGTACGCGAGAATCGTTTAACCGTAGATACACCTGCGGATAGTATCACGTTGCTCCAGTTGGTTGCATTAAAAAAGCAATACCCTCA
>DAHXOX010000063.1 GCA_027364655.1 Paludibacter sp. | reverse complement strand
AACATGCTGACAAGGAACAGCAATATCTTAATTTATTACCGCAATTAGCTTCTTTGGTTGAGAATGAACCTGATGCCATTGCTAATTTTGCCAATATTGCGGCTGCATTGAAAGAATCATTTCATTTTCTCTGGGTTGGATTTTATCGTGTCGTAAATAAGGTTCTGGTGTTGGGTCCATTTCAAGGTCCGATTGCGTGTACTCGTATTGCTTATGGGAAAGGAGTTTGTGGAAAAGCATGGCAACAAGCTGTCCCAATGATTGTGCCGGATGTAAATCAATTTCCGGGTCATATAGCTTGCAGTGCTTTGTCAAAATCGGAAATTGTAATTCCCCTTATCGTTCGTCAGCAAGTAGTTGCCGTGTTGGATGTTGATAGTCTGTTGTTGAACGATTTTGATGATCTTGATAGGGTGTATTTGCAGAAAGTAGTTGATTTGCTGGCTTATTCATTCGACGCTTAATGTTTGAGAATGTGAGTTGTTTAAATTCTTGAAGAAAGTTTTATGAGTTGTTTCTTAGAGGTAAAAATAGGATAGGGTATTTTCTACGATTTGTTTTCTTCATCTTTCTTTTTGATGTTCATTAGGCTGCGAATTCTTTGTCACTCTTCCTACTTCCAACGAGTTAAAGAGTCTCTGTGATTTTTATTTTTCTGGCTAATGTACATGTTAGATATTACTTAAAGTTAAATTACCGAAAATATTCAGATTAAATCCTTATTTATTCTGCCTAATTTTTTATTTATTGACTGTTAATCTGATTATTACCTCCAAAACAGGTTACTTTTGAAATATTCGTGTTCGTGCACATAATTTGAGTTATCAAGAATTGGTTATAAATTCGCAACATGAATTTGAAACCCAGCGCCATGAACCCAGAGAGGAAGATAACAATCAAAGACATAGCTAAAAAAGCAGGTGTTTCTGCCGGTACGGTAGATAGAGTATTGCATAATCGTGGTGAAGTTTCTGAAAAAAGTAAAGCTAAAATCAGAAAAACACTGGAGGAATTGCATTATGAACCCAATCTGATTGCAAGTTCCTTGTCTGCTAAGAAAACCTATCTTTTCATTACATTGATTCCTTCGTTCAACCCTGGAGATTATTGGGAGGAAGTGGATAAGGGCATTGATAGGGCTATGTCTGAAGTGGCAAAGTTTAATGTGTTTATCGAAAAACGTTATTTTAATCAATTTGATGCACAATCCTTTTTTTCGGCAATCGATGACCTTGAAAATGCCGAGTGTAATGGTGTGATGCTTTCTCCCATTTTACGAGATAAAAGCTTGATGTTTACTGCAAAGATGAAGCAGCGCCATATCTCGGTTGTTTTTATCGATTCACAAGTGGATGGTGCTGATTTTTTGGCATATTTTGGACAACCTTCCTTTCAAAGTGGATACGTTGGAGCCAAAACTTTAATGCTTCAAGTAAAAGACAATCAAAATGTGTTGTTATTTCGCACATTACGTAAGGGTTTTATTGGAGCCAACCAGACTTTGCAACGACAAGAAGGGTTTTTGTCTTTTTTAAGTGAATATCGCCCCAATATCTCTGTGATAAACGTGGAATTACAAGCGGGAAATCCAGAATTAAATGAAATATTGATGAAACAAGCATTTGATGAACGAAATCAAATTGGTGCCGCTGTTATTTTTAATTCTACAGCTTTCAATATTGCAAGTTTTTTAGAACGATCGGATATTCATGATGTAGTGCTTTTAGGTTACGATGCTTTAGCACGCAATGTGCATTATTTGAAGCAAGGACAAATATCCATGTTGATTGCTCAACGCCCTGAAACGCAAAGTTATAATGGAATAAAAGCTTTATTTAATTGCTTGGTGCTTAAACAATCTGTAAATCATATCAATTACATGCCAATTGATTTACTTTACAAAGAAAACGTCGATTTTTATACACATTACGAACAATATTAACAGCTCCAACTTGCTTTGGTAATGCCTTTTGCTGTTAATCATTTGTAAATTAGATACTCAATCTCTGATACCTTTTTCTTATTAGTAATCTTACTATACCAAAAAGCAAGAAACTCATCTTAATGATAGATGAGTATCGTTTTTTTATGTCCTTTGGGATAGTTAAATCGTATTGTCAATATTCTTAGTTCAATTATTACCAATTTTATTTTTCATGAAAAGATTAAACAGAACGAATGTTCCAACGCAACGTTATCCGGAACGTATCATTCAATTTTGAGAAGGAAATTTTTTGCGTGCTTTTGTTGATTGGATTGTTTACAACATGAATCAGAAAGCCAACTTTAACAGTAGTGTCGTGGTGGTGCAACCCCTTGAAACAGGAATGGTCGATATGCTAAACGAACAAGATGGCTTGTATCATGTAAATTTACAGGGTGTTGAATATGGGGAAGTAGTGGATTCCATCGAGTTGATTGATGTAATATCACGTGGTATCAATCCATATAACGAGTTTGAAGAGTACTTGAAATTGGCAGAAAATCCTGACATGAGATTCGTCGTTTCAAACACGACCGAAGCCGGTATTGCTTTTGACCCGACATGTGCTTTGTACGATAAACCAGCGAAGTCTTATCCCGGGAAACTCACCCAATTGCTTTATCATCGATTTGTCACCTTTGATGGAGCGGCAGATAAGAGATGGATTATCATGCCTTGTGAATTGATTTTTCATAATGGAGTTGAGCTAAAAAAGTGCATTGAGCAATACATTGAGTTGTGGCAGTTGGGCGATACTTTTAAATTATGGTTTGCAAATTCGTGTAGTGTTTATAGCACGTTAGTTGATCGAATTGTTCCAGGTTATCCGAAAGATACCATCGATGAGATTTTGAATAAAATTCAGATTGATGATAAATTGGTAGTCAAAGGAGAAATCTTTCATTTATGGTGCATTGAAGCTCCGAAATCGATTGCTACTGAATTTCCTGCCGATAAAGCCGGTCTGAATGTGTTGTTTGTGGATAACGAAAAACCTTATCACGAACGAAAAGTGACTTTATTGAATGGGCCTCACATGGTTCTAGCACCTATAGGATATTTATCAGGATTAGACACGGTGAAGGAATGCGTGGAAGATGATGTTATTGGATATTTTGTTCGTCAGGTAATGTTTGGCGAACTGATGCTGACACTCGATTTACCCAAAGATGAATTGGAAAATTTTGCGCAGGCTGTTTTGGAGCGTTTCCAAAATCCTTTTGTAAAACATTTTGTCACCAGTATCATGTTGAATGCTTTTCCCAAATTCAAAACGCGTGATATTACGGGGTTGAAAATTTATTTCCAACAAAACGGAGAATTACCTGATGGTTTGGTGTTGGGGTTAGCTGCCATTTGTACCTATTATAAAGGTGGTATGCGCAATCAGGATTTGATTGAGTTAAAAGATGACGATGAAATTATTGCTTCGTTGCAATCATTATGGGCAACAGATTCTATTCAAAAAGTGGCGGAAGGAGTTTTGGCAGCAAAATTTATCTGGGATGAAGATTTGAATCTGATTCCGGGTTTAACTGCTCAATTAGCGTTGTTTTTGTCTTCTATTCAAGCTGAAGGAATGTTGGAAACCGTAAAACAGGTTCTTAATAAGGAGTTAATCCTACAATAATGGCAACGCAAATTCTTAAAATAAATTCCGTCGACAATGTGGAGGTTGCGATTGTTGAATTGAATGCGGGCGATCAATTGCAAGTGGATGATCAATTGATTGTTGTAAAAGAAGTCATTCCTGCGGGTCATAAGGTGGCTTTGCAATCTCTGTCAGTCAACGATTTGATTATCAAATACGGTTATTCGATTGGGCATGCCGTTACATCTATTGATGAAGGTGCATGGGTGAATGAAAAGAACATGAAAACTAACTTGAATGGCACCCTTGAATATCGCTATACACCTTCGCATAACGCTATCTCTGAGTCTGATCGCCATATGTCATTTAATGGCTATGTGAGAAAAAACGGTAAAGTTGGCATTCGAAATGAAATTTGGATTATTCCCACTGTTGGTTGTGTCAACGGAACTATACGTCGGTTGGCTGATGAATTTCGTCGTGAAGTTGGAGATGGCAATGTGGATGCCATTGTTGATTTTCCTCATAATTATGGATGTTCACAATTAGGAAATGATCATGAAAACACCCGAAAAATCTTGCGCGACATGGTTTTACATCCAAATGCCGGCGGAGTTTTAATTGTGGGATTAGGTTGCGAGAATAATCAACTTTCTGCATTCAGAGACTTATTGGGTGATTTTGATCCTGAGCGGATTATGTTCATGGAGACGCAAAAAATTGAAGGCGATGAGATGGAAGTTGGGATGGAATTACTGCGAAAACTCTATCAGAAAATGAAGACTGATATTCGTCAGTCGGTACCATTGTCATCTTTGCACGTTGGGTTGAAATGTGGTGGTTCCGATGGATTTTCAGGTATTACGGCAAATCCTTTGTTGGGCATGTTTTCTGATTTTCTCGTTTCACAAGGAGGAACAACCATTTTAACAGAAGTCCCTGAAATGTTTGGCGCTGAAACTATCTTGATGAATCGTTGCAGCAATGAAGATACGTTTGACAAAACGGTTCATTTGATCAATGATTTTAAAGCCTATTTCATTCAAAATAATCAACCAATCTATGAAAATCCATCTCCGGGCAATAAAGCCGGCGGTATTTCCACATTGGAAGAGAAATCACTCGGATGTACTCAGAAAGGTGGTATGTCGGTTGTAAAGGATGTATTGAAATATGGAGATCGATTGAAGACACAAGGACTTAATTTGTTAAGTGCACCCGGAAATGATTTGGTGGCTACAACGGCTTTAGGTGCTGCAGGATGTCAACTGGTGCTTTTTACAACCGGTCGGGGAACTCCTTTTGGCAGTTTTATTCCAACCGTTAAAATATCTACGAATACAAAATTGGCAAACAATAAACCGTTATGGATCGATTTTAATGCCGGCAAATTATTGGAAGGTACGTCCATGAAAGATCTCCGTGAACAATTTATTGACTACATTCTTCATGTTGTGAATGGTAAAAAAGTAAATGCCGAGAAAAATTCTTTTAGGGAGATTGCGATTTTCAAAACCGGTGTAACGCTTTAAGTAAATTCAAACTCTGTAATATGATGACTGTCGAAGCAAGGAATCCTCTTCCATGTTGGTTGAGGGTTCTCGCTTTTTTTGCACATTTTGCATACGTGATTTTTATTTGTAACGAGCATTAAATCAGGCTTAAACCAAATCTGATATTTATTTGCAAGGTACGTATATCTTTAGTGCAGGGGGAAAACTTACGCATGAAATATTAACATATTCAGAGGCTAATTTCTCTCCTAAAATTTGCTTTTTAATAAAATATGCGTTATATTTGTTCGTGCACACAAAGGGAAGTCCAGCAGCTTACGACGTTGCTCAAAGTCTATAAAGTGCGCATAAAAAGGATGATTTGACTTAATAATCAAGAATGTAAAACCTGAATTCGTCTTAAGGAGAATTCACAAAAAGCACTATTATGGAAAATGAAATCATTGGAATGCCTCGCATAGGCGACAAGGCACCCGAATTTAAAGCTGTGACCACACAAGGTAATATCCATTTTCCCATTCAGTACAGAGGAAAATGGGTTATCTTTTTTAGCCATCCTGCAGACTTTACTCCTGTTTGTACTTCCGAATTTATGACATTTGCCACGTTGGAGGAAAAATTTGAAGCGGCTAATTGTAAGTTAGTAGGTCTTTCGGTTGATGGACTTTACAGTCATATTGCATGGCTACGAACCATTCAGGAGAAAATCGAGTATAAGGACATGAAAGATGTGGAAGTTAATTTTCCGCTTATTGAAGACATTACAATGGAGATTGCCCAAAAGTATGGGATGATACAACCTGGCGAGAGCAGTACCAAAGCTGTTAGAGCTGTCTTCTTTGTTGATCCTAAGGGAATTATACGTGCCATTATTTATTATCCGCTTAGCTTAGGGCGTAATTTTGACGAGTTGTATCGTGCTTTAATCGCTATGCAAACGGCAGATACCTTTAATGTAGCTACTCCTGCTGATTGGCAACCCGGCGATGATGTGATTGTACCTACTGCAGGGTCGTGTGGTATGGCGCGTGAACGTATGACCGGAAAAGAAGACATTACATGCCACGATTGGTTCTTCTGTACCAAAAAATTAGACAAAGAAACGTTGTGGCAAAATATTCTTAAATAGTGCTATTTCTTTGAGAAACAAAAGCCGTTTCGAGTAATGCCGAAGCGGCTTTGTTGGTTTATTGAGCATATAATAAACCATCTAATCCGATCTTCGATGTGTGTGAGCATCAATACAAGAAGAATTTTGATCACTTCCTAAATGCAGAAACAATGCATTAGCACGCTTGAGAACGACAGAAAAAGGAACATGCTTTTGAAAAGCAACCTGTCGATATATCGTTTCAATGGAGACCGCACTTTCATCGGTTTCAATACAAAGACGCTCAAAGGGCGTAACGCGAAGTGACTCAGAATTTAATTTAGCCCCATACGATAGATAAAAACCCTGATTGAGAAGTGACTGAGCTAATTCCGGTTTGCCCCGAAACCCATGAATCATCCAAGGTACTGAAGGATGAAGCATTTTGTGCAATGCAATGATTTCCTGCCAAGCCTTCACGCAATGAATGATCAACGGTTTTTGAACCTGTTCCGTCAACGAGGCTATTTCTGTAAAGACCACTTTTTGTAAGCCAAAATTCGTTGAACACAATTTATCAAGACCTGCTTCTCCAATGGCAACAACTGAAGGATGCGATGCAAAAGAACGAAGCCGCTCAACAAAACGGTCATAGTAGTCATCGATCTGACAAGGATGAATCCCTACCGAATAAAATCGATTAGGAACGTATTGTATCTCCCCGAGCAAATCGTCGGGAAACAATTGAACAATATGAATTTCACTTGTTTCCATCTGAAAGAGCAAAAAAATGATCAGGAAAATTGACCAAATAGACCATCTCGGTGGCACGCGTGAAAGCCGTGTAAAGCCAACGGTAATAATCGGCATTCAATTGATCGTCGGCCATCATACCTTGATCGATAAATACCGTTTGCCATTGTCCACCTTGTGCTTTATGACAAGTAACAGCATACGCAAACTTAACTTGCAACGCATTTAAATA
This sequence comes from Paludibacter sp., assembly GCA_027364655.1. Taxonomy (GTDB): domain Bacteria; phylum Bacteroidota; class Bacteroidia; order Bacteroidales; family Paludibacteraceae; genus Microbacter. The sequence continues at coordinate 3,999 of DAHXOX010000063.1, read as the reverse complement.
GGGATTTTGTTGCATTTGTTTTGCCCGTTCTCTTCGGTTGCCGATTTCAACATAATCTTCGCTTACTGCCTGAAATAATTGTCGATTTATTTCATCTACCCTTGCCGGAGAATCGGCTTGCAACATATCCAACAAAAAACGCGCTTCCATCTCACATTCATAATCGAGAAAACGCACCAACACGTCGATAAAGCGAAATCCATACATTTCGTGATGTCGTAAAATTCTCGACACTTCAACAATATCGCCATTGGCAATAAAATCGAGTTCCGCATACGGCTTGCTCCAGTAGTAATTGTTTTTGACTACCATCAACAAATCGCCGGAAGATATCTCTTCTTCTTTTTGCAACACACGATTACGAATGCCATTATTGTATAGATTTGCCCGTTTGTTGGAACGTGTGATGACAATCGCCTCCTCCATGCCATGCAGCGAATAGGTAGATTGAATAGTATCAATTAACTCATCGCCCGTCAAGCGCTTTACATCAATAAACGAAAGTTGAAATTGAGGGATTGCCGGCCAAACATCACGATCGACAACCTGACGCAACAAGGTAGCATTGAATAATATGCCGCTTTCGATAGCTTGTCGCACCACTTGCGTTAAAGTAAACTCAATAACATGTAGTCCGTAACTTTCCAGTTTGCTTGCCTCCAAAGCCGGACTAAAAGGTTGCATTACCGGTGGAAGTTGGGCAGTATCACCCAATAAAATCAAACTGCACCCTTCAGCACTAAACACAAAGTGCATCAAATCATCAAGCAATTGACCGGAACCAAATAACATGCCTTCACCCGCATAGTTGGCAATCATCGAGGCTTCATCCACAATAAACAATGTGTGTGGATGAAGGTTGTTATCTAAAACAAACGACACATCAGCAGCCGATTTCTGGCGATAAATATGTTTATGAATCGTTTTTGCCGGTTGTCCCGAATAATGAGACAACACTTTGGCAGCACGTCCTGTAGGAGCCAGCAACACCACTTTTTGTTCCAACTCAACAAGCGATTTTACCAAAGCACTTACCACCGATGTTTTTCCTGTGCCTGCATAGCCTTTGAGTAAAAACGTTTTGTCACGCTGTTGTGAAACCAAAAATTTCGACAAGTGTTCAATCAATAACTGCTGTTGCTCAGTAGGCTCAAACCCTAACTGAGCAATGATTTTAGAATATAGAAAACGATCGATCATGCAAATTGTTTAGATAATGCCACCTACAATATGATGACACAGAAACAAAGGTACAAAAACTTATGGACTGCATATCCGATATTTACAAACAACTCTTTTCAATTTCTTACATCGTTAGTTCTACAACCACTTTAATCAAAACGGAAGCAGATTAAAAATGGGAGTAAATAGCAAAGTCACTGTAAATAATGTATTGAATGGTCGCTCTTTTTCAACAAACACCAACAATTTTTACCATTCACATTCTGCTCTTTTTATCTATCTTTGAAAATCGATTTACAACAAAGACGGCAACATTGCCATTTGAAATAAAATCTCCATCTTCATAATTAGACCCAATTGACATGAAAAAATTAACAGCTTTTCTGTTTGTCTTATTTATTACATTCACAGCATTTTCGCAAATAAAACGCACGTATGTCCCCGACATTTTAGGTGATGGATTTCAAAAAACCACCCTCGATATGGGAATTGATTACAACGGGCCGGTGGTGGCTACTCTAATCCGAAAATTATCACCGGACACAACGGTTCACAAAGCAGTGCTCTATATTCATGGATATGATGACTATTTTTTCCAAAAAGAGATGGCCGAAGAATATATCAAGCATGGATACAACTTTTACGCACTCGACTTACGAAAATGCGGTCGCTCCATCTTACCCGGGCAAATCAAGTTCGATGTTCGCAACGTGGTGGAATATTATGGAGAGATTGACGAAGCACTACAGATTATTCATCAGGAGAAGAATCATTGGGTGCTTTTAAGTGGCCACTCTATGGGAGGTTTGGTTGTTTCAGTGTATGCACAAGACCGAATTGGAAAAGAAAATTTTGATGCGTTGTTCCTGAACAGTCCATTTTTTGATTGGAACGTCAGTCCAATAGTTCGAGCTACCATCCTGCCTCTTGCGGCAAGCGAAGGAGAAAGACATCCTGAGAAGACAAGACAGGGAGAAGATTACTCTCTTTATGGAGAAAGCCTAAACAAGAATTTTCACGGCGAATGGAATTATAATTTGGAATGGAAAATGCTTCAAGTGCCGGTAATGACCTACGGATGGATCAGCGCCATGTATGATGCCATTAAGCGCGTTCAAAATGGATTGCAAATCAAAAAGCCTGTGCTGGTGATGATTTCCGACCGCTCAATTCAACCAAAAAAATGGACAAATGAACTTTTCAAAGCGGATGCCATCCTGAATGTTAAAAATATTAAAAAATACGCAGCTAATATTGCAACAAATGTTCAAATCATTGAAATACATGATGGTATGCATGACTTGGTGCTATCGCCAAAGCCGGTGCGCGATCATGTATATCAAGAGCTTTTCAACTATCTATCAAATATATCACCAAAAAAATAACTTTTGTTTGATGTAAATTGCCAAACATCATGAAACGCGAATTTCATTTTCTCGCATTTATCTATCAATGGTGCATTTTCATACCGTTATTCGCAGTAAGTACCATTTTGACAGCATTGGCCACGATCATGTTAGCCAGTATTTTCAAAGATAGTAAAATTGCGTATTGGCCTTCACTTAAATGGTCACGTTTAGCGTGTCAGGGAATGTTTATGAAAGTTGAAGTAATTGGTAATGAGAAAATTGACTCAACAAAATCCTATATTTTTGCAGCCAATCATCAAAGTGCTTACGATGTCTTCCTTATTTATGGATGGTTGAATGTTCGATTTAAGTGGATTATGAAAAAAGAGCTGCGCAAAGTTCCATTTGTTGGAGCTGCTTGTGAGGCAGCAGGGCACATTTTCATTGACAGAAGCAATACATTGTCAGCGTTGAAAAGTATTGAAATTGCACAAAAGAAATTGCAAAACGGTGCATCCATCACGGTTTTTCCCGAAGGGACACGATCGAAAAACGGGAAATTGGGAAAATTTAAACGGGGTGCATTTTCCATTGCCAGCTCAATCGGCCTTCCAATCGTTCCTTTAACCCTCAAAGGCACCTTCGAAGCGCTTCCAAAAACAAGTTACAATATTCATCCCTGTAAACTCACATTGATAATTCACGATCCTATTCCATACTCGAAAGAACTATTCGAGAATAATCAACACGCGTTAATGAGCCAGGTGCGTACCATTATAGAACAAGATTTGAATCATTAAAAAACCGATATCTACTATGAATTTGGAAGTTAAGAAAAGTATCACTATACGGCTCTTTACATATTGATTTCATAAGCAAATTACTTTTAAGCAAAACATCGCATCGCCAATGAATTTCAAATGATTATAAGTCATTTATATTTTGTCACACGTAAAACACATACCACAAATTCCTGTTCTGTTCAATAGACGTTGCATAGCGTTTGTCGGATTGTGGATTTGTTTGGCTCCTTGTTATCTCTTTTCACATCCAAAAACAACGATTAAAATTACTCCAATCGATCAGGTTGCCCTATTTTTCAACGAAGGAGCTTATGGTCAGGCTGACTCATTGCTTTCAACGATCGATATGAGCCAACCATCATGGGAACAATGGCATGCAAAAGTCCGTTTTGCTTTGCAACTAAAACAGCATCCTACATCAGCTAAACCAACTATTATGAAAGCGGTGAATACTAACGAGGATGTTTATTGGCCATCCATTTCGCCTGACAATCGATTGTTTTCCGTTACAATCAGCCACCGTAATTCAGATGTTCAGCAAGGCTCACAAGAAGATTTGCAATTCTACCGTCGCGACTCAATCGGAAAATGGATCGTTGATCCATCATTGGCTCGCTTACTCAATACACCTGCTAATGAAGGTTCTGCCAGTTTTTCAACCGACG
>DAHXOX010000022.1 GCA_027364655.1 Paludibacter sp. | reverse complement strand
ATGGTGAGCGACAAAGATACTTCTAAAATATTGCCTCTTTTGCCGAAGCAAGCAACCTATTATTTTACACAAGCGGCTATTCCAAGAGCTTTGAAATGTCATCAATTGCAGCAACAAGCTGCTTTATACGGCTTGAAAGGAGGAGTATATGCTTCAGTTGTTGAGGCTATACAAGCGGCAAAACGCACAGCCAATGAGGACGATGTGATTTTTATCGGTGGCAGTAGTTATGTCGTTGCTGAAGCCCTTTGAAAAATCAAATAAAAATGCACAGATTATTTGCCAGTATAAAAATCACTGCTTATCTTTGCAACGCTTTAGGAAAGGGCGTTTAGCTCAGCTGGTTCAGAGCATCTGCCTTACAAGCAGAGGGTCGGGGGTTCGAATCCCTCAACGCCCACACTTAATATTCAGCCACTTACAGAGGTTTTTGTAAGTGGCTTTTTTATGTCTACACATACAATACACATACAACTTTGTCCAAAGTCTCTTTTTTGAGTAAGGGAAAGCACCCCTTTTGCTTCAAAACTTCACCTTTGAATAGTTCTTCTTTGTAGTGATAAGACACAAAAAACCTCCACTATTTAGGTGAAGGTTCTTTCATTTATCAATTCAAGTGTTCTCATCTCATGGTGAAGGTTCTTTCTCCTTTGTAGGTATAAAAATTGAAGCTATCAAAATCACTGCGCAAATAATATCTGTCACATTCCAAATGGTTCTTCATAATGAATATCACAATTTATCAACCTTACCAATCATTTTAGCTGTCCATTCATATTCATTATTTAGATATGAATTAGCAACTGACCATTCTTTTGCATCAATAATTTTACTGATATTTAATTTTTCATTATCAAGCTATCCTTTATATTTTTGTAAACTTACTTTGGCAAGGTCTAATTTATGAAGTCTTATAAGAACAATTGTTTCTTGTTTAAATAGAATTGGAGATGGATATATATTAAGCGATTTTGCTGTGTTTATTAACTCTATATCTTTATTAATTTCGCATCAGTAAACACTTTATGTGCAACACGTAATTTTGTTTCATCAGTTCCATAAATAGTTACTAAAGTCAGCAATGAAGGAAGGACATCATCTTCTTCATCTATTGTAGTACGTAGTGCTTTATCTACATCAGTTTCTCTCCCTGTCTCAAGCAATATTGTACGTTGTTTTTCCTTGTCCCTTTATCGTAAATTACTTTTTGAATTAAAACTCTTTCTATGTCTTTCAATGAAAATAAAGCGTTTTTACTTGATTCAGGGAATAGTTCAGGATTGTTTGCTTGCAAATGAACAAATAACTCAAAGTTTCTTATCCCCTGCACTTTCTTTTCGTATCTGCTTAAGGGACTCTCTTTTTTAAGAAATTCTAAGACCCCATAGAAGGAGGTAAACGTTAATTGAAATTTCCTATTACCATTGTTTGCACTTTCTGAAAACATTTCATCATTTTCTCAATATACTTGTAAAATCCGATCAAGATATTATCACGTGGTGGGTTATTCGTTTTTAACCTTACTTGCTTCGGGGTATTCTGCATTCAAGTAAGTATTAACGTAAACAATCGCATCGACTTTAGGGGCTGCAAACTCAGGACTATCAAACATCTCAAACATTTTATCTAAGTCATCTATATCAATCATAATAGCGTTGAATTATAGATTAATCTTGCGAAACACTTTTATTCAAAGCTTCAAAAACGAACTTGTTGATTGTCTCACCTCGCATTTTTGCAGATATGGCAATACGTCTATGTAGTTCAGGGGTTAGTCTCACATTGAAGCTGCCTTTATAACTCTTTTCAGGTGCTGTGTTTTCGGCTTCACAATCTCGTATGTGTTCATCAACCATAGCATGAAAAGCCTCTGTTAGCTCCTTTACCGTTTCACCTTCAAAAGTCACAAGGTCGTTAATGCCTTCTATCTTTCCAAAGAAAACACCGTCATCGGCAGAAAAGTGAACACTGCCAATAAAATCTTTGTATGTCAATACGTCTTTCATAATTATAATCTCCTATATTAAATTCTCTTTTTTTAGTTCGTCAATGATTAATGCTATTTGATATTGTTTGAGTATGTTTGTTGGATGAGGCTTGTGGAGCTTTATTTTATGTGTTTTGCTCTGAAAACAAACTCTTGAACCGGTGCCTTGCACCTCATCGTAACCTAATGAAGCAAGAAGCGTTTTAAGTTCCGGATAGGTAAAGTCTTTTGGAGAGGATAACAGCCGGATAATTAGTTTTTCAGCTTTCGACATAGAGATATTTTTTACAAAGATACAGTGATTTTCTTGTGTAACTATTCTTTAGTTACTATTTAGTTGCCGATTAACGATATTTATAATAGCATGGAGTTATATTGTATTCGTTCTTCTTTTGAATAACTACCAAAATAGCCTTGCGTTATCGTCCGGTTTGCGTGACCAAGCGATTCAGCTATATAGCTTTCAGGAACTTTCAATTTCGCTAATATAGTAGCGTAACTATGTCTTGCATTATACGTGCTAATATCCGGTAACCCCAAAGCCTTTGTAACAAACTTTATTTGTCTATTTGTCAACCGGATTATATCAAAGATTTTCAGCTTCATTTCGGCCTCTGTATTACATCCATTACAGAAAGGGAATATCAAACCCTTTGCGCTCCTTTCATGCTTTTGGTTAGTGTTCATAAAAGATGGGGACTGAATGATTTCTATCAGGGTAAATTATTCGTATAAAACAAGCATGTAAATTATTTACGCATTATATGGATGCCAATGCAATATATAAAGGAACTAGTTACCCGTAGTTACTATCATAACTCACATGGATTCAAATGCGATGCCACAAAGATAAACAGAAAATGCACGACAGATGCCGTTTGAACTTGAGAGCTGCAAAATTAATGTGCCAACTATATCAATGAAAAATATTTCTTTTCTTCTCTAACTTCCGTGATTTCGTCTTCTTGCATCGCCATTTCGGGAAACACCTAATTTTGAGTAAATTTGCAGCAATAATTTCACTCTATTGGCTAAATGACTACCATTTTTAGACATAACCACGAATTTTGGAACAAGCTACGCCCCTATCATGGTGTCATTTTGTTTTTTGTGGTGATGATGCTGGCTAACTGGACATGGAAAATCTTTGTGCACGATGGTAACGACGATCCCTATGTGCAACTTCTCGGCATTAATATTTCATGGCCTTTTATAAAAGTGCAGCATGAAGTGATACGTGTCGTGGGGTTGGTATTTAATCTTTTTAATATTCCGTTTGGGTTGCTGCACCGCACAATATTCGTCTTCGCTAATGGAGAATCAAGCGAAATTGCGTGGGGATGTACCGCGATAAAACAAGCGTTTATATTTGCCTGCATCATTGCTTTCAGTCGTGGTTCGTGGAAAAACAAGTGGTGGTTTGTCTTGGCAGCTATGCCTATTTTACATACTTTCAACGTGATTCGTATCAGCGTAGTGGGTGCTGTTCTGGCCTATCATCCACATTATTTTGAACTGGTGCATACCTTTTTCTTCAAATATTCATTCTATTTCCTCATCTTTCTTTTGTGGGTACTCTGGGAAGAATTGTTTTACATTCGCCCTTTGAAGAAGAAGAAGCTTATCACTCGCTAAAGCAAATTATTCCGCTGTCAAGCTGTAACGCGATTCCAACGTCTGTTGTATATCTGGCAACAATTGGTCGATGTTGCCGGCACCAAAAGTTGCCAAAATATCAAAGTTCTGTTTTGCTCGAAGCAGTGGCAAAAGTTCATCTTTGGAACACAATGTCTTGTTTGAAATTGTAATCTGATCAAATATCAGTTGCGACGTCACACCTTCAATAGGAAATTCGCGTGCAGGATAAATATCCAACAAAATCACTTCATCCAATTGCGAAAGCGCTTTGGCAAATTCTGTTGCAAAATCGCGAGTTCGTGTGTAAAGATGCGGCTGAAAAATGCCACAAACTTTGCGTCCGGCATACACGGCTTTGATGGATTGAATGCTGGCTGTCAATTCGGTAGGATGATGCGCGTAATCGTCGATAAAGACCGTTTTTTCATTTCGGAAAAGAATATCAAAACGCCGGCAAATACCTTTAAACGAAGCCATTCCTGAGCGTAACTCGTCAACTGTGGCTCCCGCCAACCATGCTAAAGCCATTGCAGCCGTGCCATTTTCTATGTTGATAGGAACGGGAACTCCCAATTGCACATCGGCGATTGTTTCCGTTGGCGCGTGAAAATCGAATCGTATTTCACCGTTCCCAATCCGAATATTGTCGGAATAGAAATTGGCTTCTTCACCAACCGCGTAAGTATATAAACGAACAGTAGGTTGCAGGCATACTTGTAGCGGAATACCTTTCTTTATCACCAGCGCCCCACCCGCTTGTATTAGAGCAGTGAACTTTACAAAACTCTCACGAAAAGCATCGGGAGTGCCGTAAATATCTAAATGATCGGGATCTACAGCGGTAATGGCTGCCAAATAAGGGGAAAGCTGATGAAACGAACGATCATATTCGTCGGCTTCAATAACGACAAAATCGCTTGTAGGTGATAGAATGAGATTGGTGGCGTAATTCTTTGAAATGCCTCCCAGAAAAGCGTTGCAATCCACATGCGATTGGTGAAGCAAATGAGCGGTCATGGTCGATGTAGTAGTTTTTCCGTGTGTACCTGCAATGCAGATACCTTTTTGCTGACGCGTTATTTCGCCCAGTACAGCTGCCCGCTTCATCAACGTAAATCCATTGTTTTCAAAATATTGGCGTTCGGAATGATCAGTTGGAATAGCCGGTGTATAAACAATTAACGTACTGGTTTTGTCCAAAAATAATGAAGGAATTGAATGAATATCATCTTTGTAATGAATCGCAATTCCTTCGATTTCTAATTGTTGTGTCAACGGTGTTGAAACACGGTCGTAACCGGCAACAAGATTTCCTTTTGCATGAAAATAACGTGCCAAAGCACTCATGCCAATGCCACCGATGCCGATAAAATAATAGTGTTGATAAGCCATGTAGAAGGTATAATTGTTTTATTTTGGTGAAGTTTTATCAGGCAAAACGCATTCACCGTAATAACTGATAGATTGTCGATTGTTGCAATTGACGGTAATAGTAGCGTAGCCATCCAATGAAATCCAGACATTGAATTGATAGTTATCATCGGATGTTTGCGCAGAAAACCGCCACGTGTAACCTTGACTCTTTTTAAAATTGATCGTGTCGTCTGTCCGTTTTTTTGCAAAATCAAAACCGCCTCCGCCATTATAAGGCACAGAATAAGCACGCCCAAAATAAGGCAAATAAACGAAAGCGGAATCATGTTTCAGGCGCAACGAATAATCGGATGTGAGCGGAATTGCCGAATGATTGAGAGGCAGAGCTTCGTTGACCATGATGTGAATATCGCGAGCGTTAATGGCTTGTTTAATGCGCATTGCCTTTGCTTCCTTTTTTGTGATGCCTGTTTTTTGTTGCCCAATTGCCAAAGGATAGAAAAGCAACAGGCTTACAAGCAGAATAATCGTTGTCTTCATACCAGGAATTTGAATATTGATTTACATACATGATGGCTCCATTTGGAGAGCTTTATTTTTTATGTGTCGATTCTTCGATCAATCGGTTAATCAGTCGATTGGAATTCTCGTTTACTACCATGCGTTTGGGATCGGACTCAAACCATTCGATGGTGGAACGAATTCCTTCCGCAAAACGAATGGTTGCCTGAAAGGATGGAACAAATCGTTTAATCTTTGCATTGTCGAAAATGGCCGGATAGGCTTTGTCTCCCAATAAAGAGCCTCTCAGTGCCGGAAAGCCTTCTTCATCGGCAATATCAGCAATAAAATCGGAGGTGCAGTGAACAATATTGGCTTTGCAGCCGACAGCTTCTGCCAAAAGTTCGTGAATGCGATTCCAGCTTAACGCTTCGTCGGAGGTGATGTGAAAAACTTCACCAATGGTATATCCATTGCCGATGAGGCCTACAAATGCTTTGGCAAAATCGTCAGCATGAGTTAATGTCCACAAGGAAGTGCCATCGCCATGCACCACGATAGGCAATCCTTTACGAATGCGGTCGATGATGGTGTATTCTGCTGATCCTCCAATTGTGGCAGGCAAAATGTTTCGGTAGGTGTGCGATGGGCGAACAATAGTGATCGGAAAGTCATTCTCGCGATAACGTTTCACCAATAAATCTTCGCAGGCAATTTTGTTGCGTGAGTAATCCCAGAAAGGGTTTTTCAACGGTGTCGACTCCGTAATGACGGGCAGAAGCAGGGGTTTTTGATAAGCCGATGCAGAGCTGATAAAGATGTATTGTTTTGTTTTACCGTGAAAGAGTCGATAGTCACGTTCGACCTCTTCAGGAGTAAAAGCAATCCAATCGACCACGCAATCCCATGTGTGATTTTTCAACACCGTTTCAACTGCTTTTAAATCACGAATATCTGCTTGTAACGAAGTAACGCCTGCAAGATGATTGGAACCTCGGTTCAGATGGAAAAGTTCTATCCCTTTGTCTAATGCTGCTTTCGAAACAGCAGTACTGATGTTGCCTGTTCCGCCAATAAAAAGGATTTTCATACAATTATTTTTATTTTACATTAAGGATTTATGGAACTCGCAAAATAATCATCGTCATTAATTAAACCTTTATTTAATGCTCGTTTCATAAGAATTTTATATTTGAATTGAAAAGAACGTGATGCATTGATTAATTGCACAAATCATCTA
>DAHXOX010000010.1 GCA_027364655.1 Paludibacter sp. | reverse complement strand
GTCAAGGTTATATCGTGCCCAATGCCGCTGCCAATGGTGTTGATGCCTGTAGCATCGCTCACATTTGCAATGAAAAGAGGCGTTTCATTCACTTTGTCTCCGTTTCTAAATTGTGGCGAGTTGAGATACATGTTAATTTTCGGGCCATTTGTTTCCCAAGTAATGTGATTATTAGTGCCTCCAACATCGAAATTTGTAAAATTACCTTGACCTTCGCGACCAAGAGAGTCGGCTGCATAGAAATTCATGCGTCCGGTACCGAAATTGTAGTCAATATCTTTTGGGATAATGGATTGAATAGAAAAAAGGCCGTTTTTAACCGTAGCTTTTCCCGAAAAAAGGGTATTTGGTCTATCAAAATAAACAAAAGGAGTAGAACCCGGGATATTTCCCAAGGTGGTCATTTGTTCTTTTTTGTCGAAAATAACGGCTTGCACGTAGCCATTAAAATTGCTGCAAATGGAATTTGTGTTTGGCTCGTTCAAATGACCACTGATTGTCATGGTTGACAGGGCATTGAGTGTGTCGAGTGTTGCGACAGAAATGTGATTAATGCTATCGACTACTACAGAGTAGTTAGGCGCCGGAAATGCTAATTTCAAGGCCGGATCGCCTATCAGGATGAAACTCATTTTGTTGTCATCGCCCGACATGGCATTTTTGGTGCGAAGCATCATATCGCCGAGACGCAATGAATTTCCTGTCGAATCGCGATAAAAAACGTTATTGGCAAAATGTTGATTGATAGTAAAATTGGCGTTTGAAAATACCGTACGAGTGGTGGTGAATAATGCGATTCCGCCGCCGTTAGGATTGAGAAACACATCTTCGCCGGCTGTTAAATCCGTGTAGTCACATCGTGTAAAGTCGCAAGTCGCGGTGACCCATAAGGCTAATTTTTGATTGTACATGGATAGAATGTCATTGGTTGTCAGAATTTGAGAATTTGACCAGCCGGACGTTCCTCCGTGTCCGGTGTAATTCAGCATTAGCAACCCTGATTTTATCATATTCAACAATTTATCTTTTGCCGCAGGATACGTTACACCGGTGGCGGAAGTGACTGCCTTGTAGGCATCGAGATAAATCTTATTGATCTGTACGTTGGGATTCATTTTTGCTGTGTAGGAAGCAATGCTGTCCGCTTGTGTCATGTGTAAATTGTAACTGGGAGCATCACCTGCATAATAGTCAGCTACAAAAGCAATTTGATTTTTCCAATAACCGGTGTTTGTGTTGTCGATATATTGAATGGTTTTATTGACGGTGGCTTGAGCTTGATCAGTCGTGTAAATAGGGAACCTTCCTACGCCGATGCGTAACTTGTCAGAAGTGAGATTTACGCCAGAGTTATCATCGAGAAATCCGAAATAATCGTCCGAAATGTATGACGAGATTTGACTGATAGAATTATACGATTCAAAATCAAGTAATTGCCTGATAGGAGCTGCTGTGGGTATGATGCCGCGGTTATCGAAGCAGCTTCGTCCAAAGAGTAATAAGTATTTTGGCGCTGTTGCAGGATTTGCGCCATAACGGTCGTATAGCATTTTCATGATTTTACGATACGCCGTTGCATCGGGAGTCCCCGATGAGAATTCGTTATAAACTTCTTCGGGAGTTACGACAGTCACTTTCAAATTATCATGATCACGATGTTTCTGGGCTAATTCTTCAGCTTGCGTCGTAAACGCTGATGGAGAAATAATGATCATATCCTGTGCTGTCAACGCATGTAAATTCTGATTTGGCACATTGTTTTCCACCACTTCAGGAGAACTGAGATTTCCCATTTGAGTGGTGTCGATAGCTACGAACTCCTGAACGGATTGATTAGAAGCGGATGAAACGAAACTGAGCGTGGTGCCTTGTCGTGAAGCTGAAACCGCTGTAATGTTTTGAGGATCTGTAATATTCCAAATGACCACATTGGTTCCGGCATTGCTAAGTGTAAATTGAGGCACCTGAGTAGTATTCAGAAAATCAGGATTTCGGAAAAACATCAGGTTATTGGTCATGATGAGTTTTCGATAAACGTTCATCTCAATCCAGTTCAAATATCCTGTAGCAACTGAAGTCGGTTTGTTGTAGGTTAACGTCACATTTAGGTTGTCGGCAGTGGGAATAAATGAGAATGCCTCGCTTCCTTTCCGTGCATAATCATACATGCTCGAAACTGCCGGTACTGACACTGTGCCTACAACTTGCGAATTAATGGCAGCTGTGAAGCTGCTGTTGTTTGCTGCATTAGCAACGACATCGGTACTTATAAAACTGTTTCGTCGGGTATCTGCGTTGGCGAATGTAAATGGAAACGTGTAGGAAGTGGTATAGCTGAAGGTCTCGCCATAAAATTCTCGTCCCGAGTTGGCTAAGTTGATGAGGTCAACTTCATGCAAATCTCTGTCTAAAAAATAATCGGCTGTCACGGTGGGTGTGGCTGTATCGGCTGGAGCTAAAACAATTCGTTTGGAAGCGGTATTTCCTTGTGAAATAAAATAATAGCCGTAGTTTGAATAGCAATTAGTTGTATGTACGAATCTTTTTTGACTGGCGTTGAATTGCCAGCTAAGAGGTCCTTGTGCGTAAAAAACAATATAGCTATTCCCTATATAGATGGCATTTTCGGGAAGATCATCGATAAAGGGTTTTGTGAAATCTTCAGGTAGTTGAGCTCCGCCATATCCACAAACACGCACGTCCTGCGGATTGGTTATCCCCATTTTTTTTAGATCGTCAAATGTTAACTTGTAGAATCCTGTTGAAGGGACTCTAATTTTTGTCCAATTTCCCTGCATCAAGACGGAGTGGTCTGCATAAGAGTGTAACGATGCAAAAGTGGCTTGTGTAAAGCCAATGAACAAAAAAACAAATATCCAGGAAATGGATCGATGGTGCATACTTTGAGCTACGATTTAATCGTCAAAGGTAGTCAAAATATCATTT